>JADGOY010000364.1 GCA_017882715.1 Nakamurella sp. | reverse complement strand
ACTCGCAGATCCGGCAGCATTTCTGACCGAGACCGTCGACAGGGGAGCAACTCTTGCCGTGTGCACCGGCGGAAGCCAGGGAGCGTGGGCGATCTCCCGAACGGAAGGCCGATGCCAGGTAGGCGCGGTCGCCGTCGCACAGGTGGTCGACACCAACGGCGCGGGAGATGCCTTCGTGGCCGGCCTGCTCGCCGCCCGGCTCGACGGACGACCGTTGGCGGAGTGCCTGAGCTGGGCGTCGGCGACGGGCGCGCTCTGCGTACAGTCCGTCGAACTGGTGTCGCCGAGGATCAGCCGCGAGACGGTCCGTGACCTGGCGAAACGCTGCGTCACCACTCGATCGGGGTGAACACTCCGGGACCCGAGCGATCCGATGTCTCGTAGTCTGGGGGTGGGCACGCCGCTGCCGGCGTTGATTCTCCCTGCATCTGTACATCTGTCAGGTCCCTGTCCTAGGAGGCAACACCATGCGTGACGCGGTCATCGTCGAGGCCGTCCGAACCCCGGTGGGCAAGCGCAACGGCTCGCTGTCCGGCGTGCACCCGATCGATCTGTCGGCGCACGTGCTGCGGGCGTTGACGGACCGCACCGGCCTGGACCCCGGTCTGATCGACGACGTGATCTGGGGGTGCGTCTCGCAGATCGGCGAGCAGACCATGGACATTGCCCGGAGCGCGGTGCTGGCGGCCGGCTGGCCGACCTCCGTGCCCGGCGTCACGATCGACCGTCAATGTGGTTCCTCCCAGCAAGCGGTGCATTTCGCCGCCGCCGGTCTGATCGCCGGGCAGTACGACGTGGTGGTCGCGGGCGGGGTCGAATCGATGTCGCGGATCCCGATGGGCAGCACGTTGCAGGCCGGTGGGAGCCCGTTCACCGCCCTAGGCTGGACAGCGCGTTTCGGCGACGTCATTCCGCACCAGGGCGTTGGCGCCGAGATGGTCGCGCAGCGCTGGAATCTGAGCCGCAGACAGCTCGACGAGTACAGCCTCGCATCCCACGAAAAGGCCGCCGCCGCACAGGATGCGGGCCTGCTGGCGGATCAGATCGTCCCGTTGCCAGGCTCTTTGACCGGGGGTGCGGCGGTCGCAGTGGACGAGGGGGTGCGGCGCGGCGGGACCCTCGAGGCGCTCGGGGCGCTCCAGCCGGCGTTCGCCGAGGATGGTGTGATCACCGCCGGGAACTCGAGCCAGATCTCGGACGGCTCGGCGGCATTGCTGATGACGACCTCCGAACGCGCGACCCAGCTCGGCTTACGGCCGCTGGCTCGCATCCATACCGCTGTGCTCGCCGCCGACGATCCGGTGATCATGCTGACCGCGCCGCTGCCGGCCACCCGAAAGGTACTGGCGCGCAGTGGCTTACGGCTCGACGACATCGGCGCGTTCGAGGTGAACGAGGCGTTTGCCTCCGTTCCGCTCGCCTGGCTGGCCGATATCGCCGGCGGCGACGCCGGTGTCGAGAAGGCCCTCAACCCGAACGGGGGCTCCATCGCGATGGGACATCCGCTCGGCGCTTCTGGGGCCCGCGCCATGACTGCGGTGGTCCACCACCTGCGGGCTACCGGTATCCGGTACGGGCTGCAGACGATGTGCGAGGGTGGCGGCCAGGCCAACGCTGTCATCGTGGAAAGCTTGTAGCCACAGCACTTTCGAGCCGGTCCGTCCGGACCTGCGACGTCAGCGGTGCCCAGGCCGGTGCCCCGTCGGCGACCCCCACGGCTGCCCGCGCCGAGTTCATGCGGGCCGCCCGACGGCCTGGATGACCCAGATCTGATTGTCCCTGGTGCGGCGGAGTCCGGCCGGTTGTTCTTGAAGGCGATCTGGGTTCCGTCCGGGGAGAAGATCGGGTCTTGATCCACGCTGGCGCCGTCGGTCAGCGGGGTCAATCCTGACCCGTCGACGTCGACGAGGTAGATCCGGGCGCTCGCGACGCTGCCGCGGTCTGTGGTCACCCGCCGGAACGCGATCTGCGACCCATCTGGGGAGAACACCGGATCTGCGTCGTTCCCCTGGCCCGGGTCGGTGATCGGGACCGGAGCCCCGCCTTCCATGGACTGAACATAGATCGTGCCGCCGGTGGCACCTGCGGGAATTGCGGCCCCGAGGCACCACCGATCACTTGGTGGCCGACTTGGCCGCTCGCGGTGTGGATCTGCAAGAGCCCTCCGATCCATCGACGGACCAACTGGCGAGCAAGATCTGATCACCCACGGGGGTGGAATGCGGGAGCCCAGGAACCGGGCCGGCAGCGATGGTCGGCGGCCGTGAAGACACGCTCGACGAGCCGGACGAACTCGGGGGCACCGAGGTCGCCGACTCTCCAGTCGCGGCAGACGTCACCGAGACCTGCGACGACGCGCCTATCGTCGCGGTTCCGACGGTTCCGGAAGTTCCGCGGAGCGCGAACGCGGTGACGAGCCCGGCCACCACCAGCGCGGCGACAGCCGCGAGGACCACGGCCGTTCGACGGCGGCTGGACGACCGGTCCGAGCCGTTGGGCGAGAAACACCCGTTCGGTTTCGTCGTCATTCGCTCCGCTGGCAAGCAAGATGTTGGCGGGCTTGACATCTCGGTGCAACAGGTGGTGCCGATGCGCGTAGTCCAGGGCAGCAGCGACCTTTGCTGACAATGCGTACCACCCGCTCCGGGGCGTGTCGGCCCGGTGATCCGTCAGGGCCCTTTCCGCGTTGGTGCCGTCGCGTTGGTGCCGTCGACGTAGCGCATGCTGATCCACAACTGACCGTCCTGCGACCCGCGATCGTGGACGGCCACGATGTTCGGGTGATCCAGCTGCGCGACGGTGTCCGCCTCGCGCTCGAATCGCCGGACGAACGCTGGATCGTCGCACAACTCGGCCCGCAAGAGCTTGAGCGCGTCGAACCGTGGAAGCCGCGGATGGCGGACGAGGTACACCGACCCCATCCCGCCGGAGCGGAGTTCCCGTTCGACGGTGTAGCCGGCGAAGACTTCACCCCCGGCCGCAGCGACATGCCCGGCATTCTGCCAGTACGACACGTCCGGTGCGGTCGACTTGCTGGTCGCGGGTGCTCATGGGGG
>JADGOY010000363.1 GCA_017882715.1 Nakamurella sp. | reverse complement strand
GCACCGTACCGCGCCGATCGGCAGACGTCGACAAGAATTCGGACGGGCCCTCCCGGCGCTCTGACACACGGCGCCGACTCCACCTCACGGCGCGAGGGGGCGCCTGGCAAAGCAGCCGAGTGCTGGAACGACCGACCCTCGTCAGACCCATACCACCCGTGGTTAACCCCCCGGTCATGCGAGGCCGAACCGCTCCTCGCCGCGGGTATCGACCCGTACATCGGCGCGGAAGACGGAACACGTAACGATACTATTTACTGTTTCCCTGACGCTGCTCGCCCGCCAACCAACCACGTGACGCGGCGCATGCCGACCCAGACCGAGCCCACCGCCCGCCGGCCCCCGGTCGCGGGCGCAGTCCTGGACCAGGATCGGCACGAACTCGCGGGTGGGGGTGGTTGTCGAACCGGCGATGGGTGTCCTGCGTCCTGCTCGATTCGTTGCACTACTCCTGCTGCGCAAGACTTCGGCGCGATGCGCCCCCACCCCGGCCAGGTCGGGGTGGGGGCGTCCTGGACCGGACCGACAGTCGTTGCGCGACATGGGCGATCGCGGCGTGTTCGGCGGGGCGCCGAAGTCTTGCGCAGCAGGAGTAGTGCAACGAATCGAGCAGGACACCCATCGCCGGTTCGACAACCACCCCACCCGCGAGATCGTGCCGATCCTGGTCCAGGACTGCGCCCGCGACCGGGGGCCGGCGGGCGGTGGGCTCGGTCTGGTCGGCATGCGCCGCGTCACCCCGCCCGGAGGCGGGCCCAGGAACACCCGGACCGCCAGGTCGTTCCCCGCCTGAAAGGCGGTCAGCGGCGTCGATCTGATCGTTGAGCTGGTCCGCTGCGTCGACGACGACGAATGCGACGTCCTTGTCGACGCCGCCGGCCCGGATGTGGCCTTCGGGGTGCGCCCGGGTGCCGCGGAACCAGGCGGCCGAAGGACCGTTCACGGATCGGACGTACAGGTCGTCGCCGAGGCGGACAACCCAGATGATCACGGGTTCTGTTGTGTGCCGTCCCGCCGCCCTGACGTGATCTGCAGTTCTTCGGCTGTCCCGATCCGGGTGAGTTCGTCTGACGTGCGTGCGGTCATGGCGACTCCATTGAGGAAATCAAGCGCGGGAATCCAGGTGATCTGATCGTCTGGTGGCACGTCGGGGCCTCCGCGGGGGCGTTGGCGGCTCAGGGGTGGACGAGCACCTTGAGCGCCTCGCGGTCGGCCATCGCTCGGTAGCCGTCCGGGACGTCATCGAGGCCGATGGTGCGATCGAACACTCGGCGGGGCTGAATGGTGCCGTCGAGGACGTCGGGCAGCAGTTCCTCGATGTGTGGGCCCGGGCCGGTGCCGCCCCGCCGGTCAGCGTGACGTAGCGCATGAACACGTTGAAATCCATCGGCACCTCGGCGTACTGCGGGGCGCCGACCCGGCTGACGACGCCGACCCGGCTGACGACGCCGCCGTTGCGAACGACACCGAACGTCGTCTCCAGGGCCGGTTTCAGCCAAACGCATTCCAGCATGGTGTGCGTGTCGTCGCCGCCGGTGAGCTCCCGAACCCGTGCGATGCCCTGCTCGCCGCGCTCGGCGATTATGTCGGTGGCGCCGAACTCCCGGCCGAGATCGGTGCGGTCCCGGTGCCGGCCCATCAGCAGGATCCGGCGCTGTGCGCCGAGCCGCTTGGCGGCCAGTACCGCCGACAACCCGACCGCACCGTCACCGATCACCGATCACCGACGTTCGCGGCCCGACCCCGGCCGTGACCGCGCAGTGATGACCCGTGCAGAACACATCGGACAGGGTGAGCAGCGACGGCAGCAGCGCCGAGTCCTCACCCACGGGCAGCTTCACCAGCGTGCCCTGCGCCTGCGGCACTCGCACGGTCTCGCCCTGCCCGCCGTCCACGGCGTGGACACCCCACTGACCGCCGTGCCGAGGAGGTGGCAGGCCCTCGGCGCAGAAGTCGCAGGTGTTGTCCGCCCACATGAACGGCGCGACCACGACGTCACCGCGCTTCAGCCCGGACAGATCGGCGCCGAGATCCTCTACCACGCCGAGGAACTCGTGACCCATGCGCCGGCCCTGCTCGGAGGCCGGCATCGACCCGTACGGCCACAGGTCACTACCGCAGATACGCGACCGCAGCACGCGCAGCACGGCGTCGGTCGAGCGTCGGGTCGGGCACGTCCTGGACGCGCACGTCACCGGCTCCGTACATCACAGTTGCTCGCATGAAACTCTTTCCGTCCCTTGATAGTTGGAGAACTGCCCGGGTGGAGCGTCGCGGATGATGAGCGGCGGCGTCCGCAGTACTGTGGCACCACCGGCCAAACCGGAAACGGGGCGCGTATGGGAGGCCCTCTCGATCCAGGTACTGGCAGAACCTCCCACTACTGCGACCGAGGCGGGCGTAGCCTCGTTGGTCGTGGACAACCGCAACGACATCCGCGACTTCCTGGCCTCCCGGCGGGCCAGGATCACCCCGGAGCGGGCCGGCCTACCCGCCTACGGCGGGAACCGGCGCGTCAAGGGGCTCCGACGGGAGGAAGTCGCCCTGCTTGCCGGGGTGAGCGTCGACTACCACACCCGCCTCGAACGCGGCAATCTCAAAGGGGGCGTCCGCGGGCGTCCTCGGCGCGGTCGCCCGGGCGCTGCAGCTCGACGAGGCCCAGCGGGCCCACCTGCTCGACCTCGCCGGGGCAGCCAACACGACACCGCGCACCCTCGCCGCCCGACCCCGCAGCGGGTCCGGTGCAGCGTGCAGCGGCTCCTCGACGCGATGACCGGCGCCCCGGCGTTCTTGCGCAACGGGCGCCTGGACATCCTCGCTGCGAACCGCCTCGGCTACGCGCTGTACTCGGAGGTGTTCACCGATCGCTGTCCACGCGCAGCGAGTTCCGCATCCGGTGGGCAGCGCACAACGTCCGCTTCCACCGCACCGGGATCAAACGACTGCATCACTGCATCGTCGGCGACCTTGACCTCACGTTCGAGGCGCTGGAACTGCCGGCCGACCCGGGCCTGAGGATCACCACCTACACCGCCGAACCCGGTTCCCCGTCCCAGGAGGGGTTGAAC
>JADGOY010000160.1 GCA_017882715.1 Nakamurella sp. | reverse complement strand
GGCCGGCGCGGCGTCGGTGATCGGCCCGGCCACGATCGCCAGCGCGGACAGCAGGGCGAACTCCACCGCGAGCAGGACCGAGTGTCGTCGGCGCGCGCCCACCCTGCGGGCGATGACCAGGCCGACGCCGGTGCCGACAGCGAAGCTGACGATGGCCAGCCCCGAACGCCAGGCCGGCGGCACGCCGGGGCTGCCACCCAGGGCCATGCCGAAGAAGATCACATTGCCGCTCTGGTTGGCCGGGAAGACGCCGAACACCCTGGTGAAACCGACCGCGTCGACGAAGCCGGCGATCGCTGCGAGGGTGATCGGCACCACCAGATCCCACCTGGAGCGGTCGGCGCGGACCACTGGGACCACCGAGTCACCCTCCTCGCCGTGATCTGGTCACCGCCCGTCCGCCGGAGCTGTGTGGATAAGTCTCCGGTCTCCCCTGGGGGAGGGGCCTTCCGGGCTGAAAATGGGTGACGGGATGTCGCGGTCGCCGTACGGTCGTTCGGGTGATCGTCCCACTGCCCGGTGCCGGGGCGTCGCGCATCCTGGTCTTCGGCGTCACCGGATCCGAAAGTCGACCCTGGCGGCGAAGATCAGCGCCGTGACCGGCCTGCCGTGGCACAGCGTCCACGACCTGACCTGGGAACCGGGGTGGGTGAGCGTCCCGCTCGGCGAGCAGCGCCGGCGTCCGACGGCGATCTGCGAGCGTGACGCCTGGATCCTGGACTCCGGTGACAGCCAGTGGATCGACGTCCCACCGGCCCGGGTGCAGCTCGTCGTCGCCCTCGACTATCCCCGGTGGCTGTCCTTCGGCCGGCTCCTGCGGCGCACCGGGCCGGTTGGTGGGCCGGAAGCGATCTGCAACGAAAATGGGGGGACACTGCGCAAGGCCGTGAGCAGCGACTCGATCATGAAGTGTCACTTTCGCTCGTTCGACCGCAAGCGGCAGCGGATCCGGGCGTGGCAGATCGATCCCGAAGGCCCTGCCGTGCAACGGCTTCGCCAGCCGCGACGGGCCGCCGACCGGCTCCGGTCGATCGAGCGAGGTACCGCCGATCGCGCCGCGCGCGGGAAACCCGCACGCTCGGTCCGATGAAGCGCCTTGTCGCTGTGGCGGCTCCGCCACGGCGGAAACCCGCCGGCCGGTGACCGGAAGCCAGGCCCGCCGCCGGATTCGCCTGGCAGGATCGAGGGATGACCGCCGAGACACCCGGGCAGCCGGACGCCGGCACCGGCGCGCGCCCCGACAGCGTCACCACCGCCGACATCACCACCGACGTCAGCTCCCCTGTCGTCACCGGACCCGACGTCACCGGGCACTCGCCCGCGTTCGCCGACGGGTTACGGGTCGACCGGATCGGCACCCGCCGCTACATCGGGCACAACATCCGTGGAGCCGAAGTGCGGGTGGGACCGATCGAGGCAGGAGCCGTCTTCACCCCTGGTGAGCTGATGAAGATCGCCCTCGCCGGATGCAGCGGAATGAGCGCGGATGCCTCGTTGACCCGCCGGCTCGGCGACGACGTGTCGATCAGCGTGCACGTGTCCGGTCCCTCTGACCCGGCCGAGGTCCGCTATCCGACACTGCACGAGGAGTTGGTCGTAGACCTGTCCGGGCTGACCAGAGTCGACCGGGACCGGGTGGAGACCGTGATCCGCCGGGCCATCGACCGGCACTGCACGGTCGGCCGCACCCTGCAGCAGAGCGCCTCTGTCAAGCTGACCGTCAGCTCCCGTGACGAACGTGCCAGCGACGCGGGTGTCGACGTCACATCAGCCGCCGATGCCGCAGTCGGCGCGTGAGGGCACCACGATGACCTCCGCCGAACCGCGCACCGCTGCACCGCCGACAACGAACGACGGAACCTCCGGAGCTGGAACACCGGACGGCACCGCGACTGCCGCCGGCAACGGCCGGGTCGCCAAGTCCGCGGCCGCCCGCGACCCCTGGACCAGCGATTGTCACCGAGCCCGACTGCACGTCGTCACCGGTAAGGGCGGCACGGGTAAGACCACGGTCGCGGCGGCGCTCGCGCTCACCCTGGCAACCGATGGCCGCCGGGTGCTGCTCGTGGAGGTGGAGGAACGGCAGGGCATCGCCCGGCTGTTCGACGTGCCGCCGCTGCCGTACGAGGAACGCAAGGTGGCGGTGGCCAGTGGCGGCGGAGAGGTCCGCGCGCTGGCCGTCGACGTCGAGGCCGCGCTGCTGGAGTACTTCCAGATCTTTTACAGCCTCGGCTTCGCCGGGCGCAGCCTGAAGAAGATGGGCGCCGTCGAGTTCGCCACCACCCTCGCCCCAGGCCTGCGCGATGTGCTGCTCACCGGCAAGGTGAAAGAAACCGTCACCCGGCTCGGCAGCGACAGCAAACTCGTCTACGACGCGGTCGTGATGGACGCGCCGCCGACCGGGCGGGTGGTGACGTTCCTGGGCGTCACCGGCGCGATGTCCGACATCGCCCGCCGCGGCCCCATCCACAGCCAGGCGGAGGGCGTCGTCCGGTTGCTGCACTCGGCGGACACCATCGTGCACCTGGTCACCCTGCTGGAGGACATGCCGGTGACGGAGACCCTCGAGGCCATCGAGCATCTACACGAGGCGGAACTGCCGGTGGGCACCATCATCGTCAACGCCGCCACCGTGTCCCGGCTGCCGGCCGCGTCCCTGACGCAGGCCGCCGAAAACCGGCTGGACAAGGCACGTCTGGCTGCCGGCCTGGCGCAGGGCGGGATCACCGCGGACGAGGTGATGCTCGACGGGCTCGCCGCAGAGGCTGCCGAACACGCGATCCGGGTACTGGACGAGGCCGACTGCCGCGAGGAGCTCGTCGCCACCGGTCTGCCGATACTGTCGCTGCCCCGGCTCGTCGACGGGGCCGACCTGGGCGGGGTCTACGAACTCGCCGACCGACTCGCCGAGCAGGGGGTTCGATGACCAAGCGGGTGCTGGACCTCGGTCCGCTGCTCAGGGACAGCCACACCAAGGTGGTGGTCATCTGCGGCTCCGGCGGGGTCGGCAAGACGACCACCGCGGCATCCATGGCGCTGTGGGCAGCGGACGCCGGACGCAAGGTCGCGGTGCTGACCATCGATCCGGCCAAACGCCTCGCGCAGTCCCTGGGGCTGGAGGCGTTGGACAACGACCCACGCCGGGTGGACGTCGAGCTGGCCGACCCCAAGGGCGAACTCTGGGCGATGATGCTGGACACGTCGCGGACGTTCGACGAGATGGTGGCGGCGCACTCCACGCCGGAGCGCGCCGCCGCGATCCTCGGCAATCCCTTCTACAAGGTCATCTCCACCTCGTTCTCCGGGACGCAGGAGTACATGGCCATGGAAAAGCTGTCCACCCTGGCCGCGACCGGCCAGTTCGAGCTGATCGTGGTGGACACCCCTCCGAGCCGTTCGGCGCTGGACTTCCTCGACGCACCGCAGCGGCTCTCCTCGTTCCTGGACGGCCGGATGATCCGGTTGCTGTCGTTGCCCACTCGGGGCGTCATGAAGATCCTGGGCGCCGGATTCACCCTGTTCTCCAAGGCGGTCACCACGGTGCTGGGAGGGCAGATGCTGCATGACGCGGCCCAGTTCGTCCAGCTCTTCGAGGACATGTTCGGCGGCTTTCGGGAGCGGGCGCAGCACACCTATGAGCTGCTGCGGGCACCTGGTACGGCGTTCGTCGTGGTGTCCATCTGCGAGGCGGACTCGCTGCGTGAGGCGTCCTACTTCGCCGACCGGCTGCGGGCAGAACGCATGCCGCTGGCCGGGCTGATCCTGAACCGCACCCATCCGCCGCTGGCCAAGCTGCCGCTGCCTGCCGCCGAAGTGGCGCAGGAAAAGATCGAGCGCAGTGCCCCGCTCGCCGCGGCCGTGCTGGGCATCCACACCGATCGGCAGGCCGTCCGCGCGGCCGAGCTGCACATGCGGGCCCGGTTCGACCGGGTGCACACCGACCTGCCGGTCATCGAGGTCGCGGCGCTGGCCTCGGACGCCCACGACGTGCCCGCGTTGCGGGAGATCGGCCGCAGGTTGACTGCAGCCTGAGCGCGCCGCCGGATGGTGAATGCGGTAGCGGACCGTGCCCGTCAGGCACCGTGTGTGATGAACGGCACGCGCGTCGTACGCCACACTCGCCCACCCCTCGCAGCGCGACGTCACCGTTCTCACACGCGCCCGCCGGTACCCTTGGCCGGTGCGAGTGATGAGTGGTCTGGGTCGGCTGATACTCGGCACCCTGCTGGCAGGGGTGCTGGTAGCGGGCCTGCTGCTTCCCTATTCGATCGGCATCGGGCTGGCCTCCAACTCGGTGACCAACGCGATCGAGGACGCGAAATCGGACCCGCTGGACGGTGACGTGCCGCTGCGGACCACGTTCACCGACGCCAGCGGCGCGCTGATCGCCACGATCTACGACCAGAACCGGGTGGCCGTCCCGCTCTCCTCGATCTCGGACTACCTGCAGGTCGCGGTGATCTCGATGGAGGACCGCCGGTTCTACCAGCACCAGGGTGTGGACTGGCGCGGCACAGTGCGCGCGCTGCTGCGCAACGCGCAGGCGGACAGCACCGCACAGGGCGGTTCCACCCTCACCCAGCAGTACGTCAAGAACTACCTCTACCTGGTGCAGGCCAAGACCGAAGCGGAGAAGGCCGACGCGATCGCGAGCACCCCGATCCGCAAGCTCCGCGAAGCCAAGATGGCGCTGAGCCTGGAGCAGACCCACACCAAGGCCGAGATCCTCGAGCGGTACCTGAACCTGGTCGCGTTCGGCCCATCCCAGTACGGCGCCGAGGCTGCGTCGCAATGGTATTTCGGCGTGTCGGCGGACAAGCTGACCCTTGCCCAGGCCGCGCTGCTCGCCGGCATGGTCAACAACCCGCCGAGGTACAACCCGCTGGACGAGAACCACGTGCAGGACGCCAGAGATCGCCGCGACCTGGTGCTCGACGTGATGGTCGCCGCCGGCCGGCTGTCCAAGGCGACGGCCGAGGAAACCAAGCAGCAGGACCTCGGTCTCAACCCGCACCGGGTCAGCAGTGGCTGCATCCCGGCGGTGAACTCCGATACCAACGGCTTCTTCTGCCAGTACGTGCTGGATTATCTCAACACCGCGGGGTTCGACGCCAAGACCGTCGGCCGCAGCGGCTGGACGGTGAAGACAACCCTCGATCCGGCGGTGATGGCGTCTGCCAAGGCCGCGGCCGTCGCGAACGCCGACCCGACCAATGACGCCGTCAAACGGATCGCCAACGCAGTCGCGGTGGTCAGCAAGGACGAGCCGCGGCGGGTACTCGCGCTCGCCGCCAACCGTCCCTACGGCCTGGACCCCACGACGGGGCAGACCGTCCAGCGGCTGACGACCACCTTTGCCCCGCTCGGTGCGGGGTCCACCTTCAAGATTTTCACCGCGGCAGCGGCCATGGAAGCCGGTCTGGGCACCAATGCGGTGATCGATGCTCCCGCTGAATACACCAGCTCGCTGGTGCCGGGTAAACCGTTCAAGAACGGCGGCGTATACCCCGCGACGCTGACCCTGGCTCAGGCCCTGGCAACCTCGCCGAACACCGCGTTCGTGGCGCTGGAGGACCAGGTCGGGTTGCAGAAGGTGGCCGAGATGGCCGTGCGACTGGGCCTGCGCGGGTACTCCCTGGACGCGGGGCAGGTCGATCCGGCCTTCGCCAACGCCGGAACGGACTACACCACGCAGGTGGTCGCGCAGAAGATCGCGTCGTTCACCCTCGGCGTGTCGCCGGTCAGCCCCCTCGAGCTCGCCAACGTGGGAGCCACGCTGGCATCTGACGGCCGCTGGTGTCCGCCGACCCCGGTCGACACCATCACCGATCGCAACGGCAAGTTCGTGACCTGGAACAAGCAGCCCTGCGAAGACGCGGTACCGGCCGAGCTGGCGCGCACGCTGTCCGTCGCGATGCAAGGCGACCTGGCGGCGGGCGGCACCGCCAACCCCGCGGCGACGGCCGCTGGATGGTCGTGGACGGCAGCCGGCAAGACCGGCACCACCCAGGAGTACAAGTCGTCCGCCTACCTCGGCTTCACGCCCGAGATGAGCGCCTCGGTGATCCTCTGGGACTCCGAGCCACGACCGCAGTCGATTTGCAGCAACCCGATCCGAACCTGCTCGACCGACGAGGCGATGGGTGGCGCAGGCATGTACGGCGGGGCGGTCCCGGCGGTGACCTGGATGGCGACGATGAAGCCGCTCAAGCAGGGGCAGCCGGACACGTTCTTCCGGCTCGCGTCCCCGGCGTACATCCGCGGATCGTCGAGCACCCAAGTGCCGTCCGTCGTTGGTAAGAACGTTGACGACGCGAAGGCACAGCTCACCGCCGCCGGGTTCACCGTCAACCTGACGGCCAAGCAGAACGCCGGCACCGCGGTGAACATCGTCGTCGACCAGAACCCCAAGGGTGCGGCGTTGCCGGGCGGTGCCGTCACGCTGGTCGTGTCGGCGGGCGGTTAGTCGCGAGACATGGCGGGGCTCGACAGGATTGGCGGGGCTCGACAGGATTGGCAGGGGCTCGACAGGATTGGCAGGGCTCGACAGGATTGGCAGGGCTCGACAGGATTGGCAGGGGCAGACCAAGGATTGGCAGGAGCCGGCCGTATCCGGGACGGACCCGGCCGCGTTCACCGCTGGCGGACAGGCTGCCCTCGATGGCGGCAGCCTGCACCTCTTCAGTCGGTCGGGTCGCGCCCGGCGGACCGTCGACCTTCGCCGATTAGGCTGGCCGTCATGCCTGCAACCGCCTACCCCGCCCCCCGCACGTCAGGAACGGGGTCATCCCGGCTCGGTCGGGCAGCGTTGCTGGCAGCCGGATCACTGGTCGCCACGGGCACGGCGACGCTGGCGTGGTCGGCGCTCGCCGAACCGCGGCTGTTCGCACTGCGCAGGATCGACCTGCCGGTGCTGCCGCCGGGAGCATGGCCCATCCGCGTCCTGCACCTGTCGGACCTGCACATCGTGCCCGGTCAACGACGCAAGTCCGGGTGGGTGTCGAGCCTTGCAGACCTCCGGCCCGACCTGGTCGTGAACACCGGTGACACGTTGTCGCATCTGAAGGCGGTGCCCGCGGCCGTCGCCGCCTTCGGCGAACTGCTGGACACACCCGGCGCCTTCGTGTTCGGCAACAACGACTTCTACGCCCCGGTGCCCAAGTCCCCACACCGTTACTTCCTGCGGGCACCCACGATCGTCCGGGGCACGCCGCTGC
Source organism: Nakamurella sp. (assembly GCA_017882715.1). Classification (GTDB taxonomy): domain Bacteria; phylum Actinomycetota; class Actinomycetes; order Mycobacteriales; family Nakamurellaceae; genus Nakamurella. The sequence continues at coordinate 2,166 of JADGOY010000160.1, read as the reverse complement.
CCTGGCAGGATCTGCGAGCCGTGCAGGTGGAGCGCGGATGGCTGGACCTGTCGAACGGCAAGGACACGATCACCGTCCGCGGCCAGAAGATCGCGCTGGCCGGCGTCGACGATCCCTACACCCGACGCGATCGGTACGACAAGATCGCCGGACCTGCCGATCCGGACGCGGTGGTGCGGATCGGCGTCACCCACGCGCCCGAACCGCGGGTGCTGGACCAGTTCGCGGCCGACGGGTACGACGTGCTGCTGGCCGGACACACCCACGGCGGTCAGATACGGCTGCCAGGTGTCGGGGCTCTCGTCACCAACTGCGGTATCGACCGCTCCCGCGCCCGGGGCCTGTCACGATGGGGAGCGCACGCCTGGCTCAATGTGTCCGCCGGATTGGGCAGCAGCCCCTACATGCCAGTGCGCCTGTGCTGCCGTCCCGAGGCGTCGCTGATCACCTTACGTCCGCGGGAGGATCCGGACACGTCCGTGGGGGTGACGAGCTCGGCTGCGGTGGCCTCCAGGGCTCCGCGGGGCAATGGGCGGCCTGCCCCCCGGCAGACCACATCCACGGCGCGCCCGGCGTAGAGCGCCGCAGGGAGGGCACCGGAGGTCGACAGGCCCTGGTCGACCGGTGCGGGAGAAGCGAACGCTCGAGCGGGGTCGTTCGGACCGCCGGATGGTGAAAGCCCTTGTCGAGTGCGCCCGCGACGCGTAGCTTTCGGCGCGCACGACTCTGGGAGGACCTGACATGACAGTCACCACCGGCGCACTCGTTCCCGCCGCCGAGACGACGCCGAGCGTTCGCTAACTTCCACACGTCCCCGATCGACGAACGCCGGCGCTCCACCGGGTCGTCGTTCTCCGACGCCGGGTACACCCCACCCTCCTGCCGGAAAGAGTCGTCCCGGCTATGCGCGCGTACCCGCTGTTCATGATCATCAGCGGGATCGGTTCCTTTCGCCGGTTCCGGTGCCTTCACGCCCAACGCGGTCTACCAGGTACAGGTCGTGCGGCTCGGCACCCTGTAGGTCGCGCTGGTGGGAACCGTGATGGAGACCATCTGTTTCGTTGCCCAGGTGCCTGGGCGCCGTCGTCAGTGTGTCCCTCGGGGTTGTACTCGCCGTGGTGATGTCGGAGAACAACTTCCAGCCGCCGGCTGACGCGCGGGACCGCGCTGGCTCGGCCGGACCCGTTCAGGACCGGATGGAGCCGAACCGTGCGCCGCCAGGTGCGGGGGATGCCGCCAGGTGCGGGGGATGCCGCCAGGTGCGGGGGATGCCGCCAGGTGCGGGGGATGACCCATCAGTCCAGCTCCGGCGGCCGCACGGTCCGGGCGAACCCGGCGCTGCTGTGCCTGTTCGGTGCAACGGTGTTCCTGGGAATGAGCAGCGAGGGTTTCGATCGGCTGTCTCAACCGCTCTTCGAACCGGGCCACCGTGTTCTCCCTGCGGTCCCAGGTCGATGCGGCCGGACAGATCGTCGGAGGCGTCCCCGTCGGCTACCTCGGCTGGCTCACCTCCGTGCGGTTCGGCTATTGGCTCCGGGCATGCTGATGGTGCCTGCGGTGATGCTGTACCTGCTCGGCGGCCGCCGTTCCCATCGCCGATCGGCCTGTCGGGCGACTGCTCTCTCGCCGCGCCGGCCGCGGGCGGCGGCCTTGAGTCATGATGGGGCACTCCAGGATTCGCCGGGTCACCATTCGCCGCCGCCGGTAGGCTCGGCGATCAGGAGGTGCGTGGTGACGGTCGAAGAAATGCGCTCACGGTACGAGGAGATCAAGCAGTCCTGGCGGCACGCCGATGGCCGCGAGCGGGACGACGACATCCACCGCCTGACCGGCCTCGCCGGTCAGGCGGATTCGTCGACCGAAGAGGGTGCCGAGGCCCTTCAGATGGAGATCGAGGACCTCATCGAAAGCATCCAGCGGCATGTGCAACTGCATCGCGAGATCGGTTGACTCATCAGTTGACTCATCGGTTGACTCATCGATCGAGCAGACTCGATCCGGTCGGGCAGCGTCGGTCGCTCGAATCCTGCCCCCGGCGGGCGGTCGGTGGTCGGGAACAGAACGCTCCATCGGCTAGACTCGTCCGGGCCTCGGGGTGTGGCGCAGCTTGGTAGCGCGCTTCGTTCGGGACGAAGAGGTCGCAGGTTCAAATCCTGTCACCCCGAC
>JADGOY010000362.1 GCA_017882715.1 Nakamurella sp. | reverse complement strand
CGGGACCGGTCAGCAGAGCGACACCCTGCCGTTCAGCACCAGGTTGGGCAGCGACGCGGGTGCGGCGAGCACGCTGGGCGAGTTTTTCCGGCTGTGCGATGCGGCTGGCAGTGACTGCGCGTTCGCACCGAACTCGCAGGCCCGGTACGAGGCGCTGGCCCAACGCGTGCTGGCCGACCCGATCGTGCTGGTCGACCCGACCGGCACCATCCGGGTGACGTACGCCGCTCTGGTGGGCGCCACCCTGGGTGTTCTCTACGCGCCGGCCGCATGGCCCGACTTCGCGCAGGCACTGGCCAGCTTGGAGGCTGCCGCGTCGGCTGCCGATGTCCGGCAACGCCTCGCAGCGGTGGTTGCAGCCCTGGCCGCGCCCGCCGCCGTGCAAGAGGACTATCCGAACTCCGTCGAGGCGTCCCCGGGCGTGGCCTGCGGAGAAACCGACAATCCACCCAGCTACGACGCGTGGCCCGCCGCGGCGGCGGCCGCCGACCAGCAGCACCGCTACTTCGGGCGGCCCTGGACCTGGATCTCCAGCATCTGCCAGCCATGGGCCGGGCAGGACGCGGACCGGTACACCGGCCCGTGGACCGCGACGACCGCGAACCCGGTGCTGGTGATCGGCAACTCCTTCGACCCCGCCACCCCGTATCAGGGCGCGCAGACGGTCGCCGACCTGCTGCCCAACTCCACGCTGTTGACCTACGCCGGGTGGGGACACACCGCGTTCCTGTCGGGCAACTTCTGCGTGGACAGCACCGTGGTGTCGTACCTGATCACCCGCCAGACCCCCGCCGCCGGCACCGTGTGCCAACCCGACGGCTCACCATTCGGGCCGCTGGCCGTGCAACGCACCGAGCAGGCCGAACAGGGAGCCCCCTCGATACAGGCCGCGCTGATCCCGGACATCGTCCGCCGCGCCATGACCGCCACCGGATCCTGAAACGGGCCACCGGACGCCGCCCGCAGCCGCCCGTCGGAAACCGGCAACCCGGCCCGCCGAACCGGATCGTCCCGGACCGCCGCGCACCCGCGTCGCGGTCGTCCGGGGACCGACCAGCCGGACCCTCCGCTGAGGCCCGTTCACTGCTCGGGAGTCCGTAGCGAACACCGGGAAGCTGACGGCCGAATCCTGGCTCGCATAATGCCCGGTTATCGAGGGTCAACAGGGCGGTGACCTGGGAATACGTCGTTCGGACCGGCTGACAGCGGCCTTGTGACTGTTGCAGCGGGGTGCGTGGACGGCGCGCTCCGCGCCGGGGCGAACTGGTGCGGCCTGAGAAATGTCGTGCTGCGAGGGGGCTTCTGACCGGAGTGGATGCTGGCGATCCGCCCGGCCGGGTTGGTGTTCATAGCTCGTTCGGCGGTGGGAACTCGCTGACGGGGATTGTCAGCGTCAGCCACCGACGGCGCGAGTCGTCCTCAGAGCCAGCGAGGTGGGTCAACAGAAGGCCCGGTGCCTGTCCGTGGCCATTGACAGGTGCCGCAATCAGTCGTCGTTCTACTCAGCTCGCAGCCTCTCACCGAAAGCGCGCTCACGAGTTGTTGTTGCTGCCCGCCGAGGTCCGGCGCGGTCAGCCCCTCCCGCAGCGACCGATCATCCTCGTGACCAGCGACAGCACCAACGCCGGCAAAGCAACAATGACTGGTATGCCATCCCCGTAGCGTCTTCGTAGCGCAGCCCTCCGCCCCGTATACGAGGATTGACTGCTCCGTATTGGCACTGCGCGCCAGGTTCTGTACACGCCACCTGGTGACTGTCAGCGCTCAGCGGTAGCGGACGTCACGCCTGGAGCCGATCGCGTTTGCTCCTGGGCCGGGATCGGTCGACCGTCGCCCTTCGGACCACCGGGCGGATCGTCGAGTGCGCTGGCCGCTATCGAGTGCGCTCCCGACAGTCAGGACGAATGGAGCGGGAAGCGCACTAAATCAGACCAATCGGGACAAACCGCTCGCCTTTAGAGGCGATCAGGGGCAATACTTGCCCGACGTAGGTACGGCGGCAAGGCTTTGCCGCCGTGGATGGGGACCGGTAAGGCCGCGGAGTAGTGCCGGGGGAGTACCAGTCTTCTTGGTAGCGAGAACTCGGCGACGGAATGACCGCTGACGGATTCGGATGGTGGGACATGACTCGAAAGGTTGCGGGTCACCCGAACACTCCGCGTCAGCAGGCCGAGCGGAGTACTCCGCGGGCTGAGAATGGGTCCGCGTGGTGGACCAAGTGGTGGGGCCGACTCATCGCAGGGGTCGGGGCCGTGAGCCTGATAGCCGGAGCCATCGTCTCGGTCCGTGCCTTGCTGCCTGAACCGGACGTTATGGACAGCGCAGTCTTCCAACCTGCGCCGACTGTGATCGATCCCGTCGCCTTGAGTGATTATCAAGAACGTGCAGCAGTTCTCCAGCCCGCGCCGCCCGGTTCAACAGCTGAGGGGCATGGTCTGGGACCCGGCACTGCTCGCCTCGCGGTGACCCTCGTCGCCATGTCCAGCGGCCTGGAACATCCGCCGGAGGACACGTCACGCGGAACTACGGCCGAGCAGCCCACGACGGGCCAGCAGACCGGCACAACCAATTCCGCGCCTCTGTCGTCCGACACTGGCTTGACCACGCCGAGCAGCCAGTCGAGCGACCGCGATCCGTCATCGACTGATTCGTCCGCCACCGATGACTCGTCGGAAAGTTCGAGCACCGGGAGCAACGTCGCGACCTCGAGCGACGAGACTTCGGGAAGCGCCTCCGAATCACCCACGGCCTCGCTCGAGCACGCAAGCGGGTTCGCCCAAATGGCGATTCCGTCATCGGAGGTGTCCGCGGCAGACACAGCCGGAGAGTTCGTTCTCCGGTATTTCCCACCGGGAGACAACTCGGATTTCGTCGGGCATGTGATGGACAAGCTCAGGGCAATCGATCCTGACCTGCCTGGGCTGGACCAACCCGATCCGGTGTCACCAACGACAGGCGGATCGAGCACAGCGGCGAATCGCAAACTGCCACCAACGCTGGAGTTGTTGATCGCCGAGAACTCCGTCGGTCCGGACAGTCAGCCGGTCACCCCCGATGTGGCGGCGCAACG
>JADGOY010000361.1 GCA_017882715.1 Nakamurella sp. | reverse complement strand
GCCCGGCGCCCATCCGATGCGTAGGCCTCCGGCGGTGGTGTTGGGGTTCGCCGCGTCGGTCTGGTCGAGGACATCCGGTCGGGCGAGCCGGTTGTTGACCGGCGCCCGCCGGGCGCGGCCGGGCGTCAGGCTCTGCTCACCGCCGGTCAGCACGAGGGACGAACCGGTGGGGGTCGCAGTCATCGGGGTCCTCCGGGAGGTGGGCCGCCGGCCCGTGCGCCGACACGGCACGCGGGGGGCGGAGAGAGCCGGGTACGTTCTGTTCACCGTTGACGAGGCGCACGATGCTGCCAACCCGTCGGACGGCTGGAACGCCCCCCGCCAACTGGCTGGAACCGGTCCTGGGGGCCCGCGCGCGGGAGCAGTTGAGCGATCTACTGGTCTCGCGGTGTTCGAACACCGATCGCGACCGCTGCGGGGCTGGGAGGCCGGGATGATTCGAGTCGTCGTCGTGGACGACGAGCTACTGGTCCGTAGCGGGTTCCAGCTGATCCTGAACCTCGCGCCGGACATCGATGTGGTCGCGACCGCCGACGGCCCGCGGGCGCTGGACGTGATCGCCCTGCACCATCCCGACGTCGTGCTGCTGGACATCAGGATGCCCGGCAAGGACGGCCTCAGCATCTTGCATGAACTGCGGGTGGCCCCGGAACGGCCGGTCGTGGCCATGCTCACCACGTTCGACTCGGACGAGTACATTGCCACCGCCCTGCGGAACGGGGCGGCGGGCTTCCTGCTCAAGGACACCGATCCGGAGCAGCTACCGCAGCTCGTGCGCACCCTGCACGGCGGGGGGGTCGTCCTCTCACCGACCGTGAGCAGCACCGTGGTCGACAGGTATCTGAGCGCCGGCGCCGATCAGGCGGGCAGGGACCTGGTCGGCCTGCTGACCCACCGGGAACGCGAGGTGCTGGTGCTGTTGGCCGACGGGCTGTCGAACGCCGAGATCGGTGGCCGGCTGTTCTTGAGCGTAGGAACCGTCAAGGACCATGTCAGCGCGATCCTGGCCAAGTTCGACGTCGGCACCCGGGTGCAGGCCTCGTTGCTCGCCCAGCGCGCCGGTCTTCTCCACGACACCGAACGGCCGGCCAGGTGACAGCCACCGCGAGATGGACCAGGAGATGGCCGGCGTTCCCGCCTTGGACGGTCGACTTGCTGCTGGTCGCACTGGCCCTGGCCGATGCGGTGCTGAACACCAACGTCTTCGACGCCGACGCCGACACCTCCGACGTCGTCGCGTTCGCGGCCTCTGTGGCCGCGGCGGGCGCGTTGGTCCTGCGACGCCGCTTCCCCTTCCTGACGTTCCTGTGCACGGTTCCGGGGCTGATCCTCTCGGATGCCGACATCGCCTCGCTGGTGGCGCTGTACTCGATGGCCCGGTACGGCAGCAAACCGGTCCCGCTCATCGTCGGGACCGTCGTAATGTTCGCCGGTTACTCCGCCCTGTGGCAACCCCCGTACACGGCGGACGTGGTGCTGCTGAACAGCATCTACGGCGCGCTGTTCGCCGCCGCGCCGCTCGCCCTGGGGCTGCTGGTCCGCACCCGCCGGGAACTGTCCACCCGGATCGCCGAAGTCGAACAGGCCCGCGAGCACGAGCGTGAACGCACCGCCCAGCAGGTGCTCGCGCGTGAGCGCGCCCAACTCGCCAGGGAGATGCACGACGTCGTCTCCCACCAGGTGAGCCTCATCGCCGTGCAGGCCGGTGCGCTTCAGATGGCCAACCCCGACCCGGACACCAGACGAGCGGCCCGCACCATCCGCGAGTTGAGCGTCACCACCCTGGACGAGCTACGGCAGATGGTGAGCGTGCTGCGCGCCGACGGCGGCCGCTCCACAGAATTGTTCCCCCAACCAGGTCTGCGCGACCTGGAGCACCTCACCGCGGCCAGCGGAATCCCGACCACGATGAGCATCGACCCCCGCCTCGAGGCTGCCCCGCCGCTGCAACGGGCGGTCTATCGCACCGTCCAGGAGGCCCTGACCAACGTCCGCAAACACGCCCCCGGGGCGACGGCGACCGTATCGATCGGCCGGGACGGCGACCAGATCGTGGCATCGGTCCTCAACACCGCAGCGTCTCATCAGGTGACGTCGCTGCCCAGCGCCCAACACGGGCTCATCGGCCTTCACGAGCGCGCCGAGCTGCTCGGCGGGACCCTCACCACGGGTCCGACCCCGGCCGGCGGGTTCCACCTGGAGCTGCGGCTACCCAACAGGTGATGGCCCCCAAACCCCGATCAACCTCGGAAGGACCCAAGCCGCCTCGGTGGCGGTCACTCGGTGACAACCGGGAGAGCGAGACAATCCGTGGGAGGCTGCTACCCGGCCTGGTCCTGTCGGTCGGTGTGGGTGAAGCCGGGGTGGCAGCGCCGGCAGTCCTCGACGAGGGTGTCGTTGAGGAGCCGGGTAAGGATCTGGAGTCGGACGTGCACACCGCGGGGGCTCCATTGCATCTGCTGCTTCTTTTTGGACGTTTGCTGATGACCAGGTTGTCCGCGGATTCCACGAACGAGGTGGAGATGGTCTCACCGACGCCCGGCGCTCTCCGTCGTTGGGGATGCCGGCCGAGGCGTCGGCGGCGAGATAGCTCGCCGAACTCGCGGACCGCGCCTTGGCGAGGTGGTTTGCCCAGCTCGACGCGGCCGTCGCCGGCGGTCAGGTCGTGGTGAGGTGGTCGGTGGTGAGGTGGTCGACGGTTCCCAGGCCGCGGAAAACGTTGCCGGGCCACAGTTCGCTCCGCGACCGTCCCGAGTTGATCCGTCTCGTCGACGAGCATCCGGCGAACTTCCAGCGCGTCCAACTCGACGAGATCGAGCTGTACATCGTCAAGGTCCCACTCGCACCGTGACCCCCGCGGTATCCACCAGGCCAGATTGCATGGCGTTCCATTGTCAATCTGCCCGCGACGGCCAGCTGCCAGAGCACTGGGCGCCTTTGCGTTGACCGAAACCGGACCACGGATCGGATGTGGTGGTCCGGAGACCTGCGCCGACCGGGACGGCGACCGGATCACTGGCCTCCGAGGGGTCACGATGATCCGACACGGTGAACTCGGCTCCATTTCGAGGA
>JADGOY010000360.1 GCA_017882715.1 Nakamurella sp. | reverse complement strand
CGGCTGGCCCATCCGCGTCGGAGCCTGCGGTTACCGGTGATCCGGCAGACCACATAGATCAGGAACGAGATGGTGGTGACGTACGGGCTGATCGGCAGGCTGCCGCCGAGAGCGAGCAAGATGCCACCGACGACGGACGCCACTCCGAAGGTCACCGAGAGCACGGGTACCCACAGCGCGGAAGCGGTCACCCGCATCGCCGCAGCGGCCGGCGTGACCAGCAGGGCCAGCACCAGCAGGGCGCCGACCACCTGAACCGCCATGGCCACCGTCAACCCGAGCACAATCATGAACACCGGCGACAACGCCCGCACCGGAACCCCGCGAGCCGCGGCAATCTCCGGGTCGACGGTGGCGAACATCAGCGGCCGCCAGAGGACCGCCAGCACCACCAGCACCACGAAGGACACACCCAGCATCCAGAACAGCTGCGGATCGTCGACGGCCACGATCTGCCCGGTCAGCAGCCCGAACTTGTTCGCCGCCCGGCCGGGGTACAGGGCCAGGAACAGCACGCCGAGTCCCAGCCCGAACGGCATCAGGACACCGATGAAGGACGAGCGCTCCCGCGCCCGGACGCCGAGAATCCCGATCAGCAGGGCGGCGGACAGCGACCCGAGTATCGACCCGATGACGACGTTGAACCCCACCAGCAGCGCGAAAGCGGCGCCGGCAAAGGACAGTTCACTGATGCCGTGCACCGCGAACGTCAGGTCGCGCATCACAACGAAGACGCCGATCAGGCCCCCGATCAGGCCCAGCAACGCCCCCGCAAGGATGGAGTTGTGCAGTAAACCGAGAAGCTCGGCGTAGTTCTCAAAACTGAACAGCTTGTCCCACACGCTCATCGTCGGTACCGCCCGGTCGGGCCGAGCGGCGGATCGGTGGCGCCGTGATCGTCGTGGGACAGGTGGAACCCGGCGGTCGGATCGGTGGAGGCGACCACGATGATCCGGCCCTGTGTCCGGATGACGTCGACCGGCGCGCCGTAGAGCTCGGTCAGCCCCGCGGAGGTGAGGACTTCCTCGGGTGGGCCGAGCCGGAAACGGCCGGCGGCAAGGTAGAGAACCTGATCCACGTAGTCCAGGACCGCGTTGATGTCGTGGGTGACGAACAGAACGGCGGTGTCGTGTTCCCGGCGCCGGCGGTCCAGCAGCGCGGCCACCTCCTGTTGGTGACGAAGGTCCAGCGCGGCCAGCGGCTCGTCGCACAGCAGGATCGAGGGGTTCGACGCCAGCGCGGCCGCCACTCGAACGCGTTGCAGCTCGCCACCGGACAGCATCGAGACGGGTGCGTCGGCCAACTGCGCGGCGCCGACGGATGCCAGCAGCTCGTCGATCGTCTTGCGCACGGCGTGCCGCCTGCGGGACGAACCGATCGGCATCCCCCAGCGGTGACCGTCCAGGCCCATCCGGACGACGTCGCGCGCCTTGACCATTGTCGCGCTGTCGATCGACACCTTCTGCGGCACGTACCCGACCAACGTGCTGCCCCGCCGGACCGGCTCCCCGGCGATCCAGGCCTGCCCGCTGGACAGCGGCTGCTCACCGAGCAGGACACGGATCAGGCTCGTCTTGCCCGACCCGTTCGAGCCCAGAATCGCCACGAACTGGCCCGGCTGGATGTCCAGGTCCAGGCCGCTCCAGAGCACCCGATCGCCGAACGCCAATCCGGCATCCCTGGTCGAAACCGCAGGCGTGACTGACGACACGGACGACGCCGCAGGGGTGACGGACGATGCCGCCGGCGCGGCGGACGCTGGCGGCGACGGTGCAGTCCCCGCTTCTGCATCGGGTGCGGTCGCGGAAGGAACAGCCGCTGCACGCGCCGCCGGCGCGGTGTCCGGAGCCGCCCACCCCATCCTCGTTTCCGGCCTCATCGGTTCAGCGCAGTCGCCAGCGCGGTGATCGTGCTGTCCATCCAGCTCAGGTAATCCATGTTGTCCGGCAGCGTCTCGGTGACCGGCACGACCGCGACGTTGTGCTGCTTGGCGGCGTCCAGCACCGTCTCGGTCTCTGGCGACGCGGTCTGCGAGTTGTAGATCAGCGCAGCCACCTGGCCGCCGGTGAACAGCGCAAGCGTGTCGTTCAGCACGGTCGGCGGCACGTCGGTGCCCTCTTCGATCGCCGCGCTGAACGTGTCCGGCGTCTTGTTCACCAGTCCGGCGGCCTCGGTCAGGTACAGCGGAACCGGCTCGGTGACGGCCACCCCGGTGCCGTCGTGGGTGGCCTTGATGGCCTCGACCTTCGACGTCAGTCCCTTGATCTTGGTCACGAAGACGTCCGCGTTGGTCTGGAAGTACGCCGCCTGCTCCGGACGCAGGCCGCTCAGTTCGACTGCCACCTGCTGGCCGACCAGTGCAACCGTCGGCAGGTCGTACCAGACGTGTTCGTTGACGACGCCGGCGCTGTCACTGGTGGCTTCGGTCGCCGCTGCGGCCGTCGAGGGTGCGGCCGTGGCGGTTGCTGAGCCCGACAGCTCCACGGCATTGATCACCGGCGCGGTCGACCCCGAGGCGTCGACCAGGGTGGTCATCCAGTCGTCGTAGCCGCCACCGTTCTGGACGATCAGTTCGGCCTTCGACACCGCCAACTGCGCCTGAGCGCTCGGCTCGAAGGAGTGCGGATCGGCAGCCGGATCGGTGACGAGCGGTCTGACCGTCACGTCCTGGCCACCGATCTGGGACACCACGTCACCCCACACGTTGGTCGCGGTGACGACGGAGATCGGCGCCGTCGGTGCGTCGGTTCCAGCCGAACCTCCGGAGCCGGACCCGGAGCCGCCGGGAGAGATGCCGCCAGACCCACAGGCCACCAGCACGGCGCCCACGATGATGAACAGCAATGCGATGCCCGCGCTCCCGGGCATCGCTTTCCTACCGTTGCCTGCACGCATCCCGTTCCCCGCACGCTGCTGAAGCTGATAATCGCTCTCAGCATGGTAGCTCACGGGATAGGGCAGCGCGGCGAAGCGCGCGGCGAAAGCCAACGGCCGGGCCGGGCCGGCGGGGCACGGCGCCGGCGGGGCGCGGGGCGGGGGCGCGGCGGCCGGTGCGGGCAAGGCCGGTGCGGGCCGGCGCGG
>JADGOY010000159.1 GCA_017882715.1 Nakamurella sp. | reverse complement strand
CGACATCTTCTCCCGGTACACCCCGTCCTGGATCGTGTCCCCGGTGGAGGACTCGGAACTGGCCAAGGACTTCATCGCCGAGGCCATCGAACGCAACGGGGCCACCCCGCACACCGTGCACGCCGACCGCGGTACATCGATGACCTCCAACCCCGTCTCGGCGCTGCTGGCCTTCCTGGGCGTCACCCGATCCCATTCCCGGCCCCGGGTATCGAACGACAACCCGTACTCCGAAGCCCAGTTCAAAACCATGAAATACCTACCGGACTTCCCCGACCATTTCGAATCCCTGGCCCCCGCCCGGCAATTCACCGCCGGATTCTTCCACGAATACAATCACATTCACCGGCATTCCGGGATCGCATGGCACACGCCGGCCTCGGTCGGCCTCGGTCCACTTCGGCACCGCCGAGGCCATCGATCAGGCCCGCCAGCAGACCCTGACCGCCGCATACCACGCCCACCCGGAACGGTTCGGCCGCCGACCGCACCCACCCACCATGCCCACCCAGTCCTGGATCAACCAACCGCACCCCGAACCACAATAAACTGACCGCTACTGCCTCACTTGACTTGACAGATTCCGGCGTGATGCGAAGTCTGCAGCGTCGTGAAGGCTCCCGCGTGAGCGGGAAAGAGAGGGTGCCGAGCCTGTGTGGATTTGGCGAAGGCCATGGAAGGCGCTTGAGAACCTGGAGCGGGCGCTGAAGGACCCTCCGGCGTCTGGGTGTTGGGCCTGGGATGGCGGGCGGTCGGGGGTCAGGCGGGGTCAGGCCGCCTTGGGCGGGGCCTGGACGGCGTCGAACATGGTCATACGCGTGTATTGCAGACTACTCGACTTTGCAGTCTTGACGGGCCCTGGTCCTACAACTCCATACCGACCCGTTCCGACCGGTCAGAGCCTTGATCCGTAGGCGTGCCCGCTTCATCGACCGCGTGGTCGGCTGTGGGGAACGGAAGCAGATCATCCGCTACTACCTGGTGCGCGAAATGACACCCGAGGAAATCAAAGCCATCCCGGCCCTCCCGGAGATCGACCACCCGGGTCTTGTCCGGATGCAGTCCAGACCCAACTCGCCCATCGCGGGACCGCTGCACGCACCCGACTGGTGGAACGAAGGCGGCGTAACCATGTCCGGTGAAGGGCGTCCCGACGACAGATCGGGCGATACCGGCTACCCGAGGCCACCCAAGGCCCTTTCAAAGATCAACTATCCGATTCCGAGATCAACTAGCGGGAGTTCGCGGGCAGGTGCAGGGTGTAGATCGTCGCGGAGTAGGACAGCCGGGCGGGGATGTTGATCAGTTTGGTGCGGATGGTGGCGGTGCGGGCCTTGCCCAGTTTCCCGCCGGCCAGCAAACCCCCGACGGCGCGGGACAGGTTGTAGGCCATCACCGCGCCAGGCCAGCGCGGCGGGGGTCACGGCGTCGATCGCATCGAGCTGGCCGCGCTCGGCCGCGCCGACGATCACCAGGTTGCATCGTTGCCAGAGGTCGCGGCCGGCGGCCCACGCCTCGACCACTGTGGCCATGATCTGGTCGTCGTCACGGACAGCCCGAGCCGGGATCCTCGCGGCGTCCGGACCTCCGTCGTTGCCGGCCGCGACGACCAGATCGTCGGTGGCACGTACGGCGTCGAGAATGAACGGTGCCTCTCGCACCTTCGGGAGAGCAGATTCCAGGGCCATGGTGACCCGTTTCGCAGGTTCGACTGTTCGCGCGGTCACGTCCGGCCAACGAGGGCGAAAGCACCTCGATGTCGTGACATCTCTACGCGGGGACTACCCCGTCGCGATCGCCCGCGGATGCAGCCCGGAACGTCTTTCTCGGGTGACGGCTCTGATGGGCCGACGCCGAACATGGCAGCATCAGGGTCGATGGGTGGGAGCAGGCACGACACGGTCCGGAAAGTTGAGCCGGTAACTCCCGAGGGAGAGGCGAGATTAGCGATGACCGACTGGTCGGACCGGGCGATCTGGTGGCAGGTCTATCCGTTCGGCTTCCTAGCTGCTGAACCGACCGCGCTCCCTGCGGACTCCGCCGTGCACCATCGACTGCGCTCGCTCGAGCCGTGGCTGGACTACCTCATCGAGCTGGGCTGCAACGGATTGGCGCTCAACCCGATCTTCTCCTCGGAGACCCACGGTTACGACGTCATCGATCATTTCCGTATCGACCCGCGGCTCGGCGACGACGGTGACATTGACTGGCTGGTCGACGCCTGCCACACCCGGGGCATCAGGATGCTGTTCGACGGAGTGTTCAATCACGTCGGCCGGTCCTTCCCGGCGTTCCGGGATGTGCTGGCCCACCGGGAGAAGTCTGCCTACGCACCGTGGTTTCACATCGACTGGAAGGGTGAGGGCCCTGACAGCTTCGGCTATCGGTGCTTCGAGGGCCACGACGCCCTCGTCGTGCTCAACCACGAGTGCCCCGAGGTGGTCGACTATGTCGCAAACGCGATGGGGCACTGGCTCGATCGGGGCATCGACGGCTGGCGCCTGGACGCCGCATACGCCGTGCCCCTGGACTTCTGGGGCACGGTCGTTTCTCGCGCCAAGCAGGCGCATCCGGCCGCCTGGTTCGTGGGTGAGGTCATCCATGGTGACTACCCGGATTGGGTGCAAGAGGGTCACCTGGATTCGGTCACCCAATACGAGTTGTGGAAATCGATCTGGAGTTCGCTGGGCGACCTGAACTTTCACGAACTGGCATGGAACTTCAAGCGGCACAACACGTTCTGCGAGGATTTCACGCCTTTGACGTTCGTCGGCAACCATGACGTCACCCGCATCGCCAGCCGGCTCGACGACGTCCGGCTCCTCGGCCATGCGCTCGCGGTGCTGTTCACCGTTCCTGGCATCCCGAGCGTGTACTACGGGGACGAGCAGGCCTTCCGTGGCGTCAAACGGGAGCGCGAAGGCGGCGACGAAGACGTGCGGCCGGCCTTCCCAGACGGTCCGGACGGTCTGGATCCGGGTGGATGGCCGACGTACCGGCTGCACCAGGGACTGATCGGGTTGCGCCGCCGGCTCCCGTGGCTGGCGACGGCGCGAACCGAGGCCCTCGAAGTGACCAACAAGCAGTTCGCCTACGGCGTGCTGGGATCCGGCGGTGAGCGGATCCAGGTGTTGCTCAACGTCGCCGACGCCGAGTACCGGTTCGAGTTGCACGGCGCGGCTGAGGTACTGGTCGCCAGCGACGGCAGCAGCGGTCCCGGCCACTCGGTGGGGCCGCACGGGTGGGCGATCCTGCAGCCCTCGGACTGAGTCGCGACGCCGGTGTCGCCCGGACGACGGTGAGCGGAGACGACGACAACGCGCAGAGACGACAACTCCCTGGAAACGACAACAAGGGAGTGACGACAATGGAGTGACGACAATGGAGTGACGACAATAGCGGCGTGCGGCTGCTGATCATCTCTGACACCCACGTCCCGGCCCGGGCCAAGGACCTGCCCGCTCTGGTGTGGGACGAGGTCGATCGGGCGGACGTCGTCATCCACGCCGGAGACTGGGTGGCCCCTTCGCTGCTCGACCAGTTGTTGCACCGAACGGCCCGGCTGATCGCCGTCCACGGCAACAACGACGGTGACGAGCTGCGCCGCCGCCTGCCGGAGGTCGCGCGAGGGATCTTGGACGGCCTGCGGGTTGCGGTGGTCCACGAAACGGGCGGCAGGGACGGACGGGAGATTCGGGCCGACCGCGGCTATCCGGACACCGACCTGCTGGTCTTCGGTCACAGCCACATCCCCTGGGACACCGTCAGTCCCGGTGGAATGCGGCTGCTGAACCCCGGCTCCCCCACAGACCGGCGGCGTCAGCCGGCGTGCACGTATCTCACCGCTCGGGTGCGGGATGGGGTGCTGGACAAGGTGCAGTTGCACGAGTTGCCGGTGCATCGGTGAACGCCTCCGGGCCGAGCGCAAGGCGCGTTGCTCAGCCCGGGGGCGCGTTACTCAGCCCGGGGGCGCGTTGCCCAGCCTGCTGGAGGAGCACCCGCGCGGGCGCCGAGGGCAAGGTGCGAGAGGCAGGGGCGTCGGGCAGTACTCGTGCCCTACGGCGGCAAACGGCGGTCCGCGGAGAGCCGATAGACTGCATGACCGCGCGCCCCGGGCGCCGCACCGCCCTCATAAGTCGGGGGATAGAGCATCGGTTTCCCAATACGATTCACCAGGTTGTCTGAATCCGGTCCAGGACCTGTCGAACAGGCACTTTCGTTGCGACACAACCAGTCTCCTCATTGAGGGGTCAAGACGCACTGGTGACCCCTGGTACCCGCTGAAACCCGTCATCCTCCGTTGTGTTTGGCATGACGATGGCATGAAAGAGCCTGCGCAGGAACCGCCAAGCAGAGCCGTAGAGGCGCCGACCAACCACCAAGAAGAAGCGCCTGACAGAAAGCCCCGCCATGATCGCGGGCCTGCCTGGCAAGAGCACCACCGCCGCGCCAAGGCCGAGATGTATCGCAAGGGCAAGCAACGAATCGACCTCGCGGGAGCAGTGCGGGTCGAGGACGACCGCAGGTCAGGACGGGCGGATGAGCAACATCGAGCCGGCGCGGCGGGTAGGCCTGAGGCCGCCACCATGTCCGGTGCCGGCCACCAGGCGTCACCGGCCGCCGCGTTGTTCGGCGAGGTTCCACCCGAACACTTCGGTTGCGCCGACACGGTCTGCGCCCTCAGCGTGATCGCCTTGGCTGGTTCGGCTGACAACATCCCTTCTCATCGCAGGACTTCACTGGTGATGCCGCTGTCAACTGTCGGTTTGATCAGTCTGGTGCGAGATGACGCGGGACCCGGTGGCTTACTCACCGATCGCCTCACGACTGATCATGTCGACCTCCCGGTGCACGGACACCCTCGGCGGGTACGTGGACCGGGTCACGGCGGTGGGTCCGGGCGGTCGAAGACCTGACCCGGGTCGGGGGCCGGGATCGGCCAAGGCCGGGCCCCGTCCCCAGACGCCGACGTGAAACTGCTCTCCGGTACCGCGGGTGAACGTAGGTTGGTGATGACCGGCGCAGCGGGATTCGGTGTCCGGAAGGCGAGGTGCCAGATGACGCGTGAGGCGTTCCACGCGCAGCTGGACGCCCTGGCCGAGCACAGCGGGTCGATGTGCATGTTGGCCGGAGGCCTGCTGGAGCAGGCGACCCGGTCGGCGTGCGATACCGACCCGGCGGCCGCCCAATGGGTGGTCGCCGGCGCTGTCGAGTTGGACCGGCAACGCGGGCACGCCGAGGAGCTTGTGGTCCGGTTGCTGGCATTGCAGGCGCCGGTCGCCTCCGACCTGCGACGGGTGGTCTCGGCGCTGTGGATCGTCGGCGACGTGCACCGGATGGGTGTGTTGGCCATCCACGTCGCGCAGGCAACCCTGCGCCGGTACCCGGAACCGGTATTGCCGGTCACCATCCGCCCGGTGTTCGCCCGGATGGGCCAGATCGGTGGGCAGCTGGCCGGACACGCCGCCGCTGCGCTGCGCGCACGTGATGTCGCCCTGGCCCAGGCCGTGTCGGCCCGGGATCCGGAAATGGACCGGCTCCACCGAGAGTTACTGGCCGCTGCACTCGACCCGTCGTGGCCGTACGGGGTGGCCGCAGCGATCGACGTATGTCTGCTCGGCCGGTTCTACGACCGGTTCGCCGACCACGCCGCCGGTGTCGCGGACCGAGTCATCTACCAGGTGACCGGCAACCCCAGGCATGCCGACACCGCATGAACCAAGGGACGCTCCGAGCGGACCCGGGCGCCCCGCCGGGACGTCAGCTGCGGCACGCCTGCAGCGAGAAAGACTATGCTGGAGGACTTTTCAGCGGCACAACAGGCGTGTCCACCGGCGAATCATGTTGGCCCTCGGCATCATCTTCCCACAACGCCGGACACTCCGGGCGGAGGGTAGACGAATGGCTTGGTGGGGTGTCTCAACGGTAGGTCTTGGCGCTCACCCCGAGGGTTTCCCCGCCGGGAACTTTCGCATCGACCGTGGTCGCGCCCCGTTTCCAGCCGCCCCCCATCAATCCGTGCATAAGCTTCTCGCTCACACGGCTTACCGACGTCCTTCACTCGACGGCATGCGCGGGCCGGCCGTATCGAACGTTCCCGGGCAGGCTGAGCAGGCCGAGGCGGTTACCGGACATGATGATGTGCTTCATGCGGTCGTGCCGGCCATGCCGTTTGGAGACCACACGCAAGCAACGGACAAATCGTCAACCAGAGATGCCCAAAGGGATGGCTCTTGTGTTTGAGTCGGCGAAGGACCGATCAGTTTCGGCACGACTCACGATGCCGCGGCTAATCGCGGCGCCATCGGTTCCCGGCGGCTGTTCGTCCAGCATCCCAGAGAAAACGCGACCCGGGGAAACTTGTCGAGCTCAACACCGTGCGGTTGCACAAGCAAGGGGTGTGGCCCAAGTTCGGTCACTGCAGCTGGGCGTTCGTCCTCGAATCCCGTGGCGAGGCGGCGACCCGCATCGTCCGAGTCCGCTACCGCGCGGAATCAACACCGGCCGGCCAATCAGCCGACCGATGATGTCGATCACCGCCCCCTCACCGTCGCACACGGACGTCGGGAGGCTACAAGGTCTGAAATCCGTCTCTGCCGGTTACCCCGCCCCGGCAGATCCGTTGTGGTGCAGTCGATGACGACGGCACGACCCCCTGGAGCATGGTGCCGCCCAGGAGACGGTCTGGTCGGAACGTCGAAGCCAGGCCGGTACCGCAGTGGTCAGCAACGGACGGGTGGATGTGCCGGATCGTGGGCTGCGGTCGGTCCCGTACAGCCCGCAAGGCGCCCACGGTCTCGGCGGCTCGTGAAGCCACTCAGTGCAGTTGCCGCGTTCAACCGGCCGACGGACTGAGGCGCACCACCGTTGCCGGCCGACACGTCAAGCAAGGCAGGACCTTCGCCTCTTCCCGGCCATGACCACCCGGACCAGACTGCGGAGCCGGAGGTGGTGGATCATTCTTGACTTCGTTGTCACCCACTCACCAGCGACGCAGCCCGACCCGACTCCGACCGCAGCGGAAGCGGATTCCAAGACGACCCTGCACGGTCACCTGGACACCTGGGCGGCCGGCATCAGCGTCACCGCGATCTGGCTGGCGACCCTCGGGGCCGCGTTGCTTTCCCCTGATCTGGTCACGGGCAGCCAACAGGAATATTTCCCGCTGGTCGGGGCCTTGGATTGGCTGTCCTCCGCCGTCGCCACCGGGTATGTCCTGATGGCCGGTCGGGCCGCCGACTCGGACGGCCGAACCCGCAGCGGCGCGGGCAGTTTCGTGCTCGGCGTGACCGCCGTCTGGGCGACCACAGCGTTGGCCAGCACCTTCGCGCCACCGATCGTGACCGGCACCGATCCCACCCAGATATCACTGGTGGCCATGCTGGTCCCGCTCGCCGCGATGGCCCTCACCGGCTTCATCTGCTTGCACGCCGCCGCCGCGGTTCCTCACGCTCGTAGGCGACGTGTGGACGAATCAATCGGGCTCTGCCGGACGCCGATTGGATACGGATCGCCATGGGTGCCGGCCCCGCAGAGTATCGGCTTCCCGCGACGCCGAGACACGTCGCGACGGATGTCAGGTCGCGCATCGCTCCTGCGGTCCTGTGCGCTGGACCGCCAGACAGAGGCCCGACTGAACGGAGGTGAGACCATGCGCCGCACCATATTTGCCGCTGCGCTGGTTCTGGTGTCGTTCGGTTCAACGTTCCTGTGGTTCATGCCCTCGGTCCACGGTCTGGATCAGGAGCCGACGGGCGGTGTGTGGTCGGTGATCCAGCTGTCAGTCGTGCTGACGGCGCTGCTGTTCGCCGCGGCCGGATGGGCGGTGTACAAATCGCTGCCGTGGTGGCGGGTGTCAGCGATCACCGGAGCCGTCCTGGGGATTGCAGTGTCGCTGCTGTGGTGGGTCGCGGTGAGTTCGCTGCCCGGGGTGACCAGTCCGGCGAGCAACATCGCCGTGCACGTGGCCGGGTCGCTGGCGGTACTGGCGGCCCTGCTGGTGCCCGGCATCAGCCGGAGAGTGGACCAGGCACTGGGTGTCGCGGCGCCGAAGAAGGCGGGCCCGCGATGAGGGGGGCCCTCCGCTGGACGGCGTCGGCTGCTGCTGTCGTCGCTGCCGTCTCCGTGCTGGCGGTGGCGTTTCGCAGGGTGTTCTGGCCGTGGCAGTCGCGGTGGGGGGCGACCGACGCCGAGGTGGCCCGGGTGATGCCCGGTGACAGGATCGTCGGCAACGCCGATTTCGTCGCCACCCGCGGCATTTCCATTGCGGCGCCGCCGGAGCGGGTGTGGCCGTGGCTGGTGCAGATCGGGTCGGGCCGCGCCGGCTGGTACAGCTACGACCGGATCGACAACGGTGGCGCGCCGAGCGCGACCCGGATCCTGCCCGAACATCAGCAGCGTCGGGTCGGTGATCGGATCCCGATGATCCCCGGAAAGGACATCGGGCCCACAGTGACAGAGATCGATCCGCCGCGCCGGATGCTTTGGTGCGACGACGACGGCGAGTTCAGCTGGGAGTGGCTGCTGGAACCATCCCCGAGCGGCGAGACCAGGCTGGTGAGCCGGCTGCGGGTCACCGCCCACCCGTGGACCCGGCGGATGGCCTATGAGGCCGTCGCGTCCGTCGGTGACGTCATCATGCAACGCCGAATGCTGAACGGCATCAAACGGCGCGCGGAACAGCTCGCGAACAGCGATTCGTCATGAACGCCCCCCAGGTGTTACGGGGTGCGGCCGCGCTGGCGGGCATCGGCGTGCTGGCCGCCGGGGCGTACGTGACGGTTGCCTGGGCGCGGTACGGGCACGTGCATCCCGACCGCCACCCGGACGAGCTCCTCGACCGGTTCCTGCCCAACCCGGAGGTCGACGAATACCACACCCTCAAGGTCCGAGCACCCGCCGAGGTGACCTTCCCCGTCGCCCGCGACATGGATCTCATGCAGTCTCCCCCGGTCCGGGCCATCTTCTGGCTTCGCGCCATCCCCGCCATGCTGCGCGGCGAGCCGTACCGGCGGAAGGGACCGCACGGGCTGCTCGACGAAACCCTCGCCATTGGCTGGGGGCTGCTCGCGGCCACCGACCGGCAGGTGGTCGTCGGTGCATATACCCAACCCTGGCATCAGGACGTCTCCTTCCACGCGCTGGCCCCGGAGGACTTCGCCGGGTTCAACGAACCCGGCTACGTCAAGATCGTCTGGACCGTGGGCGCGGAACCAGTGGGCACCGACGACAGGAACTTCCCCGCGCCGCGCGCCGAGGACACCGTGCCCTGCTGGCCCGGTTGGCCTTCCTGGTGAACATCTATTTTTGATTTTTGGGCCTCCCGGCATGATTGTGGGTCGTTTTAGGGTTGTGATCGCGCCGCGTTTGCCTCGGCAGGCCCCGCCTGCCGCGCTGCCGTCACGCACCCGGCC
>JADGOY010000359.1 GCA_017882715.1 Nakamurella sp. | reverse complement strand
ATCACATTTCCGACCACCCGCCGGGCAGCGACGCGATCGCCATGATGCAGGAGGCGCAGACCATCCATTTGTTCCGGCAGGAACACGACGACGACATCACTGACTGCATCAGGTATTTCAACTTGGAACCGTCGAACGCCGCGACGTTGGCGGTGCTGCCGCAGGGTGAGCACCTGTTGAAGATCGGCGCGAACAAGGAAATCCCGGTGCGGCTTGACCGCACCCCCCGGGAGATCCGTTTCACGGAGACCGATTCCGCGATGGTGTCGCGGTTACCAGTGGAGGCTCAGCAGCATGGGTAGTGGTTCCGATGTCGAGATGGGTCGGGCCAGGCAGCGGTTGCCGCTGCTGAACCCGCGGCAGTGGGCGTGGCTGGTGGTGGGCTGCACCATCGGCGGCCTGTTCCTGCTGTGGCACCTCGCGTTGGTGATCACCGCCGGTGTGCCGGTCGCCGGGATCGGTGTCACGCTCCGCGGCATCATCACCGCGAACCCGTTGTCGTTGGGAGCGAAGTACCCGGCTGACGGCACCGCGTTCGCGGTGTGGGCTGTCCTCGTCGTTGTCGGGGTTGTTGGGGTGCTGCTTGTTCGGCGTTGGTGGATGGGTCGGCACCGCGACAGCCCGTTGGGGTTCGCGTCGGCGGAAGCCGCGCAGATGTCGGCGGGGGAGGCCCGGGCCCGGAAGAAGGCGGCGTGGATCCGCCGCGCATCGGTCGCCCGGGGTTTCAACCCGGACACCGCGCCGCTGAACCAGGTGGGGTCGCTGCTGGGGTTTGAGCAGGGCGCCGGGGAACCGGTGGTGCTGACGTTGGAAGACCAGACGGGCATCGTCGCGCCGACCGGCGCCGGGAAGGGCCTGTACCTGATGACCGGGGTCTGTGTCGACGCGCCGGGCCCGCTGGTGGCGACATCCACGAAACCGGAGCTGCTGGACGCCATCGTGGAGGCCCGCACCGCCCTGGGCAGGGTGTGGGTGTGGGACCCGCTGAACATGTCGTGGTGGCCGGAACCGATGGTGTGGGACCCCACCGCCGGCGCCGACAAAGCGGAGGTGGCCAGTGCCCGCGGGTTGGCGTTCGCCGGGGGGTTGCAGGTCGACACCGACAAGGACGGGGCGTTCTTCCAGAAGCAGGCCGGCATCATCACGGCCAGGTTGTTGCGGGCGGCCGCGATCGGCGGCCTCGACATGGACGCCGTGATCACCTGGGCGGCGGACCTGAAAGCGTCGGCGAACCGGGCGGTGCAACTACTCAAACGCGACCCGGCCACCGAACACTGGGGCACCACGTTGGCGACGGCGATCACCGGCGCCGACGACACGGTGTCCAGTACCCGGATGACGATGGCTCAGCAGATCGAGCCGCTGCTGAACCCGGTGGTGATGCGGCAACTGATCCCGGCACCCGGGGTGGAGGTGTTCGACCCGGCGAAGTTCGTGCAATCCACGGACACGCTGGTGATCATCACCGACGACCAGGCGCAGACCAACGTGGCGCCCTTGTCGACGATGCTGCTGAACGAGGTGATGGACGCCGCGAAGCACGTCGCGGCGATGGCCCCGACAGGCAGGTTGGACCCGCCGTTGCGGATCGGTGGGGATGAGATCGTGAACGTCGCGCCGGTGCCGAAACTGCCGGGGATGCTCAGCGACTCCCGGGGGATCGGGGTGCAGTGGTTCGTCGTGTTCCAGTCCGCGTCGCAGATCCTGGCCAGGTGGGGGGAGCGGGAGGGGTCCGCGATCATGGGCAACCTGAACTGCTCGATGGTTCTCGGCGGTTTGCAGGACCCGAAGGCCCTTGACCGGTGGTCGGCGCTGGCTGGGCAGGTGGAAATGCAGGAGGTCACGTCACATCTGGACGCCCACAACAACGTCGCGTCGCAGCGGATGGTGACGGTGTCCGAGCGGACGATGCTGCGCCCGGAGGAGATCCGGCAGCTGCCCGATGGGGTGGCGTTGGTGATCTACCGGAACGCCCCACCGATGCTGGTCGACCTGGTCCCATGGACGGACCGACCGGACGGCGACGAGATCACCGACGGCATACAGCGGGTGCGGGAGGCGCGGGTCGCGCACTACCGGGCGCACCCGTAGGCGACATTCGCAGCGTCCCCGACCCGCGTGTCCCGGGTTTGTACCTTGGTCCGGCTCGGAATGGAGGTACTGGAAACCCCTGGTCCTGGCCCGGGTGCTCCTTACCACGGTCCCTACCGCCGACAGCAATAGCCCCACCTGAGCCGGATGTCGTCACGCCGCCGAGCTGGCCGCCCTTGTTCACCATGGCGCCCAGCACCATCAGCGAACGCATCGCCGACGGCTCCATTCCCGCCACCAAGGACGGGAAAGGGTGGCGCATCCACTGGCTCACCATCCGCGCGGTACTCGATGAAGGGCGGGACTTTCACCTCACGATGACCATCACCGAGGAACGACAGTCGCCCACCGCCGGGCAGCGCGCCGCGAAAGCCGGGGCGAAACACCTGGGCCGGAAGATCGGGTGGATCCTGGGCGCGAAAATCGCGTTCTGGGTGGCCGTCGTCCTCGTCCTGCTCCTGCTGGTCATGGCCGCCGGCGCGCAGGTCGCCGACCAACACACCACCACCACAGCGGGCGGCGCGGGCACCGGCCCCGGCGGGATGGAATGGGACGCCGGGAACATCGTTTCGGACGCGGTGTTCTACAACTCCCAAGCCCTACCCGACGAGGCCGCCGTCCAAGCCGCGCTGGACAAGGTCGGCGGCAGCTGCACCGCCTCAACCTGCCTCCGCCTGGACACCTACCAGACGTTCCCCGCGACGTCGAAGTGGTGCACCCGCTACCCGGTGCCGCAGAACGGCAACCCCGAGCGGTACGCCGTCATCCTGCTGAAACTGGCCCAGGTGTGCGGGGTGAACCCGCAAGTCGCGATCGTCATGATCCAGAAGGAATCGCAGGGTCTCACCCGGTCAAGCCCACCGGCTGCGCTCACGGGTTTCGGGTGCCCCGACACCGGCGCCGGCGGATCCGCGAACTGCGACGCCTCCAGCTCGGGGGTGTGGGCGCAGACCCTCGGGATGTTCACCAGCTTCGCGAAACTCCACCAGGACGCGTCGTACGTCAACTACCCGGAAGGCA
>JADGOY010000358.1 GCA_017882715.1 Nakamurella sp. | reverse complement strand
TTCCGATCCTTCCTGAGCAACTACCGTGAGCACGGGCGTACCTTTCCGACCGGCGTTGCCACGCCGGCCTTGCTTGAGGAACCTGACAGGACATCGGGAGGTACGCCCTCCGGGCGCCTCATCCCGAGATTTCGCATCCACAGGTTTCAAGCATTGCTCCGCGCGGCTCACGGTGGAGTCCATGATGACGAGCCGCCAGAAGGCCGCGATCGGGGCCAGGTGCCGGGCGTCGGCAGACCCCGCATCAGCCGATCTGAATTCAGCGCCCGGATCTGCTATCTCAACGGTGATTGCGTTGGCCGTCCGGCATCGGAACCAGGTGAAGTCGAGCCGACAGAAGGGCTGTGCGAGGTCGCCGGGAAACAGTTCCCCAGCTCAATCCAACGAGTGATGGACGCGGAACACTAGTCAACGATCGCCTCGTCGCTGTGATGCTGCAGAATCCTCGCCAGCTTCGCAGTCGCCACCTCCCAGGTGAACGCCTCCCGAATCAGAGACGTCCCAGCACGACTCAGGGTCAAACGAAGCTCGCGATCGCGAGACAGTCGAATGATGGCCTCCGAAAGCCGTTGGACATCGCCAACAGGTACCAGCAACGCGGTCTTGCCCTGGTGTGCATAGTCGCGCACACCACCTATATCCGTGCTGACGAGGGCGCAGCCACATGCCAGCGCTTCAGCAGGTGGGAGCGCCCAGCCCTCCGCTTCGCTCGGGCTTGCGAGAATTGCGGCGGAGTTGAGTATCTCGGCAACCTCCGACCCAGTGACGTCGTGATGCCACTCGACCCAATCCGGCATGTCTTGGGGCCTGGGGAACCGAGAGATCATCGAGGCGGTCAGGCCCGGAAGCGCGTCATGAGCCGTCAACAAAGCGGCAAATCCATCGCGACTACGTTTCCAAGAGTCTGTATGCCAGAGCATCGCAACGCGGTTCGACGACCGCTGCTCGACAGGCACGGACACGTTGAATCGCGCTGAGTCGATGGCGTTGGGTAGATGGAAAACGGGAAGTGCACCTAGGTCGCGTGCCACATCAACTAGCCACTCAGCAATGACTATTCGGGTCAGGGGAAGATGCCAAGATCTGTTGACGTTGTCTTCAGGACCGTTCCAGATTTCGTGGTGTTGGATGAAGTAGAAACCAAGGGGTGCAGGAGCAACTCGGGCGACCGGGCGAGCGGTTTTCCATTCAGTCGCAATGACGGCGTCCTCGTTGGAGACGAGGAAACGGAATAGGCGGGGGGTCGACAAGCGTCGGACGGCGGGGTCTGGCTCATAGGCCCGACCGGGTCGGAAGAATCGCGGCACCCATTCGAACAAGCGCTTGGGCCACCGAATGGCACCGTGCATTGAGCTGAATCTCGGAAAGGGGTCCAGGTGGATCACAGTAACGGCATGACCCTGCCGACTCAGTCGATTGGCGTACCCGTAGACAATCGCGTATCCACCGATACCGCCCGCCCTGCTCGCCGGAAGCACCCATGTTATGCGCATGGTCGGGATACTGCCATGACACGGCCTATCATCCCAAAGGGGGATGCAGGTGGGGGCATCGTCATGTCCAGTTGGCTCCGGGTCGCCTGCCGGCGCGGTGCAGCCTTGGTCGGCAGGCGCCCGTTGCCTCATGTCAAGATGTCCGGGAGCGGCGCTTCGTTGCCTCACCTGAAAAGGTCCGGCTGTTGGTGCCGGTGACCCGTGGTTTCGGGGTGGGTTGGCCCTTGGCCGTGGCCAGAGTCAGCTCGTCGGCGAGGGCCTGGATCTGTCGTTGCACGGCGGCAGGGTTGAACGAGTCGTGCTGCTTGGACAGCCGCCGTTTCGGCAGTGTCTTGACTCGGGGTGCGTGATGACCCGGGTGTACGGGGTGGCCGCGGTGCCGTACTTCTTGCTGATCTTCGCGCCGTCCCGGACCTTCGAGATCAGCTTCTGCTGCGGGTAGAAATGATTCCCGATCAACGACTGCAACGCCCAGATCTTGTTCAGCAGCAACAACTCTCCCGCAGT
The DNA here is from genome assembly GCA_017882715.1 of Nakamurella sp. Lineage (GTDB taxonomy): Bacteria > Actinomycetota > Actinomycetes > Mycobacteriales > Nakamurellaceae > Nakamurella. Next base: position 1,112 of record JADGOY010000358.1, on the reverse strand, counting down.
GTCATAGCGCAGGTACCCGACGAGTTGCCGGACCGCGGTCCAGTTCTTCTGCTCCACATGCGCGCCGTCGTTCTTGTTACCGGACCTCGAGCGGGTGAACTTCAAGCCCTTGTCGGTGCAGTACCGCAGCAGGTGCGCGTTGATGAATTCACTGCCGTTATCCGAATTGATCCGACGTCGGAGCAATTCGGATTATGCCGACCCCTGGGTTATGCCGACCCCGCCGCGGATCACCCTGCCGCGCAAGGGCTCAGGGGTCGGACAGGTCGGCATAACCCAGCCGCTTGGGCTAATGCTTCCTTCACCGATTGCCGGAGAAGGAGGTCAGGATGTCCAAGCCGAAGAGCAGGGTCATTGCCGTTCGGGTGGTGGGGCCGCTCGCGCCGTATGCGCGGCAGTTCACGTCGCTGCTGGCCGAGCGTGGCTACACGCCGTTGTCCACGGTCAACCAGCTGCAGGTGATGGTTCACCTGAGCAAGTGGTTGCGCGGCCGCGGCCTCGACGTCGTCAATGTGACGTTCGAGCGGGTCGATGAGTACCTGACCCAGCGCCGGGCTGAGGGATACTCCTCGTTCTGCTCGCGGGCGAGCCTTGAGCAACTGTTGGACGTGCTCGGCAGGTGCGGGGCACCGCTGGTCGAGCCGACGCTGCCGGGCTCGGAGGTCGACACGCTGCTGGCCGGCTTTGCCGGTTACTTGCGGCAGGAGCGTGGGTTGGCGGCATCGACGACGAGCGCGTATGTGTTGCGGGCGAGGCGTTTTGTCAACGGATACGGCCACGACGCAGACCTGACCCAGCTGGGCAGCGGCGATGTCACCCCGGCGGTGCTGCGCGAGGCCAGCACAGTGACGGCCGGGTCGGCGCAGTTCTTCGTGGTGGCGCTGCGTTCATTCCTGCGCTACGGGTATCTGACGGGCTTGATCCACACCGACCTGTCCGGGGCGTCGCTGTCGGTGACCGGGCGGTGCCGCTCGGTCCTGCCGCAGGTCATCGGCCCGGCCGACGCGAAGGCACTGCTGGGTTCGTGTGATCGGCGCACCGCGGTGGGGCGCCGCGACTACGCGGTCATCCTCATCCTGCTGCGGCTGGGACTGCGGGCCTGCGAAGTGGCC
>JADGOY010000158.1 GCA_017882715.1 Nakamurella sp. | reverse complement strand
GGACGACATCAACCTGGCGGTGATCACCGACGCGATCGTCATCGGCTTCAACGTCAAGCCGGTGCGCGGCGTGCAGGAGATGGCCGACCGCGAGGGCGTGGACATCCGGTACTACACGGTGATCTACCAGGCCATCGACGAGGTGGAGGCGGCCCTCAAGGGCCTGCTCAAGCCCGAGTTCGAGGAGGTCCGGACCGGCTCCGCGGAAGTGCGGGAGATCTTCCGTTCGTCCAAGTTCGGCAACATCGCCGGCTGCATCGTGCGGAGCGGCGAGATTCGCCGGAACGCTCGAGCCCGGCTGCTGCGGGGCGGCGTGGTGGTCAACGACAACCTGCAGATCGACTCGCTGCGCCGGTTCAAGGATGACGCCACCGAGGTCCGCGAAGGCTTCGAATGCGGTATCGGTTTGGGCTCCTGGAACAACATCGAGATCGAGGACACGATCGAAACCTTCGAGGTGCGGGAGAAGCCTCGCGCGTAAGCGTTGAGATCGGGTGCGCCGGTCCGCTTCGGCGGGCCGGCGCATTCTCGTGTTCCTGCACGCTTGTGATGGGCTGCCGTGATGAATTGCGGGTCCGGAGTGTTGGATGAACGTTGACGGCCGGGTGTACGTCGGCGTGCTGGAATGTGACGTCCTGCTCGGCGAAGTCGCATCGTTGAAGCACAAGCGCGCCATCCTCCGGCCGGTGCTGGCCAGGCTTCGGCGGCTGGAGGTCGCGGTGACGCAGGCCGGTGATCCCGATCGTCACCGTCGTGCGCTGATCGCCGTGGCCACCGTGTCCGGCGAGCTCGCGCAGGTTCATCGGGTGCTCGACAGCTGCGAACGACAGGTTGCCGGGGAGGTGGAGATCGAACTGTTGACCACCAGGCGCCGCATCGTGGGCGCCCACGACGAGTAGGGACCGCCGGTCCACAGCGAGAGGGGAACGAACCCATGGCAGATTCCGCACGCGCCCGCCGCCTGGCCAAGCGCATCGTGGCGATCGTGGCCACCGAGCTCCAGCACCAGGTCAAAGACCCCCGGCTGGCTCTGGTCACCGTCACCGCGGCCACCGTCACGCCTGATCTGCGCGAGGCGACCGTGTTCTACACCGTGTACGGCAGCGACGAGGAGGTCCAGGAGACCGCTCAGGCGCTGGCCAGCGCGACCGGAGTGCTTCGTTCCGCCGTCGGGCAGCAGACCGGCATCAAGTTCACCCCGACCCTGGCCTTCCGCCTGGACACGGTGCCCGAGAACGCTCACCGGATCGAGGACTTGCTGGCGGCCGCCCGGGCAGCCGACGCTGAGGTTGCCGAGCGGGCCGCCGGTGCCAGCTATGCCGGGGATCCGGACCCGTACCGGCGGGCCGACGAGGACGAGGAGCAGCCGCAGGACGTTCCGGCCGCGACCGCCGGTGCTGTGCCTGCTGTGCCGACTCCGGTTTCCGGCGTTTCCGTGGGCCACGCCGCGGACATCGGAGGCGAGGACGCGGTCGACCGATTCGGCGAGCCGATCGAGACGCAGGCGGCCTCGAGTGACCGCGCTTGACCGGGTTGCGCCCACCGGGTTCGGTACACCCAGATTCGCTGCCGCTGCCGATCGGTGACACGATCGGGGGCAAGACCCCCTGGTTCATCTGGGTTGGTGACCGGGAGGCTATGTGACCAACACCCGTGCGGTGCGCTCGCGCACCCGGTCCTCACCTGTCCGTCGGGCAGTGGCGACCGTCGGTGACGAGGGAACACGGAGCAGCGGCCGGATGACCGACACGGACATCGCCACCGGGTTGCTGCTCGGGGCCACCGACGTGGTGCTCGTCGCGCACGTGCATCCCGACTCGGATGCGCTGGGCAGCGCGTTTGCCCTCGGTCTGGGTCTGGAGCGACGGGGGACCCCGGTCGCCGTGTCCTTCGCCGAGCCGCGTCAGATCCCGGAGAGCCTGCGGTCGTTGCCGGGCGGACACCTCGTCGTCCCGGCCGACCAGGTTCCCGCGCATCCGGATCTGCTGGTCAGCCTGGATGTCGGTTCCGCGTCGAGATTGGGTTCGCTCGATCGCCTGCTCAGCACCGCGCGGCACAGCCTGATCATCGATCACCACCCCTCGAACACCGGGTTCGGCGACCACCACCTGATCGATCCGAGCGCCGAGGCCACCGTGGTGCTGGTCGCCCGCCTGCTGGACCGGATGGGCGTCGCCATCGACCGGCCCATGGCCGAGAACCTCTACGCCGGCCTGGCCACCGACACAGGGCACTTCCGTCACGCGGATTCCGACGCGCACCGGCTGGCGGCCCGGCTTATCGACGTCGGCGTCCGACCAGCGGAGCTGCTGCGGCCGATCACCGACTCGCACCCGTTCGACTGGCTGAAAATGCTGTCGGTGGTGCTCGGCGGCGCCGTGCTGCACCCGCAGGCGGCAGGCGGCGCAGGTGTGGTCTGCACCGTCATCGATCTTTCGACATCGGCCGGCCTGCGACCGGAGGAACTTGATTCGGTGATCGACATTCTGCGGACCGCGCGGGAAGCGGCGGTCGCGGTCGTGCTGAAACAGACCGGTCCCGGTTCCTGGCAGGTGTCGTTGCGGTCGGAGCCTCCGATCAATGTGGCTGCCGCGGCGACCACATTGGGTGGCGGCGGGCACGTCCGGGCCGCCGGATTCAGCCATCACGGCAGTCCCGACGAAGCGGTAGGCGCCATTCTCGCGACGCTCGACGGCTGCTGACGACTGGACTCTCAGGCCGACTGCGGGAGAGGATCCCGCGCTGCCGGGGCGTGATGCCGCCCACGTGGGTGTTCCGAAGCCTTGGCCACGCGGCGTCCGTCGGCCATCATAGATACAACATGGATACAGAACTCTTCTCTGCTGCCGACCGGGTGTACGAGCACGTGCGCACCGGGATCCTGACCCGCCGCTACCCCGACAACGAGCTGCTGTCCGAGGGCATGCTGGCGCTGGAGACTGGGGTCTCCCGCACGCCGGTGCGAGAGGCACTGCTCCGCCTGGAGGCGCAGGGGATGATCCGGCTGCTGCCGAAGCGCGGCGCGCTGGTGCTTCCGGTGACCGCCCAGGAGTGGCGGGACGTCCTGGCGACCCGGCTGCTGGTCGAGGCGCACTGCACCCGCGCGGTGATCCTGGCCGGGCGTGGGTCTGCGCTGGCCGAGACGCTGACCGGACCGCTGGCCGCGCTGCGTCGGGTGGCCGACGCCGGGGACGTGGCGGGCTACGCCGCCGCTGACCGCGAGTTCCACGCGAGCATCGTTGCCGCCGACGGCAACCAGATCCTCGTCCGGCTCTACGGTTCGCTGCGGGACCGGCAGTTGCGGATGGGTGCGGCCAATCTGATGGCCGACGACGGACGGGCCGACGCCGCGAGGATGCGCAGCACGGTGCACGACCACCAGGTGATCGCCGATGCCATCCGGGCGGGCGACGCTCCGCTCGCCGAACGGCTCACCCGGCTGCACCTCGCGCATGCCGACCAGGTGCTGCGCGGCGAATCAATCGACGCTGCCGACGTCGAGCCCGGCCGATCAGTCGGCTCGGCCCGTACGCCAGGAACCGCGTGATCGGCCTGTCGGCGGTCACCGCCCAAGCCCGCAAGAAGTCCTGGCTCATCTGGGCCGTCGGTGTCGGCGTCTACCTGCTGGCGGTCTTTCACCGCACGTCGCTCGGTGTGGCCGGACCGCTGGCCACCGATCGGCTGGGTCTGTCGGCAGGCCAGCTGAGCACCTTCGTCATGCTGCAACTCGGCGTGTACGCGGCCATGCAGGTGCCCACCGGCATCCTCGTCGACCGGTTCGGGCCACGACGCATGCTGCTGGTCGCGACGGTGATCATGGGCTCGGCCCAGCTGCTGTTCTCCCAGGTCGAGAGCTACCCGCTCGCGCTGCTGGCCCGTGGTCTGCTGGGCTGCGGCGACGCGATGACGTACGTGTCCGTGCTCCGGCTGGCCGCCGGCTGGTTCCCGGGACGCCGGTACCCGCTGATGGTGACCTTCACCAGCCTGACCGGCATGGCCGGGAACGTCATCGCCACCGTGCCGTTGACGATCATGCTGGCCGACTTGGGCTGGGGGCCGACGTTCGCCATCGCCGGCGGCATGTCGCTGGCCTACGGACTGCTCTTACTGCGGCCGGCCATGGCCGCCCCGTACCGGCAGGCCGAGCGGGCCGACGGGCCCGTCGCCGGCCGCCGGGTGCTCGCCGAGGTGAAACAGGCCTGGCGGCTGCCCGCCGGACGGCTGGCGTTCTGGGTACACCTGTCGACGATGGCCGGTCCGACCGCGTTCGCCGTGCTGTGGGGGTATCCATACCTGACCCAGGGCCTGGGCTACGCGCCGGCGATGGCCTCGACCCTGCTCATGCTGCTGGTGATCGGTGGCCTGGTGGCCAACCTGATCATCGGACCGTTGCTGTCCCGGCGCCCGGCCATCCGCGGGCCGCTCGCGGTGATCGTGGCGATGCTGTGCCTGACGGGCTGGCTCACCCTCATCCTGTGGCCGGGTGGGGCCCCACCGCTGGCGGTCGTGGTGCTGATCGTCTGCGTGCTGTCCGTCGGCGGCCCGGCGTCGTCGGTCGGCTTCATGCTGGCCAGGGACTACAACCCCCGGCACCGGATCTCCACGGCGACCGGTCTGGTCAACGTGGGCGGTTTCTGCGGCGCGGTGTTCGTGGTGTTCGCGGTCGGCCAGATCCTCGACTTCCTCGAGCCCGGGGCGCAGACGCACACGCTGGGCGCCTACCGCTGGGCGCTGGTCGCGATCGCTGTCATGACCGCGTTCGGCATCTTCCGGATGACCACCTGGCTGCTGCGAACCCGAGTCGGGGTGCTGCGGGCGGCCGCCCGCGGCGAGGACGTCCCGGTGGAGATCGTGGCGCACCGATGGGATCTGCTCGACGCCGGCGAGTTCCGGATCGTCTCCACCGCAGGCCGGACCGACGGGCCGGCTCGGGTCCGGCCCGCCGGCGAGCGATGAGCCCGGCACCGGAGCGTGCGGCCGCCGACGACCTGCCGCCGCCGCTGCCCCCTGGTGGGGGTCTGCTGCTGGTCGACAAGCCCTCCGGCTGTACTTCGCACGACGTAGTGGGTCGGCTGCGCAAGGTGTTACGGACCAGGCGGATCGGGCATGCGGGCACGTTGGACCCGATGGCAACCGGCCTGCTCGTGGTGGCGGTGGACCGGTCCACCAAGCTGCTCGGTCACCTCGCGTTGACCGACAAGGCCTACTCGGCCACCATCCGGCTCGGTCAGCGCACCGATTCCGACGACGCCGACGGCACGATCCTTCAGGTGGCCGACCCGGCTGCCGTGGATGCCGTTACCGCGCCCGACCTGCGGGCCCGAATGGCCGCGCTGACCGGCCCGTTCCTGCAGGTGCCCAGTTCGGTATCTGCGATCAAGGTCGCCGGCCGCCGCGCCTACGACATCGTGCGGTCGGGGGAGCAGGTCCAACTGGCCCCGCGACCCGTCATCGTCGGCCGGTTCGAGCTCGTCGCAGGGCCGCGGTCGGCCGACGGTGTCGTCGATGTCGATGTCGAGGTCCAGTGCTCGACCGGTACCTACGTGCGATCACTCGCCCGGGACCTGGGTGCCGCGCTCGGGGTCGGCGGCCACCTCGTCAGGCTGCGCCGCACCAGGGTCGGCCCGTTCACCGTGAGCGACGCGGTGGACGTCTTCCCGGCTGGGGGCGACGACCCGACAATACCGGTGACCGCGGCGTTCGCCGACTCGATCGCCGCCCGCATCCTGCCGCCGGCGGATGCTGTCCGCGCGGCGTTCCCCACGCGCATCGTCGACGAAGCTCAGGTGGCCGACCTGCGGCACGGGCGCAGCGTTCCCCTCGGCGGGATAGCCGGTACCTACGGTGCTTTCGACGACGTCGGACGGCTCATCGCGCTGCTCGTGGACGGCGCCGAGGTAGCACGTCCGGTGCTGGGCTGGCTCGCGGGCTGAGATGATCGATGGCCGCGGCGACAAGTCGCGCCGGAATGGGTGAAGGAGGCGGCGTGGAGCGCTGGCGCGGGGTCGACGAGATCCCCGGGAGTTGGGGCCGGTGCGTCCTGACCATCGGGGTCTTCGATGGAGTCCACCGCGGGCACCAGGAGCTGATCCGGGAGGCGGTGGCGATGGGCCGGTCGCTGGGATTTCCCACGGTGCTGACCACCTTCGATCCGCATCCGGCGGAAGTGGTCCGGCCGGGCAGTCACCCGGCGCTGCTGACATCGCTGCGCCGAAGGGCGGAACTGGTCGCCGAGCTCGACGTCGACGCGTTCCTGGTGCTGCCCTTCACCCCCGCACTGTCGAACGTCAGCGCCGAGGAATTCGTGCACGACATCATCGTCGATCGGCTGCATGGGGCCGCGGTGGTCGTCGGGGAGAACTTCCGGTTCGGTCACCGTGCCGCGGGCTCGGTCGACCTGCTCCGGGAACTCGGCCCAAGGTTCGGATTCACCACGCACGGGATCGGGGTGGTGACCGGCGACCCGGCTGACGCGGTCACCCTGTCCTCTACCTATGTCCGGTCCTGCGTCGCGGCCGGCGATATGCGCGCGGCGGCGGACGCGCTCGGCCGGCCGCACCGCGTCGAGGGGTTCGTGGTCCACGGCGACGGGCGGGGCGGCAGCGAGCTCGGTTACCCGACCGCGAACCTCGACGTCGTCACCCACTCGGCCATCCCGGCTGATGGGATCTACGCCGGCTGGTTCGTGCTGGGCACCCGACGATCGCCCGCAGCGATTTCGATCGGCTCGAACCCGACGTTCTCCGGCCGGGAACGGACGGTGGAGGCGTTCGTCATCGACGAGGGCGGCAACTTCTATGGTCGGCGAGTGGCGCTGGATTTCGTGGAGCGGCTGCGGGACACGGAGAAGTTCGATTCGGTCGATGCCCTGATCAGCCAGATCGACGCCGATGTCGAGCTGACCAAGACCATCCTCGCGGTGCCCTGATCGGCCGATCCCCTCCATCGCCGCCCCCCTTGTCGGCGCGGATCAACATCCCAGGCGCGGATGAAACCGTTGACTCCAGTCCCACCAGTCCCAATTCCGCAATATTGGGCCGCGCGGAGGAAGTTGATCCGCGCTCAGTGTGCCGCGCTCAGTGTGCCGCGGTCAGGGGCTCTCCGCGCTGTGCTGCGGCACCGGATGCTGACCCACCGGGTGCTCGTCCACCGGGCGCGAGGCGATGGGGTCGACGGGGATCCCGGTTCATCCGCGTCGGCCGCGGCGGTCGCCACAGGCAGTCCGTCAGGCACCCGCGGAAACGCGGTCGGCACGGGCTCGGCGTGCAACGCGTACCGCTGTTCGGCGCACAGTTCGGCGAGCGCCTGCACGACGCTGCCGCGGATCACCTTTGGGAAGCTGAAATAGCCGTGCGGCATCCCCACGTACTCCGTCAGCCGCACGTTGGTGCCGGCCGCCTGCATGGCCCGGGCGTACCGGATGCCGTCATCGCGCAACGGGTCGTACTCTGCGACCTGCACCAGCGCCGGCGGCAGGCCCGACAGATCCTCGGCCAGGATGGGTGAGGCCATCGGGTCGTTCGCGTCACCGTCCGGCCCCAGATAATGGTCGCGGAAGGTGACCATCGATGCCGAGGGCAGGATCGGGAAATCTGTCCTGACCGGCTTGGCTGCGTCGAAGTCGGCAGGGGTGCGAAGATCCGTCGCCGGGTACATCAACGCCTGGTGCGCGATGACGGGCCCGCCGCTGTCGCGCAGGATCTGGCACACCACCGTGGCCAGGTTCCCGCCTGCGCTGTCGCCCATCACGCCGATCCGCGTCGGGTCGACGTCCAGCAGATCCGCGTGGTGCGCCACCCACCGCACCGCGTCCACGCTGTCGACCACGGCGAGCGGGAAATGGTGGGTCGGCGCGAGCCGGTAGTCCACCGACACCACCACGGCGCCGACACCCAGACTCACCTGGCTGCACAGCCAGTCTGATTGATCCAACGCCCCCAGGGTCCAGCCGCCACCGTGGAAGTGCACGATCACCGGGGCGCCGGCCGGCAGGCCGACCGGGCGATACACCCGGATCGGCAGGTCGTGGTCGTCCCGGTGGATCTTGCGGTTGTCGGTGACGACCCCCTTCGCCAGGCTGCCCACCACGCCGGCGGCGAACCGTCCGTTGGCGGCGAGCCGTTGCTGGGCGCGCACCATCTGCTCGGCGGTCATCTGCGACACGGACGAACCGGGCGCGTGCGCGAGCACCCAGGCCAGCGATCTCACCCGCCACCCCAGCTTGGCCATCCGAGCTCCTACTCGCCGGTAACTTATCTGTCCTTCCATCTTGCCAGGCCCGCGCAGAGGGTTGGAGCCAGCGCTCGGGCCAAGCGATTCGGGTCCGTGGTCGCGCACCGTAGGCGAATCATCACCGAGAATGACGACATGCCCCACCTCAGCTCGCAGCCGCGCACATTCGCGTCGACCCGGCGGTGGATCGTCGTGGCCGGCATCGCCGTCTTCGCCGCGATGTACGCGGGGCTGGTCGTCGCGTACATCGTCAACGGGACGACGACCATCGACGCGGGTGAGGTCGACCCTCCGGACGGCGGCGTGGCAGTCCTGGTCACGGCGCGCGCGATCAACGCGGCCACGCCCGAGATGGACGTCGATGTGGAGGTGCAGCTGAGTCCCTCGCTGCTGAACGACGAAGGCAACCCGAACGAAAAGCTCACCCTCACGCTCGAACCCACCCTCGATGACGCGGACATCATCTGGCCGACCGATCGCCGCGTGCAGATCAGATCGGAGAAGATCGCCTTCGACGGCGACATCCAGGACTGGCCGTTCGATCGGTACTCGTCGCAGGTTTACGCCGCGGCCTGGGTCGGTGAGGGCGCGAACTTCCGCTACGTCGACACCGTGATGGCGTTCGACGGCGAGATCCAGGGCTGGCACCTGGCGGCCGGGGAGCTCGACCCGACCGTGGGCGTGCTTCTGGGGGTGAGTTCCCAACGATCGATCGCGATCATGCTCTTCGGCATCTCCCTTGTCGCCGTGCTGATCATGCTGCCGCTGACCTGCTGGATCGTCGGCCTGAAGCTCTATCGCGAGGACCGCCTGTTCGAGGCCGGTTTCCTGGGCTGGATCGCCGCGATGTTGTTCGCCACGATTCCCATCCGCAACTTCTTCCCTGGGTCGCCGCCGCCCGGCTCCTGGGTGGATGTGCTGGTCACGTTGTGGGTGGTGGTGGCACTGACCGTCGCGTTGGTCATCGGGATGGCCGCCTTCATCAGGCACCGCCGCCCCAATCCGCCGCCGACCACCCACGGGCCGCCCGGCACGTCACCGCCGGGACCCGATCGGGAGGCGTCCGACCAGCCGGCGCGTGACCGGCCGGCACCCGACCAGCCGGCACCCGACCGGCCGGCACCCGACCACGCCGGGACCGGCTGATCGGTGTGAGCCGTTCGCGCTGGTAACATGGTGTGTTGGGTTCGGCTGCAGTCCGTGGCGGCCGGCACCGTCATCCCCCCGGCAGTGTCCGGAGCGGGCAGAACACGGTACTGATCATCAAGGAGCACCAGACGTGGCGTTGACCGCCGAGCAGAAGAAGGACATCCTCGCCGAGTACGGGCTGCACGACTCGGACACCGGATCCGCCGAGGCGCA
>JADGOY010000357.1 GCA_017882715.1 Nakamurella sp. | reverse complement strand
CAGAAGGCCGGTGCGTTGGGCGAGCAACGCGGCCTGCACCCTGCTGCCGACCTCCAGCTTGGCCAGGATCGCGCTGACATGGTCCTTGACGGTTCCCACGCTCACGAACAGTCGCCCGGCGATCTCGGTGTTGGAGAGCCCGTCGGCCATCAGCACCAGTACCTCGCGTTCCCGGTCAGACAACGTGCCGACCAGAATTTGCCCGGCCTGATCGGCACCGCCCCCCAGGTACCCGTCGACCACCGTGCCGCTCACGGTCGGGGACAGAACGACCCCGCCGCCGTGCAAGGTGCGGACGAAGTGACACAACTGCTCCGGATCGGTGTCCTTGAGCAGGAAACCTGCTGCCCCCAGCCGCAACGCGGCGGCAATGTACTCGTCGGAGTCGAATGTGGTCAGGACGGCCACAACCGGTCGTTGCGGCGCCGATCGCAGTTCCTCAAGGATGCTCAGGCCGTCCTTGCCAGGCATTCTGATGTCCAGCAGCACGACGTCGGGATGGTGCACGGCGATGACCTCCAGCGCCTGCGGGCCGTCGGCGGTTGCGACCACCTCGATGTCCGGCGCGAGGTTCAGGATCAGCTGGAATCCTGCACGGACCAGCGCCTCGTCGTCGACCACGACGACTCGAATCATTCGGCTCCAACCTCCCAGCGGCGCCCGCGGCGTGCAAACACCGGATATTAGGAAATCGCTTCCCACTGCTCGCGGTAAGGGGCAACAGGACTGTTCAGCCAGGTGGCGGGGGGCGTTCCAGCCGACCTACGGATTGCGGCCGCTACCGCCGGGTCCAAGGTGAACGGAACATCCCGGCGCCACTCGGTACATCCGTGTCGGCGCGCCCGGGTCGGCCCCCGGGAGGATTCCGATGACCGCGACCCGCGCTCGTTCGCTCCTCGTCGAAAGCACCGGTGAGCATAGCCCGCCGCGGCGCCGCTCCGGGCGCCGGGGAACGGTCAGCAACGGGTTCGCCCGCACAGCCGTCCCCGACCCCACCGACCTCTTGGAACCCAACACCGCCGCCACCGACGGGTGCCGCATCGGATGGGCGCCGGGCGGCCTACGCGAGTTCCCGGCCAGTCGTGCGGCGGCGTAGATCATGTCCTGGGTGAACAACGTCCTGGGCGAACAAGTCGTCACCGGCCAGGCCGCGGACCGCGACCAGCCGCTACCGTTCGGGGGCGGCATGCACCCCCTGGACGATCCCGTCCCACGTGCCGGGCGATCACCGAGATCGACCGGCCACCCCGGGCACAGCGTGGCTGCCCACGCCGTCCTCCTGACGCTCCTACAGAGGCCAAACAGCGGCTGGAACACTCGTTGAGACCGGCGATGTTCGGGGTTCCGCTACCGGTGACCTCGTCGTCGCCGGAGCGGGTGAAAGATCGTTCCGTCCAGTTGACCGTGCGGCGGCTGGTGACCGGCCGGGCGGAGCCGTCGTAGCCATTTTGTAGTGGACCCGGATCACGCCGTCGGTGACATCGCGCGAAGCGACATTCCCGGGTGCCCTCGAACTCGGACAGCTGGGGTTGCGCAACTCGAGGCTGCCACCGGCCACCTGTTCGGTGTCGGTGATCTCGCCGGCGAACACCGGGCCGGGCGGACGTCGGGTGCCATGACCGGTATTCGCTGTAGCGGACCGGGCCGTCCGGGACGGTCTGGGCTCTGCTCGACCAGGAACCCGGTATTGGGGTCGCCAACCATGGCCACGTCCGGAACGGCACGGTGCGGTCCATCACCGACATCGTTCGAGATCGCTAGGGCACCACGTTCCGTTGATGGGCGGGCGGATGGACCAACCGGCTGGTGCCGCCGCCGTGCTGGAAGGCCGGTGGGGTCTGCGGTGGTCGGCACTTCGGGAGGGGGCAAGGCCGGTTCGGACCCCAGGCGCCACCGGTCGTCACCCAGTTGCCGATCCCCCAGCCTCGCTCGATGGCGAATGCCGCCTCCGACGGCGCGGTGGTTCCGGAGAACGGACTGTTGCGTCGGTTGGCCGGGATCGAGCCGATCGATACCTCCCGCGAAGTCGGCCCATCCCTCATCGCAGAGACGCACGCGTCGGTCGGTGCGAAACCGGAGCGCCATGCAGCGCTGGAGAGGTAGCGGCGGTGCTGAGGGCTCGCCGGGTCCGAGACGGCCGAGGCCAGGGCCTCGGCGCTGGCCTCGCCCAGGGTGAGCACGACGACCAGATGCTGGGGTTCGACAGCCGGAGCGTTGCCCACGACAGGGACCTGCGATGTCCCCGAGGGCTGGTCTTCCAGCGCCGTGCGCAGAGCAGCATGCGCGAACGTCGGTAGGCACGGGGCGATCGTGAGAACCGGCACCAACATCAACCCGAATACGGCGCGGCGAGCGGACGCTGTCATGAGCAGAGCCTCCATGGGCACCAGGACTCCGGAATGTGACACACGTTGACAACACAGAGAGTCTCCCGCACAGCGGACGCTCCGACAGCACGGGATCGTGAATCACCCATCCATCCGCTGACCTCTCCCGCCCCGTGAGGGGTTATTCACCTCACCCTCACCACGGCAACAGCCACAGAGTTGACAAGGCCTGCGCCACCGATCGAGGCTTGGGGGCGGTCTTTGGTCATCCGCCAAAGGGGTAATCAACCCGCGAATGCCCAGGGGTGATTTGGCGAGTGGGCTAAATGTTCCTGCCCGATGGAATGGCTGGCCTGGAAAGGTGTCGCTACGACCGGGCCGGCGGGCGGCGGGGCTGATTTTCTCGTTTGCCAGGTTTCCGCGTTGGCATCATTAATCTCATCGACATGCATATCGGTGCGGGCGTAACATCGCGGCCGTTCCGGGAGGCCCGATGCGAAGAGATCTTGCGCGTTGATCGTTGGTGTGACAGCCTTCTCCCGAATCGGACATCTGGGCTGATGACGTTACCCGCTGTGATCGGAATCGGGTGTTCTGGGGTCAATGGGATGAGTGGCCGCCGTCGGGAGTGGCGCTGAGATGACCGTCCTGGGCGGCGCTTCGCTGATTGAATTCTTCTTCGCCAGGGTGGGGCTGCGGTGACTGACCTCCCAGCCGACGACTGTTGAGATCGCATTGAGGTGGGTTTCTTATCGTCTTCCCGGATGGGGTCACCGGGAGGTGTCCCGGGGTGACATTCACCATACGAAGGGAAAGATCATGCGAATGAA
>JADGOY010000157.1 GCA_017882715.1 Nakamurella sp. | reverse complement strand
CCAGATCGGCACCACCCACGCCCACCTGGTGCGCCATCCGGTGAACCTGGGCCAGGGCGCCGCGGTGCAGACCGGGGTGGAATACGCCCGGCGGCAATCCGGTGCACGGTATTTCGTCACCTTCGACGCAGATGGCCAGCATCAGATCGACGACGTGCTGCGGATGCTGCACCGGCTCCGGACCGAGGACCTGGACATCGTGGTGGGTACCAGGTTCCATGGGGATGTCAGTCACATCCCGATGCTCAAGCGCATGGTGCTCAAGGCGGCCGTGAAGGTCAGCCCGCGAGGCCGCCGACTGGGGCTGACCGACGCGCACAACGGCCTGCGGGCGTTCAATCGCAAGGTGGCCTGGGAAATGAACATCACCTCGAACGGCATGGCGCATGCCCCGGAGATCGTGGAGATGATCGACGCGAAAGGTTGGCGGGTGGCCGAGGAACCGGTCACGATCCTGTACACCGAGTACTCGATGGGCAAGGGTCAATCGCTGTTGAACGGGGTCAACATCGTGTTCGATTCGGCCGTGCGCCGTAACCGGCACTGAGGGGGCCGGACATGACAGTGATCAAGATCCTGCTCATCCTGGCGGTGATCGGGTTGATGGTCTTCGTGCTGCGCAGCCACGGCACGACCCGCGGCGGCGCGTACGTCAAGATCGGCTTGGGCATCTTCATGGCCTTCGCCGTGTACGCGGTGGTCCGGCCTGACGATGTGAGTTGGGTCGCCGCGCGGCTGGGCGTGGGTCGCGGCACGGATCTGCTGTTGTACCTGCTCGTCGTCGGGTTCGGATTCTTCGCGATCAGCACTTACCTGCGCTTCAAGGAGATGGAGCTGAAGTACGCCCGGCTGGCCCGGGCGATCGCGCTGAGCGACGCCGACCGGCGGGACCAGGCGGGCGGGTCGCCCGGCGCGGTCAAAGCCAACGGTGATGACGACCGGGCGTCGGCCGAGCCCCCGGTCCCGGTGAGCGGCGCCGACGGCGGCACCGTCACCACCTGATACCCGGGCATCGGCCTGCGCGCGGCGACGATCAGTCCGGCTGTCCACGGAAGTAGTCGACGGTCGCCCCGATCCCGGTGCCCAGGTCGTAGGCGGGGGCCCAGCCCAGTTCGGCACCGGCCTTGGACGGGTCGATCGCGGAATCGCGCAGGTCGCCGAGCCGGGCCGGCGCGAACTCGGGTTCATCGGGCGCGCCGGCGGCCTTGGCGACCAGGGTGTGCAGCTGGCGGTCGCTGGTGCCCACTCCGGTGCCGATGTTGTACCGTCTCCGGTCTCCGGTCTCGCCCGAGGCCAGCAGGAACGCAGCGGCGACGTCGACGACGAACACGTAGTCGCGGGTGTTGCCGCCGTCACCGAACACCTTGGTGGGCCGGCCGCGTAGCAGGTGCTCCGCGAAGATGGCGACGACACCTGCCTCGCCATGCGGGTCCTGCCGGGGTCCGTAGACGTTGGCCAGCGCCAGATGCGTGCATTGCAGGCCGTTCAGCTGCGAGAACGCGTTCAGGTACAGCTCTCCGCATACCTTGGAGACCGCATACGGGGAGAGCGGGTTGATCGGGGCGCGTTCGGTGACGGGCAGGGTCGTCGGCACACCGTAGATCGATCCGCCCGACGAGGCGAACACGATCTTGCGGACGCCCGCGGCCCGGGCGGCCTGGGCGAGGTTGATGGTGCCCATGATGTTGATCGCTGCGTCCCCGGCCGGATCTTCGACGCTGGCTCGCACGTCGATCTGCGCTGCGAGGTGGAAGATCACCTCGGGTTGGGCGGCCGCGACGATGTCGGCCAGGCCGGAGTCCTGGACGTCGGCCTGGATGAACGTGATCCGATCCCCGGCGTCGGCCAGGTTGGCCAGCCGGCCGTGGCTCAGATCGTCGACGACCGTGACGTCGTCGTGCTGGCCGAGCAGCCGATCGACGACGCAGGATCCGATGAATCCCGCTCCACCGGTGACCAGGGCGCGCATGAGGGTGACCTCGCTTCGTTCGCTGCTGGGTGATTGTGTGTCCGGGGATGTTGGTGACGTGCGCACCGCAGCACGACCTTACCCAGTTCGTGACGGCCGGCGCCCCGGCACCCGGCCTCGGCCGGCACCCGGCCTCAGCCGGCGGCGATCTGGTACGCGGTCATCGTCGCCGCTGCGCACGCCGACCACGTCCAACGGCGTGCGTAGGCGCGGCGAGCGTCGCGATCGTGCCCAGGGTCGGCCTGAGCGGCGGCGGCGAGCAAGCTCGACAGTGCCTGGTCGTCACCGATCGGGAAGACGGCTGCGTGCCCCCCGGTGACCTCCAAAACCGCAGGCACAGCGCTGACGATCACCGGAGTGCCGCACGCCAGGGCCTCCAACGCCGGTAGTCCGAAGCCCTCGTCGCGGGAGGGCATCACCAGGGCACGTGCGCCGGCGACCACCGTGGGCAGGTCGTCCTGAGACTGGTATCCGTGGATGCTCACGCCCGCAAGGGGTGGTTGCCCCGGTCCCCACCCGTCCGGGCCGACCAGTACCAGCTCCGGTATCCGCCGGCCGGCCGCGTCGCGGCGCAGCCGGGAATAGGCGGCGGTCAGACAGGCCAGGTCCTTGCGTGGCTCCCGGGTGCCGACGAACACGAAGTAGTCGTCCGGGAGGTCCAGGCGCTCGCGTTCGGCCACGTCCGGACCGGCGGTGTCGAACCACCGTTCCTGCACACCCAGCGGCGTCACCACCAGCTCCGGCAGCGCCGGACCATAGGCCTCGCGGACCTGCTCGCCGATCGCCGCGCTCGGAGTGCAGACCGCCGCGGCACGACGCAGACCCCGCGGCACGAGGTCGACCAGCGCCCGGCTCGTCGCGTCGACCGTGTCGGGATTCGTCAGGTAGGCCAGGTCGTGAATCGTCATCACGCCGCCCGCCCGGCCGGTGGGTGGCAGCACGAAGTTCGTGCCGTGGAACACCTCGGTTCGACCGCAGAACAGTCCGACGGTGGGGAACTCCGCTCGCGTCCACACGGCCCGCAGCGCCCGGGCGGGGACCGGGAGGCAGCGGGCATTGACCCCTTGCGGTACGGCCGCGGCCAACTCTCGCCAGCCGCGGGCAGTGAAGGCTGTTGCCCGGACTGTCACGTCGTCTCGGCGGCCCAGCGCACCGATCAGGTGCTCGGTGTACCGGCCGATCCCCGTCCGCCGGCCCAGGAGCGGGGTTGCGTCCACCCCGACGGTGATCACCGGGCTGTCCGCGCCGACCCGGGACAGGGTGCCCGACGTGCGACGAGCGGGCCGGGTGGATCACCCACGACGTGCCGCCACCCGCGCGGGCAGCCCGCGAGCCACCGACACGACCTTGCGTGCGGTGCTCGGCACCCCCTCGGTGCGCAGGTGGTTGACGGCGTTGACACGGTAGTCAGCAGCCATCCTGCGGAGCGACCGGCTTCCCGCCGCCGCCCCATCCGACCCCCGAGCCAACTCGTTGCGGGCGTGCACCAGCAGGCCTCCCGGCTGGGGGCCATAGCCGTCGGGGGCCTGCAGGATGTAGGCCTCGGACAGCAGCTCGGGCTCCCAGTGGGCGAACAGCGGCCGGTGCCCCTGGGTGGCCACCGCCGACCGCGCCCGCTCCAGGATGTCCAGGTAGCGGTACCCCTGCTGGGCGGGGGACAGGGTCAACAGCGCGTGTTCGCGGGCCGAATGGCCGATCCGGGATCGCAGTGCCGGGTCGTCGATCAGCGCGAGCAGCAGTCGCGACCAGTCGTCGAGCGACTCGGCGAGCATGCCCGACGAGCCGTGCTCGATGGCCTCACGGAAGGGTTGTGACGGGCTGGCCACCGTCGGGGTGCGGGTGAGCGCGGCCTCCAGCCATTTGATCGCACTCTTGGACTCGTTGAAGACCTTGCCCGGCTCCAACGGCGCCAGGTTGACGTCCAGGTGGCGAAGCACCCCGGGCAGTTCGTTCCACGGCTTGAGCGGTAGCCGTCGGATCCGGCTCGCGAACTCCTCCAGCGCGCTGGAGTACTCCAGCAGCCCACCGATCCACAGCTGAATCTCGGGCCGGGCCCGCAGCACGTTCACGATCGACGGCTCGACGAACGCCCAGTCCTCGTTGTGGGTGTTCGTGCCGGACAGGTAGCCGATCCGCACCGGGCCGGGCTTGCGCGGCCGGTACAGCTCGAAATCCGACATCCGGGCGATCTCCCGGCCGATGCCGTTGGCCCAACGGTGGGACGGGACGCCGGTCAGCTCGGTGACCCGGTCGCACAGCATCGCTGTCGGGCCGATGTAGGCATCTGCCGCCTCCAGCGTCGTCCGGTACCGCCGGATCCCCTGCCAGTACAGGTCCAGGTCCAGGCCGGACACCTTGATCAGCACCGGATCGAGTTCACCGCGCAGGCCCGGGTCGAAGATCAGGTCGTCGATGTCGAAAAGCACCGGCACCGGTTCGGGCCGCATCCGGATCATGTCGACCAGGTCGAGGATCTGCTCCGTGGCCGGCACCCGGTACAGCACCACGGCATCGGCGGTGCGGGCCTTGCGGGGCACCTGGACATCCCGGTACATGTGCACGTCGGCGTGCACCCCGATGGTGGCGAGCGCCTCCTGCGCGAAGTAGCCGCGGTAGCGCAGTGGTGCGCCGGTGATGCCGCTGGCGATCAGCACCCGCCGGATCGGTGGCAGTTCGCGGTCGACGATGCGCCCCGCCGGCGGCACCGGCGCGTCGTCAGCGTCGGCGCGGGTCCGCCGGGCGGTGTACATGCGGCGTGCGGCGGCAAGCTCGGTGTACCGCCTTTCGAGATCATCGAGCTGACTGTCCAACCGGCGCAGCGGCAACGAACCGGGCGCCGGTTGCAGCGCCGCGAGCAGCCCGGGTTCGGTGACGAGGTGCCGCATCGCGTCGCCGAACGCCGCGGCGTCGCCGCGAGGGACCACCAGGCCGTTGACGTGGTCCTTGACCACCTCGGTCGGGCCGGGATTGTCGCCGGTGACAACCGCACATCCGGCGGCCAGTGCCTCGCGGGTGAGCAGCGAATACGACTCGAGCATCACCGACGACATCAGCAATACGTCGTACTCGGCCAGCACCGATGCGACGTCATCGGATTCGTACGGGGGGAGCGAGCGGACGTTGTCCGGGACCCTGTCCTCCTCCGCGCCGTACAGGTCCAGCGACCAGCCGGTCAGGTCGCCCAGCGTCCGAGCGGCCTCGACCGCGACATGAGCGCCCTTGACGGCATGCCTCCCGCCGGCGAAGACGAACCGGACCGTGCCGTCTCCCGGGGTACGCTCGGCGGCCTGCCGGACCGAATCCGGTGACGAGTTCTCGTCCAAGGCCAGCCGCCGCGGATCGACGCCGTTGGCAGACAGCAGATCGATCATCGTCGAGGACGGTGCGAGCACCAGGTCGGCGTTGCGCAGGTGGGCGGCCAGGCGGTGATCGCGCACCCGGAGCCAGTCGTTGGTGCCCTCGCAGGGGCACACCCCGCAGTCGACGACCGTGGAACAGGGCCGCAGGTGACGGTCGACCAGGAATTGCCGCGCGCACCACCACCACATGTCGTGCATGGTGACGAGCACCGCCGCGCCGGACGCGGACGCGGTCGACACCAGCGCGCCACCCAGGCCCTGCAGGTTGTGGAAATGCACCACGTCCGGCTGGGTGCGGGTCAGCCAGCGAGAGAACTCGGCGGTGACGTCGTCGTTGGCATAGTTGATGTCGTCCGCCCAGCTGAGCATCCCGGTGATGGTCGTCCACTGGATCGCCACCCCGGTCTCGGTGATCTCCTGCCGGACAGTCAGGTCGGGCTGGCCGTCGTCGATCGACCCGGCGAACACGCTGACCCGGTGACCCCGGCGGGCGAACCCGTCGGCGATCCGCTCCGGGACCAGCGTCCCGCCGGACACGAAGTTCGGCGGATAGTGGGCCGATACCACGGCGATGTGCACTCGCTGGATCTTAATCACCGCAGTTGTGCGGCTCGGCAGACCTACCGGGCCAGCCGCCGCAGCGGCGCTTTGACCGGCTCCGGGAGGCGGCGCAGCATCGGCATCAGGAGTGGGCGCAGGATCGCCTCGACGCTGCGGCGCGCCCCCACCACGACGAACCGGCCCAGGCCGTTGACCGCCACGTACTCCCGCGCGTACGCCAGGCGGTCGTCCAACCGGCTGCCCAGGTCGGCGCCCCGGCCGACCGGTCGCTGCGGCCGACCGGCGTCGGGCGCGCGCCACGGATCGGCGCAATAGGCCACCAACGGGGCCAGCGCCACCGGCCAGCGGAAACGCTCCGCTGTCACAGCGACCGCTGCCCGGCAGCGGGCGAGCTCTGCGGGATCGGACAGCAACTCGCGCAACGCGCGCGCCAGACCGGCTCGATCGCCCTGGCGGACCACCCGTCCCAGGCCCTGCTGCTCGACGATGCCGGCGAATTCGTCTCCTTCTGTGCACACGATGGGCAGCCCCGCCCACAGGTAGTCGACCATCCGGGTGCGGAAGGAGAATGCCGTCTCGACGTGCAGCACATGGGTGGACACACCCACATCGGCGTCGGCCAGGTAGCGACCGCGGTCCTGGTAGGGCACCCACCCCTCGCGGAAGAACACGTGTGTGCCGAGCAGCTCCCGCTCCCGGGCACGCTCGACGCCCTGGCGGAGCACCGTCGTCGACAGATCGTCCAGCGACGGGTGTTTGGTGCCCATGAACAACAGACGCAGCGTCGGTATCTCGGCCACCAGGTCGCCGACCGCGTCGATGAGGGTCACCGGGTCGAACCAGTTGTAGACACCACCGGCCCACAACAAGACGGTGTCGTCGGCGCCGATCCCGTCGATGACGCCGCGAATGGCGCCGCTGGCGCCGTCCGCCAGCGGCGGCGTGCCTTCGATGCCGAAGGGCGCCAGGTCGATCAGTTTGCGCAGCGTGCTGTCCTGCTGGTACGTCGCGAAGTTGACCCGGCCGAGCGCGGACATGTGCCCCAGCCAGAGGTCGCGTTGCCTTTCGGAGGCGCACAGGAAGAAATCGCCGTGCTCGAATTGCACGCGCAGCGCCTCGAGACCGCCGGCCAGTTCCCGGTTGCGCGACGCCGGGCTCGAATCCTGCGCCCCTTCGAGGATCTCCAGGTGGACCGGGTCGTACATGTCCATCACCAGGTGCGCGCCCAGGTGGGCCAGCCAAGGGTGGGCGCGCAGCGTGAACCCCTGCAGGATGATGATGTCCATTCCCTCGGCCAGCCCGGGCAGCATCACGCCCGAGCCGTCACACACCGCGAAGTGCGGGCTGGAGGCCTCCGCCTTGCGGGTCGAGGCGAGCCGGACCTCATGGTCGGTCGAGAGCAGCTCGGCGATGTTCCAGGCCCGGATCGCCGGACCGGCCATCCGTGGGCCGAGGGTGTCGTCGGTGATGATCAGGATGTTCTGCCGACGGGTCACGGACGCGTTCGTCCGCTCGCGCCGGCGGCCAACGGGCCGGTACCCGCAAGCGGCTCGGCAGTGATCACCGGTTCGGCAGTGATTGCCGGGTCGGGATCCTCTGGGCCCGGTGCCCCGCCGCCCGGTGCCGACGTCGCCGGATCCAGCGCGCCCGGTGGCTGGAGATTCTGCCAACGACTGTTCATCACGATCACGCCGCCGGACTCACGCGGCGTGCCCTGCACGACGTCGAAGATGATCGCCTTGATCCACTGGTCGAAGCTGTGGGTCAGCGATTCGTCCACCACCGACGTGTTGATGTTGAACGTCCCTGGCTGCAGCGGCAGCGCCGGGACCACCACGTCGATGCTGCCGGTGCCGTTCAGTGCCGTCGGGATGTACTCGGCGTCCCAGGTGTGGTGCGACCACACATGCGTGCCGTCCAAGGAGTGCAGCGACGCGGCAAACACCGGGCGCTCGATGCGCTCGGACGCCTCGTAGTGCAACCGGACGGTGACCGGATCGCCGGTCTTGAACTGGCGGGAGTCCTCGCCTGCGGAGTCCAGCATTTCCACCCGCTCGACCTGGATCTCGCCGCTACCGTGCCGGGTGCCGCCGGAGGCGACCGGCCGGGCCAGATGGCCGGCCTCGATGTAGTTGTCGACGATCCGCGCGGCCGGCCCGACTTCGACCAGCTTGCCGTGGTCCAGCCACGCCGCCTCGTCGCAGAAGGTGCGCATCTCGCCCAAGCCGTGGCTGACCACGATGACCGTCCGGCCCTGGTCCTTGAACTCGGCGAACTTCTCCCGGCACTTCTCTTGGAACTGCATGTCCCCGACGGCCAGGATCTCGTCGACGAGCAGGATGTCCGGATCGACGTGAATGGCCACCGAGAAGCCCAACCGGACGTACATGCCCGACGAGTAGTTCTTCACCGGCTGGTCGATGAACTCGCCGACGCCGGCGAAATCCACGATGGTGCCGAACTTGCTGTCGATCTCGGCTCGGCTCATGCCCAGGATCGAGCCGTTGAGATAGACGTTCTCCTTGCCCGACAGCTCGGGGTGGAACCCGGATCCGACCTCGAGCATGGCTGCCATCCGGCCGTGCGAGGTGATGGCGCCCTCGTTCGGCTGCAGGATCTTGGCAATGCATTTGAGCAGGGTGGACTTACCCGAGCCGTTGTGGCCCATGAGGCCGAAGGTCTTGCCCTCGGGAATCTCCAGGCTGACGTCCCGCAACGCCCAGAACTCCTCGAACGACGCGCGCTTGCGGCGCAGGATCGCGGCCTTCAACGACTGGTTGCGGTCGTGGTAGATCCGGAAGGACTTGGACACCCCCTCCACGGAGACCGCCGACGCGGTGGAGGCCGCCGACTTACCGAAGCCGGGCCGGAAGATCGACCCGGTCACAGCTCCTCCACCACCCGGGCAGAGAACTTCCGGAACACAACGGTGCCCAGCGCCAGCACCAGCACAGTCCACACGGTCACCGCGAACCAGTCCCGCCAGCTCGGCCACACGTAGTCGTACAGCATCGCCCGGAACGCGCCGGTGATCCGGGCGGCCGGGTTGAGGTTGTACAGGAAGAAGAACGGGAACGGCTGGCCGAACAGCGTCCACCCCTTCGCCCACACCTTGTCCTGCAGCTGCAGGACAAGGGTTTCCGAATAGATGATCGGCGTGGCGTAGAACCACAGCTGGATGAAGATGTTCATGAAGTGCTGGGTGTCCCGGAAATACACCATCGCGATCGACAGCATCAATGCGACGCCGACGCAGAACAGCACCGTGAGCGCCATCATCAGGATCAGACCCGGCAGGAAGAGCAGCACCTTCGGGCCACCGACGAACGCCATGATCACCGTGAGCAGGCCCAATTCGATCGCGAACGTGACCGTCATCGCCAGGATTGTCGACACAGGCAGGATGAACCGCGGAAAATACACCTTCGACAACAGCCCTGCATTGTTCACGATCGATCCCATGCCGGAGACGATCGCGCCCGACAGGAACGTCCAGGGGATCAACGCGCTTGCCAGGAACAACGCGAAGAAGTGAATGCCGCTGTTGACGCCGGGCTGGATCGGCGATTGCAGGATGTAGCCGAACACCATCGAGTAGATCGCGATGGTGGCCAGCGGGTTGATGAACGACCACAGCCGCCCCAGGGTGGTTCGCTTGAACTGCGAGCGGACCTCCCGCATCGTCAGGTTGACCAGAAGCTCTCTGGTGCCTGTTGTCTTGCGGGTTCCGGAGATCATCGGAGTTGGCAGATCTTCCGGACCCTCCTGGACCGGTACGGCGTAGGTCACGTTGCGCCACGTCCTCCCGGGCAGCTCGCGGCCCTGGGGGCCGAC
>JADGOY010000156.1 GCA_017882715.1 Nakamurella sp. | reverse complement strand
CACCGGCCGCCGCGACCTCCAACGCCAGCCGGGCTTCCGGCTGCCCGAGGACGTCGGCCAGATCCGGCACCACCCGGTCTTCGGCAGGAGACATCGGCTCCGCCTCGACCAACTGGTTGCCCTCCCCCCGCAGCCACTGGATCAGATCGGACAGGCACCGCACCCCGTGCACCCTCACCCCGGTGGCCAATGCCGCCTCGGCGACATTCCCGGCCGGCACCACGGCACGCGCCCGACCCGCTGCCCGCGCCGCCAGCATGCTCGGCAACACCCCGCGCACCGGCCGCACCTGACCGTCCAACCCCAGCTCACCGACCAGCACCGCATCTCCGGCACCACCCTGCGGCACGCTGCCCGCGGCCGCGAGAACCGCTACTGCCAAGGCGATGTCATACCCCGCACCACGCTTGGGCAACGCCGCCGGAGACAATGCCAACGTGATCCGCCGGTCCGGCCACTTGTGCCCGGAGTTCAACACCGCCGCCCGCACCCGATCCCGCGCCTGGGTGACCGCCGCATCCCCCATCCCGATCACCGTGGTCCCCGGCAAACCCGCCGCCAGATCCGCCTCGACCGCCACCAGGTGACCGGCGATCCCGGACAACGCCACCGCCCACGTCCGCGCCAATGCCATCAGAACGCCTCGGCCCGATGCTCCACCACCGGCGCCGCACCCGGCCGCCACAGCACACCGATCACGTCGAAACGCATCACCGGGAACCCCTTGATCGGATTCGCCGACATCCACAACACACCCAACCGCCGCAACTTCCTGCGCTTGGCCTGCGTCACCGCCTCGAACGGAGTCCCGTACCCATCCCCACTGCGGGTCTTCACCTCGCAGAACACCACCGTCGCATCCCGGTCGGTGGCCACGATGTCCAACTCACCCTCCGCACAACGCCAATTTCGGGCCAACACCACCAGGCCGGCACGCTCCAACACCCCGACAGCGACATCCTCGCCACGTCGCCCGAGCTCGTCCTTCGCCGCCATGCGCACAGCCTGAGCGAACCCAGCCCCGCCATGGGCCGGTCGCCGGCAATGTGGATGAAAAACGGACATGGGAACAAGTCCGCGGGACCAGTCATGGCAAGGCCACGAACCGGACAGGGTGTCCGCGAAGTCGTCGAGGACATCGGCACGCCGGCTTGGACGAAGGGCGAGAGATGCCCATCGGCTACGACCCGCGGCGTGCCACGACAACCTCACAGCGTCCTCATCGCAAACATTCTGATCAGCCCCGACGAGTACCGGCCAAGGCTGGGGAACATTTGTTCGATGACGGGCGGGAACAGAGCCGTCGAATCGGGCCGGTCCCGGTCAGCGGTGCGCGCGGGGTCTGCCGGTGGGGAACGGGTGCGTCATCGCCCGACGGGCCTCCGGTTCGGCGTCCGGGTTCGACACCATCCGCCTCAGCCAGTAGCCGGGGGGCAAGTGGGCTGGAGGCCCGCCTCCATCATCGGCGTCTCCCCAGGATTTGGGTAATCAGTGCGGTGCGGTTGGTGAGGTCGAGTTTGCTCAGGATGTGGTGGACGTGGGTTTCTACTGTGCGTTCGCTGATGAAAAGGCGCTCGGCGATCTTCCGGTTGGAAAGTGCCTGCGCGACGAGGTCGGCCACTTCACGTTCTCGGGCGGTGAGCGGGTCGCCGTCACGGATTTGACTGGTCAGTTCGACGAGTAGCCGGTCGGCGCGGGTGAGCGGCCCTGGTTGGTCGAGCCGCCTTGCCTGGGCGGCGGCTCGAGCAGCGAGTGCGGCAGCTTCGGAGAGTCCGCTGGACCGTCCTTGACGGCGGAGCACGTCGGCAAGGGCCACCCAGGTGTGGGTGAGCAAGGGTTGCGCGTCGAGTTGCGTGTTGATGGCAACCGCCGCGCGCAAGGCACTCTCGGCCTCGTCGAGGTCACCCAGCATCGCGGCCATCCGGCCGACCGCTCGAGCCGGGGAGCCGCCACAGAAATATGCAGCGTTGCCGGGCAGTCCTCCGGTGGCCGCCCAGGGCAGCCATTGGGTGCGCGCCCAACCGGCCGCTTCGGCGTCGTCGAATGCTTCGACGAGTTCGGTGAGGTATTGCAGGACGCCCAGCCCCGGCATCCCGCGTACGGGTTGGCGAAGTTTCAGACGCAGGTGCTGGTAGATCGCCAGCGCCTCGTCGTGATGGCCGAGCAGCAGGAGCCGGAGTGCGTGGGCGGCTTGGAACAGCGGGGTGTGCGGCGCTGACGCCAAGGTGTGGTGGGTGATCGGGGGAACCTGATCCGGGTCGCCGCGAATGAGCGCGAGCAGAGTGGCGAACTCGTCGGTGACTGCGCAAGCAGCGGGGTCGTTCATCCGAGTTGCTAGCGTTCCGGCCGATTCTGATTCAGACAGTGCCAGGTCGAACCGTCCGCTGAGGGCGGCCCGCGCGGCGGACGCGCGCAACTGGAACCAGCGGGACGAGGGCAGGTCGGTGGTCGCCGCCAGATCGGCAAGCCGAGCGATTTCGCGGTCGGCGGCCGCGATATCGACCCCTTGGTAGGCCGCATCGATACGCCAGATGTGGGCACGCACCACTGCCATGGTGTATCGGGTGTCCCGTCCCAGCCGGATGGTGAGTTCGGCGAGCCGTAGCCGTTCATCGACGTCCAGTGGCTGGTCGAGGGCCTCGACGCGGGCCCGGGTGGCATCGAGCAATGCCGCTTGATCACCGGAATTCTCGGCTAGCCGCAGCGCCTCGATGGTCGTTGATGCATTGTCATCGACCAGGTCGGCTTCGACGTTCAGGCAGGCCTTGCGGGCGGTCAGCCGGGCACGGGTCACGATCGCGGGCGGTTCGTCGGCAGCGGCGGTGGCGGTGGCCAGCGCAGACAGTGCGCGGTCGCACAGGCCCGCCGCCGCGATCAGGGTGGTCCGGTCGCCGGCCCGGGAGATCACCAACGCGGCCTTGGCGAGCAGGTCGGGACGGTGCGCGCGGCCGGCAGTTTCGGCCGCGTCCCTAAGGTGCCGGACGGCGGCGGGGATACACCCGGCCAGGTATTCTGCGCGGCCCAGTTCGATCAGTAGTTCCGCCCGCTCGTCCTGCCCCGGTGTCACCTGATCGAGCGCGATCAGGGCTTGTTCCAGCAGCCGGGTGGCGTCCCGCGCGGCCAGGATGCGCATGGCGTGCGCGGCGGCGGCCCGGGTCCAGCGCACCGTGGCACGTAACGCTTCGATGTCGCCACCGGCGTGGGCCCAGTGCGCGGCGATGCGGGCGGCATGGCCTGGATCGGTGCCCAGCCGAGATTGAAGCGCGACGGCCGCTCGCCGGTGCCATCTGGCGGAGTCCGGTGCCGACCCGGCAATGCCCTGCCGGATCAACTGATGGGCGAACCGGTACCGCGGCGGCGCGGTTCCGATCGGCAGGATCACGCCGGCCGTCAGCAACGCCACCAGATGATCGTCGAGCACTGCGGTCGGAAGGTTCTGGACCTCGGCCAGCAGCAACGGGTCGAGGTCCTCGCCGAGAACGGCCGCCGCTCTCGCGCTGTCCCGCGCGGCCGGCTGAAGACCGCCCAACAACCCGGAAACCAGAACGTGCAGGTCGGAGGGCGGCAGCGCGGGAAGCGAGCCGCCGGGGCCAGGCGGGTGGTCGGCCTGACCCAGAATGCGCGTCATGGTCGCCACCAGAAGCGGCAGCCCGCCGGTGCGTTCATGGAGCTCGGCGGCCAAACCGGTGTCGATGCCACGCGAAGCGAGGTAGTCCGCGACGTCATCGACCAGCAGCGGTGCCAACACGATGGTTTGCACAGCAGCGCTTCTGGTGGTCTCGGCGAGAGTCGCGCTCAACCCGTCGACCTCCCGGCCGGTGGTGTCGCGGTGAGTGCCGATGACCAGCAGCCAGGACTGAGCGGCCTCTCGCGCTACGTGCCGCAACAATGCCAGCGATGTTTCGTCCGCGTCGTGCAGGTCCTCCACCACGACCACCATCCCGCGGGCTGCTGCGGCGGCAGCGACGAGTCCGTCGCACATTCGAACCAGCAACCGGAAACGCGCCGCCGCCGACTCGAACGCGTCCGCCGCGGTTGCGGCGTCCGCGGCTGCGTGGATCTGGGCCGGCAGCAGGTCCGTGGGGATGCCGCCGATCATGCGTAACCACGGCCACAACGGCGGCGCACCGCGATCGGACACGCACCGACCACGCACCACACCCGGGACGCCAGCCACCGCCGCTGCAACCACATGTGACTTGCCGATCCCGGGCGGCCCGGAGATCAGGATCACTCCGCCTCGCCCTTCATGGGCACTGGCCACCCCAGCCTGCAGCACCGCCAGTTCGCGTCCACGCCCGACGACGTCGTCCCGGCCAGGCCTGAGGTCCACCGTCCCATCCTGACAGTCCCCCACAAGAGCGTCCGTGATCGTCGGTACTCACCGCGGTACGCGGCACCGCCGGTTCGGGACGTTTCGGTGCCGCAATTCGGTACTACTACTGATCTCCAACGCGCGGTCCTGGAGCACGCTCGCCTTCACGCCGACCACCAGGTCGGCGTGAAAGCGGATGCAAGGGGAATGGACAGTGGAACTTCATGAATACGCCTGCTACGACGGAGTTGGGCTGCACCAGCTGATCACACAGCGTCAGGTCAGCGCGGCCGAAGTCGAGGCCGCCGCCCGCAGCGCACTTCATCTGGCCGATGAGACCGTGAACGGTTTGGCCGGCCCGGTGTTCTCACCGGCCTTGGAGCATGCCAAGAACGGGCCGTTCTCGGGCGTTCCATTCCTCATCAAGGATGTGCCGATGGCGAAAGGGGTGCCGTTCTCCGTGGGCAGCGCCAGCCTGCAAGGGATCGTCGCCCAGCATGACACCGATCTGATGACCCGATTCCGCGCGGCCGGGCTGGTCACCTTGGGTGTGTCGATCATGTCCGAGATGGGGCTCAGCTTCTCCACCGAGACAATCAAACACGGCCCGACCCGGAACCCATGGAACCTTCAGCGGGGGGTCGGCGGGTCAAGCGGCGGCGCTGCTGCCCTCGTCGCGGCCGGTGCCGTGCCCATCGCGCACGCCAATGACAGTGCCGGCTCCATCCGGATCCCCGCATCGTGCTGCGGACTCGTCGGTCTCAAACCCGGCCGGGGTCGGATCCCCTGTGGCCCGGACACCGGGGAGCCGGGCTTCGGCATGTCCTACGACTTCGCGGTGACCCGCACCCTGCGCGATGCCGCTCACCTGCTGGACGCCATCCAAGGACCCGGATGCGGTGACAAGTACAGCGCACCGGCGCCAGCCCGCCCCTACGTCCAGGAGTTGCGGGGTGACCCGCGGCCGATGCGGATCGCGGTGACCACCCAGGCCTGGTCCGGCTCCGACGTCGAACCGGAAGTGGCCGCAATCACCGTCGAAGCTGCGCAGATGCTCGAGCAGGCGGGCCATGTCGTGTCCACCGCCAGCCCCCCCGTCGACTGGGACGCCGTCCTGCACACCATGCGAACGGAGGCCGTGTCGAATGCCAGTTCCTTCCTGCTCGCTCCACGACCACCGGACCCCACCAAATTGGAGGCCGTATCCCGGCAAATACTCAGCGAGGTGGCGGCGTACACGGCGATGGACCTGATCCGCGGATTCACCGCGCAAAACCAGGTGACCCGATCCGTGGGCGCCTTCTTCACCCAGTACGACGCGCTCATCACCCCCACCCTCGGACAGCTCCCGGCACCGCACGGCGCGCTGCAGTACAACAACCCCGCCCACACCCTCACCACGTGGTTACGCACGTTGTTCGACTATGGGCCGTTCACGGCCGTGTTCAACATCTCCGGGCAACCCGCCATCAGCCTCCCGCTCGGGCGCAGCCGGAGCGGACTACCGATCGGCGTGCAGATCATCACCCGGACCGGCCGGGAAGACCTGCTGATCCAGCTGGCCGCACACCTCGAACAGACGATGCCGTGGGCGGACCGCCGCCCACCCTTCTTCATCGGAGACAAGGACGCGCTCGGGCTCAGCAGAGTCGAGATCGCAGGCAGTTCAAGCGTTCTTCCGAACAACAACGCTCCGGGATGCTACTAGTCGGCGCGGCGAGGACGGCTCGGCTCTGTACGCGGTAGGCGTCACGGGGCGCCGTCGCTGGCGGCCCGGGCGACGATCGCCCGCTCAGGGATGGGCGGTTCGAGGATTCGATCGGGGTATGGGGACGTGCAGGGTCCGCTCGACGCGGTCGGCCGATCCTCGCGGTGATGGTTGATGGTGGAGGTGGCGTCCTTGCCTTGTCCGAGCTTTCCGCTTCTGTCGCGGCGCTTTCGAGACGCACGGCATCGAGATGTCGCACGCTCGGTTCGCCGTGGATACATCCGCTCACCCCGAACGCTGCCGACTTTTCGACTACGCGGCCCAAGCTGTGGAGTCCCATCCCGCGGGGACGCTGTCCCCGCTGGAGAAGGTCCTCGCGCTCCATGGTGATCTGCGGGTCCCGTTGTCGGCTGTCGAGCAGGTCTGCCCCGAACCCCATCCGTGGCGGGCGCTGCGCGGTATTCGAGCACCCGGCACCGGGTTTCCCGGCCTCATCGCCTACGGGTCCTACCGGTACGACGGCGGGCAGGATTTCGCGCTGATCCTGGTCGGCGTGCCGGTCGTGGGAATCGACCTTCGCCCGGGTGGCCCGTTCGACCGGCTGCTGGTCTCCACCCGCCGACCGGGCGAGGCCCTGGCAGCCATCGCCGCCGCATCGGTCTGAGCGTCGCCCGGATCCGCGTCACAGGCGGTTTGCAGTTTGCGGTATCAACATCTCCGGATTGATACGAGGGCCGCGACCTGACCTGTGCCGCCCACCTACACCGGCGCGCCTCCCGTCGCGCTCCACTGCTCTGCTCCTGTTCGCCTCCAGGTTCGACTTCGCCTCCAGGTTCGACGCCGCCCAGGTCGCTCTCCGGCGAGCCGGGGCGTAGCAAACCGAGGTCGCTAGGGGTTCGGCAGCAGGACGAGCTTGCCGCGGAGGTGACCGCGCTCGCTGATTTCGTGTGCTTCCGCAGCACGGGCGATCCGTTGGTTCTCCCTCGCAAGCGTGTGTTGAGCCGAGTGCCCGAATGCTCAGCTGCGGCCATGTCCTGCTCCGGAGCTGAAACGGGTCCGCCGTTGATCGTGGTGGGCATGAGCACCGGGACTTCGCAGCCGCTGTCGCTCCTGGTCCGCAATGGGTAGACCGTCACGGCCGGCCCGCCGTCGATGGGACAATGATCCGGTGAGCCAGCGGAGGGTGGCAGAGCGGTACCGGTTGGACGCCATGATCGGTCGTGGCTCGACCGGGACCACGTGGGCCGCCACCGACGAGATCCTGCGCCGCCGGGTCGCCCTCAAGAAGATCAACATCCCCCGCGA
This sequence comes from Nakamurella sp., assembly GCA_017882715.1. Lineage (GTDB taxonomy): Bacteria > Actinomycetota > Actinomycetes > Mycobacteriales > Nakamurellaceae > Nakamurella. The sequence continues at coordinate 2,414 of JADGOY010000156.1, read as the reverse complement.
CATGCCGCCTGCCGACTCAGACCAGCTGCGGGAGCGAACCTTGCGAGAGGCACGGGCCGTCGCGGCATTGTCCAATCCGCATGTCGTCACCGTGTACGACATCCTGCCGGTCACCGACACCGGACCGGTGATCGTGATGGAACTCCTGCAGGGGCGATCCCTGGCGCACATCATCCGTCAGCTTGGACGGTTGCCGTCGGGTCAGGCCGGCACCATCGGCGTCGCCGTCGCGTCGGCCCTGCTCGCCGCGCACGCCACCGGCATCACCCACCGCGACGTCAAACCGAGCAACATCCTGGTCAGCGACGACGGACTGATCAAACTCACCGACTTCGGCATCGCCCGCAACTCGGCCGAGCACACCATCACCGGCACCGGGCTGATCCTGGGCTCACCCGCCTACCTCGCCCCGGAAACCGCCAACGGCATCCCGGTCGGCCCGGCCTCCGACGCCTGGAGCCTGGGCGCCACCTTGTTCGCCTGCGTGGAAGGCCACCCACCGTTCGACCAGGGCACCGCGATCGACACCGTCGTCTCGATCGTCAATGACCCCGTCCCACCGCACCCGCATGCCGGCCTGCTCGCTCCCGCGATCTCCGGACTCCTGGTGAAATCGCGCGACCTTCGGATGAACCTCGACCGAGCCCTGGCCATCCTGCGAGGCGCCGCCGACGATCCCTCCGGTACCCACACCGCCCGGCTCACCCGGTGACTCAGCCGAACGGATTCTCCTCGGGCAGTCGCAGATCCGGCTTGTCCAGTTCCTCGACGTTGACGTCCTTGAACGTCACCACCCGGACGTTCTTCACGAACCGAGCCGGCCGGTACATGTCCCACACCCAGGCGTCGGACATCCGCAGCTCGAAGTACATGTCCCCGTCGGGGTTGCGCACCTGCAGGTCGACGGCGTTGCACAGGTAGAAGCGCCGCTCGGTCTCCACCACGTACGAGAACTGACCGACGATGTCGCGGTACTCCCGATAGAGCTGGAGCTCCATCTCGGTCTCGTACTGTTCGAGATCCTCTGCGCTCACAGTCGCCCTTCCTGATCAATCCCGCAGTCCATCATCCTCCAGCCGTCACAGCAGCCCGTCGTCCGGGTCACCGAACAACTCCGGATCCTCGCAAGGCAGCCGCCAACTGCGCCGGTGCACCATCGACGGGCCGTGCGCGCGCAGCGCCGCGATGTGCTCCGGCGTGCCGTAGCCCTTGTTCACCGCGAAGTTGTACTGCGGGTACGCCGGCGACATCCCCACCAACAGCCGGTCCCGCTCGGTCTTGGCCAACACGCTCGCGCCGGCGACCGCCGCGCAGGTCAGATCGGCCTTCACCCGCACATGGACCGGCGGCTCGGCGCAGGGCTCGACGTCCACCTCGACGGCCACCTCGACCTCGAACAGCGGCGGGTGGTCCGGATCGGCGACCGGAACCAGCGGCGGCGTGCTCAGGTAGTCGTGCGACCCGTCCAGCAGCACAGCGTCGACCGGACCGGCCAGCCCGGCCAGCGCACGCCGTCCCGCCAGCCGCAGCGCAGCGATGATGCCCAGCGTGTCGATCTCGGCCGGGCTGGCATGCCCGACGGCCCAGTCCGATACCCAACGGCGGACCGGTCGCACCATGGCGTCACGGGCGGCCGGGGTGAGCAGTTTCGAGTCCCGCAGGCCCGCGGGCACCCGGCCCACGGAGGCGGTGACGACCACGACGCCGACGGTCACCGGACCGGCGAGCGCGCCACGGCCCACCTCGTCCATCGCCGCCAACCGGCTGGTTCCGGACCGCAGCAGCTCCTTCTCCACCCGCAGGTGGGGACGGTGCCCGGCCTGCGCGGGCAGCTGCACCTTGAGCACCCGGCTGGCGGTGGTCATCGCCGCCTCTTCGTGCGGATCACCAAGGCACCACGCAACCCGAGCGCGACGACCAACCCCAGCGCGCCGGGCGCACCCATCGCGGTCGCCGCGGACAACGCATTCTGGTTGCCCGGGTCGATGTCAGGGTCGCCGATCGTGCCCCACCGCGATGGCGGCATCACGATGAAGACCGCCTTGCCGATGACGTTGTCGACCGGGATGGGCCCCTGACATTGGGCGCCACTGTCCGGCGCGAAGCCCTGGCATTCGTAGGACGAATCGGCCGAATCGGATCGATGGTCACCCATCACCCACAGCTGCCCCGCGGGGATCGTCACCGGCCCGAAGCAGCGCCGCGACGCCGGGCTGGTCGTGCAATCCAGCTGCCCGGGGACGAACTCGATGGGCTCGTAGATGTACGGCTCGACCAGTGAGCGCCCGTCCACCGTCACAGCGCCATGCGCGTCACAACAGGCGACGGTCTGCCCGCCGACCGCGATCACCCGCTTGACGTAGTCCTTTTCGTTCGGCGGGGCGATCCCGACGACCGAACCCAGCGACTGCATC
>JADGOY010000155.1 GCA_017882715.1 Nakamurella sp. | reverse complement strand
ACACCAACGTCAAACACGCCCAGCACAAGATCATCAAATACGACGCCGCGCCGGAGATCTATGTCTTCAACAGGCCCGCTGCGTAACTTAACGGCATTGCGCTTAAGGCTGGCTCAACCGTAGCCGCAACCCGCTCGCCCGAGCCGCCGGCCGGTAGATCGCCGCCCGCAATTCCGCCTCGGTGCCCACCAGGCGGACGAACTTCTCCGCACGGGTCAGCGCGGTGTACAACAACTCTCGCGTCGACAGTTGCGAGTCCACCTCGGGCAGCAAGAATGTCACGCGCTCGAATTGGCTCCCCTGGCTGCGGTGCACTGTCATCGTGTGCACGGTCTGCACATCGGCCAGTCGGCGCGGGGAATAGCGCAGGAGCTTCCCCTCACGGGTGAACACCACCGACAAGCCGCCCGCGGGATCGGCCACCGCGACACCGGTGTCGCCGTTGAACAGCCCCAGCGCGTAATCGTTCTTCATCACCAGCACGGGCCGGCCCGCGTACCACTCGCCCTGCCGGACGCTGTCGTGCACGTCGGCGAGCCAGAACTCGATCTGCCGGCTCCAGTCCAGCACTCCGCGCCGACCGGTGCGGTGAGCGCAGAGCAGCCGGTGCCGCTCCATCCGGGCCAGTGCGGTGACAGCGTCGCCGCCAAGGGCCGCCTCCCGCACCGCGGTGGCCGCGTCGACCACATCGAAACGCACGCCATGGTCGCCGTCGTCGACCAGCATCACCTCGCCGGTTCCCCGCTGCAGCACCGCGACGGCCGCGTCGGGCTCGCCGTCGCGAACTGCCGCAGCAAGATCGGCGATGGCTCCGCCGAACCGCCATGTCCTGCGCAGCAACACCACCCCACTGCGGGGCGGCCCGCTCGACGCGACCGACTCAGGAGCAGCAGCCGAGTCGGGAGCAGCCGCCCCGGCAGGAGCAGCCGCCCCGGCAGGAGCAGCGGCGGCTGGAACACCGAGCTCGGAGGGAACAGGAACGGCGTCAGAACCAACCAGCCCGTCAGAACCAACCAGCCCGTCAGAACCAACCACCGCATCAGAACCAACCACCGCATCAGAACCAACCACCGCATCAGAACCAACGACCGCATCAGAAACAGCCCGCGAGGTCAACCCGGCGACCAGGTCGGCGAGCACCGCCCCGGCCTCCACCGATGCCAGCTGATCCGGGTCACCGACGAGGATCAGCCGCGCGTCCAGCCGCAATGCCTCCAGCAGCCGCGCCATCATCGTCAGGGACACCATCGAGGTCTCGTCGATCACCACCACGTCGAACGGCAACCGGTTCTCCCTGTCGTGCCGGAACCGTGTCCCGCGACCGGGCAACCATCCCAACAGCCGGTGCAGTGTCGACGCCGGCAATGTCGGCAGATCGTGCCGATCACCAGCGGCGAACAGCCGCGCCTCGCCCTGCACAGCCGCCTGCAGCCGCGCCGCGGCCTTCCCGGTGGGCGCGGCCAGCGCCACCCGCAACGGCGAGGCTGGCTGCGCCAACAGCAACGCCAGCACCCGCGCCACGGTGGTCGTCTTGCCCGTGCCGGGTCCACCACCGAGCACGGTCGTCCACTGCGTCGCAGCCACCACGGCGGCCAGACGCTGCTGCTCGGCCTCGGAACCGGCAAACAGGCGATCCAACCCAGCGTTCAGGACGACACGGTCGATGACCGGCGCCGGTTGCGCCTCGCGGGCCAGCAGATCACGCCGGACCTGCTCCTCCTGACGCCGGTACCGGTCCAGGTACAGCCGGTCGAATTCCCAGCGCAGCGGTTTGCCCTCGCCCACCAACGAACTGGACCGCACCGCCCGCACCCAGGAATCCGGCTCCGGCCACGGCAGCGACGGATCGACCCGCCGCACCTGCGAAAGGTCGACGCATACCGACCCGCTTCGCACCCCGCGGACCGCCAACGCGATCGCCAGCCGGACCGTCTCATCCGGTTCGTCACCGAGTTCGCCCAGCCGGACCGCGACATGCACATCGGCGGTGGTCAACACCCCGGACTCGTTGAACATCCGCAGCAGTCCGGTCGCTCCCAACGCCAGCCGCGCGTCGAAAGGGTCTTCTGGAGCGAGGATTTCGGACGTGGCGGTGTCGTCAAGCGGGCCGGAATCAGGCAGCACACCGGTCACGCCGCACCTTCCGACGGCCCCGCGGACCCACCTACGCCGTCGAGCAGATCAGACAGACCGGTGACCAGATCCACCGGCGGCTGCCAGCCGAACACCCCGCACGGCCGCCCGTCGACGAGCGGCGTCGTGGGCCCGCACATGCCGCGGACGAACAGGTACAGCACGCCGCCGATGTGCCCGGCAGGGTCGTACGCCGGCTGTCGCCAGCGCAAGAAGCGATGCAGCGCAACGCAATACAGCATCGCCTGCAGCGGATAGTCCGATTCCGCCATCACCGCGTCGAGCGCTTCCGGCCGGTAATGCCACGCCGACAGGGCCGGCGGTGCGCCAGGTACCGACAGAGCCGACGGCGCCGAGACACCGGATGATTCCGATAGGCCTGACGACCCCGATGGGGTCAGCTGAGCCGGCCGGCCAGAATGTGCGGGCAGCGACCGTCCGCCGACGTCACCCAGCCAGTTCGTCTTGTAGTCGACCACCAGGTACCGCGGGCCGGGCAGTCGCAGCACCGCGTCCAGGCTGCCGGTGAGATACCCACGCAACGGCAACCAGGAAAACGCCGGTGACGCCAACCGCTCGGCGTACCCGGCCAGCGGATCGCCCAGCCGCAGATGACGGCGGAGCACCGGCGCCAACTCCCCCAGCGTGATACCCGCCCCGGAGCCGTCACCACCGGCCAGCGGAACCTCGAACTCCAACTCCGCCAACCGATCTCGAACCGGGATAGCACCGAGGGTGATCCCCGACACCAGCGGACCGAGCGGAGTGTGCAGCACCGGCAGCAGGGCTTGCGCGAGCTGGTCCGGAGTGAGCGGAGCGGCCCGGCGGGCCAGTTGCTCGGCGCACCGCGCGCGCAGTTCACCCAACAGATCCGGCGCCTGCGGGTCGGTGGTCTCCAAGACCGCGTGCACCAAGGTGCCGAAGGAGGTGCCCGCCGGCAGGTCGGCCATCGGTGACGGAACCGACAGCAGCGCCTCATCGGCACCAGAGCCGCTCCGTGACAACGGGATCGCCTCGTCCTGACGCTCGGCGGTTTCCGGCTCGCTGCCCACTCCGGCATCGCCCGACGCGAATGCGGCGCCCGCACCCTCGGAGAACGCACTCGCCCCCGCGGCCGACAGCGACGAGTAGGACACCCGCCGCCACCCGGTGTCGACCGATCGGTCGAGAACTCCTACAGCGAAGGCGGTGTCGGACACCGTGGCGGGCACCGGTGCGCGGACCACTCCGACGGCTGCCACCTCCACCACCGGTCCGCCGCGCTGCTCGAGCTCCCGCAGCCGGCGGGCGGCGAGCTCGTCGGCCACCAGGGCGACATCGTCCGGCACGCCGCCGGTCAGATCCCGGCGCCCGAACAGCACCCGGTGCAACCCGGAACAGGGGGTGTTCTTCGTCGGCGCCCACCAGGTGACCACCTGCGACTGCGCCCGGGTCAACCCCACGTACAGCAGCCGCAGCGCCTCCCCCGCCTCCTCGGCCAGCGCCTGCCGCTGCCGCTCCGACCGCCCTGTGGTGCCGGACCCGCCGATGTCCAGCACCCGCTGTCCGTTGACGTGCAGCAGCAGCGTGTCCGGCGCGCGGACGAACCGGTCGAACGCGAACGGCAGGTACACCACCGGGTACTGCAGGCCCTTGCTGGCGTGCAGGGTGACGACTTGTGTTGCGGCCGCGTCGGTATCGAGCCGGCGGATGCGATCGGTGGCGATCTCGGCGCCGGTGTCCGCGCGCCGCCGGCGCAGCCATTCCGTCAAGGCGGTCAGACCCAGCCCTTCCTCCAGCGCCGCCGCGTACAGCGCCTGGCCGACATGCCGGAGATCGGTGAGCTGCCGCTCGCCGTCGACCTGGGCCAGCACCCGGGCGGGCAGGTCCAGCTCGGTGGTCGCGACTTCCAGCAGCGCGGCCACCCCGCGCTCGGCCAGCACCACGGCCCACCGGCTGAACAGCCCGCTCAACTCGTCGGTCAGCCGCTCACCACCGGCGGCGAGTTGCGCAGCCGTCCGTCCGACGAACGGGGTCAGCGCGGCGGCCCGGACTCGGCCGGACCGGTGTGGTTGCTCCAACGCCTCCAGCAGCACCAGCCAGTCGTCGCCGGCACGGGTGTGGAAGACGCTGACGTTGCCGGCGACCACCGCTGGAATTCCGGCACCGGTCAGGTTGTCCCGCACCAGGTTCGCCTGCTGATGGGTGCCGACGATGATCGCGACGTCGCCGGCCTGGACGGGGCGCCCCTCGAATCTCGCTCCCGAGCTGAGCAGCGCGGCCACGTCGGCGGTCAGGTCGCGGGCGACGTATCTGCGCACCCGGTCGATCGGGATCTTGCCGTTACGGCCCATCCCGAAGTCGTTGCGCCGCACCACCCGCAGCCGCAGCGGAGCACTCGACGGGGCGCCGGCCAGCCTGGATTCGGTGCTCACCGCGGACACCGCCCGCACCGGGATGTCGGGGCTCCCCAGCGCCACCTCACCGAGCAACACCTGCAACGCGTTCACCAGCGGCGCGTCGGCACGCCAGTTCCGGGCCAGCGTCGGGTGCGCGCCCGCGGTCTGCGCGGCCGCGAGATAGGTGTCGATGTCGCCACCCCGGAACGCATAGATCGACTGCTTGGGATCGCCCACCAGCACCACCGTCGCGTGGCCGGCGAACGCGCGCTCCAGGATCTGCCATTGCACAGCGTCGGTGTCCTGGAATTCGTCCACCAGCACGATCGACCACCGGGCCCGCATCCGGTCTCGCGCCGCCGCGTCGTCCGGGGCGAGCGCGGTGGCCAGCCTGGTGAGCAAGTCGTCGTAGCCCAGGATCCGGCGCTGCCGCTTGCGGCGGTCCACCTCGGTGCGCACCGCGGTGCCGAACGCCACCCGCCGGTACGCCGGGCTGCCGGGGACCTCGCCGGTCGGGACCAGCACGGCCTGCGGATCGTCGATCGCCTTGCGGGCCAGCGCCAAAGCGGTGGCTCGATCGAAAATGGGCTCCCCGGAGCGGCTCCCGGCGAAAGCCCGCACATACAGGTCGTCCACCACCTCGACCACCAGGTCGTCCAGGCTCTCCACCAGCTCGACGTCGGTGTCCCCATCACCTGCGATGCCCAGCCCGGTCAGCACGTACTGGCAGAACTGGTGGGTGGTGACGATGGTCGCCGCATCGAAGCCGGCCAGCGCTGCCCGGAGCCGTTCCCGGCGGATCCTCACCTGATCGTCTTGGACGCCGGCCAATAGCGCGAAGAGCGGGTCGGAACCCGATCGCGCACGCGCCGGATCGACCAGCGCGCGCTCGGCCTCGACCAGATGGCCGCGCACTCGCTCCCGCAGCTCCTGGCTGGCGGCCCGGCCGAATGTCACCACCAGCAGTTCGTCCAGGGTGGCGATGCCTTCGGCGACGTACCGGGTGACCAGCGCGCCGATGGCATGGGTCTTGCCGGTTCCGGCGCTGGCCTCCAGCACCGTGGTGCCGGTGGGCAACGGACCGCAGATGTCGAAAGCGCTCACAACACCGCCCGCAGTTCGTGTTCCAGCAGCGGGAACCACAACCGGACCGCCAGGTCACCGAACCGGTGCGGCTCGCCGCTCCCGCCCTCGTCCGGCGGCGCCTTCAGCAAGGCCTCGAAGGGCGCTTTGCGGCCCCACACCTGCAGATGCGCCAAGTCGTCGTCCTCTCCGGGATAGGTTCCGCTGGTCCATTTCTGGCCCGCCCGGCGCTCGGCCTCGGCGACGTCGGTGCCGCGGAACCTGGTGGCGGCGTACTCGGCGGCGCTCTTCACGGGCATCGGCAACGGCTCGCACAGCCCGAGGTCGTAGACGTCGACCAGCTGCCCGAGAATATCGTGGGCGTCATCCTTCTCGAGCGGCTGGAGGGTGGCGCAGGCGGGCTGACCGGGATCGCCGCGGCCGACAGTCGCCGCACCCCAGGGCGTCTCGGGGTGACAGGCGGTCAGCGCGAGCATGGATATCCAGGCGCGCAACCGCGCGGCCGGTCCGAGCTTGCTGTACGTCACGGTGATCAGATAGCTGTCGTGCAGGCCGCCCACGGTGCCGCGTACCTGGCGACCGTCGGGAAGTTGCACGGCGACGTCGACAGTGTGCCGGGGTCCGGCGCGCAGTGGTGCGGTCCGCTCGACAAGCGGCCGCACGTCGTACAGCAGGTCGTCCAGGGTGCCGGCGCCCAACGGTCCGGGCGGCAGGTCGCCGCGGCGCCACTCGGCCTGTCGGCAGTCCTCCTCGCTCATCCCGGCCAGCCGGTCCCGCAGCAGTCGGTCGCCGATGCTCCATTTCTCCAGCGCATTCAGCTCCACCGGCAACGAATCGAACGGCTCGTCCTGCTCGAAGCGCACCGCCACGTCCAATCGTTGCCGCAGGAATCCCCTGGCGGGATGCGTGAGCAGTGCCGTCATTTCGCCCAGATCGACGTCGCCGACGGGCGGCGCGGACAGCTTTGAGGGCAGGAACGCCGGCACCGGTGTGCGCGGGCCGGCGGCCGCGCGGGCTCCGGTCAACGCGGCCGGGTCGAAGGTGAAGGGCCCCGGCTTCCGCAGCGCGCCGGGGGTGACGGTCCGCGGGTCGAACGGCTGCAACGGGTGATGGACCACGATGTGTTTGCTGGCTGCGCCTCCGGTCGCCGTCCGCGCAGTGTCGTCGAGGGCGTCCAGCAGTTCGCCGAGCGGGACGGCCGGCGGGCGGCGGGCACCGGTCCGCTCGTCGGCGCCCGTGTAGGTGATCACCACTTTCTCGGTGGCGGCCATCAACGCGTCCAGCATCAGTTGGCGGTCCTCGGAGCGCGAATCACGTTCTCCCACAGCGGGTTCCCGAGAAAGGATGTTGTCGCCGTCCTCCCGGGCGGCACGCGGGAACACCCCGTCGTCCAAACCGAGCAGGCACACAACCCGATGCGGCACAGACCGCATCGGCACCATCGTGCACACCGTGAGCGTGCCCGTGCGGAAGTTCGCCCGGGTCGGCCGGCCGGCCAGCCGCCCGGCGAGCAATGCCCGGATGTCGGACCGGCTCAACCGGGTGCCGGCCGCTCCCGCCTCGGCCGCGTTCTGCCCGACGGTGGCCAGTTCCCGGCGCAGCTCCGCCGACTGCCAGCCGTCGGTGGCGCTCACCCTGGTCAGGCTGTCGACGGCGCGGATCAGCGCCGTCAGCCACTGGTCGATCGTGTGGTCGCCGGTGAGCTCATCCAGGGCGTCCGTCACCCTGGCGATCAACTCGGCGAGCCGCCCCGCCAGGTCGACGTCGGAACTCCCGACGTCGTCGAGCGGCAACGCCACGCCGAGCCGGTTGTTGTCCTCCTCGGCCATCGCCACTCCGAGCAGGACCCGATCCAGCCCGGCGCGCCAGGTGTTCTGCGGGAAGTCCTGCAAGCCGAAGCCGCGGCGGTGCTGCGCGTCCAGGCCCCATCGGGCGCCGGAATCGGCGGCCCACGCGGCCAACTGCTCCAGTTCGTCGTCGTCGAAGCCGAACCGCCGGCGCACCGGAGCCCACGCGGCCAGGTCCAGCACCTGCGAGGCGGTGACCCGGCCGTCGGCCAGGTCCAGCAGTCGGTCAACGGTAGCCAGCAACGGGTTGGTCTGGGTGAGCGCGCGGTCGGCCAGCCGCACCCGCAGCCGGTGCGCCGGGTGACCGCCGTCGACGACCTCGGCGAGCCCGAACGCGCCCCTCACCAGTGGCGCATAGGCCTCGATATCCGGGCACATGACGAGGATGTCGCTCGGTTCCAGGGTGTCGTCGTCGGCCAGCAGCCCGACCAGCACGTCCCGCAGCACCTCGACCTGCCGGGCCGGTCCGTGACAGCCGTGCACCTGGATGCTGGTGTCTTTGTCCTCGAGGACGTGCACCGGCGGCCCTGGTCTGCTGTTGTCTCGGATATCGCGCTGCAGTCTGGCAAGCAGGGTGTCGGCGGGACGATCCGCGGGATGGTGGATATCGACGTGCGGCGACCGGGACAGGGTCGTCTGCATCTCCCGGGCATCGCGGCCGAGCGAGGACAGCAACGGGTGTCTCGGGGCGGTGGCGCTCGGGTCCGCGCGCCTGGGCACCGGACCCTGCGGCTCCGATCGATCGGCCAGGGTTGCCCACAGCGCCGGGGACGGGTGTGGCAGCCACAGATGGACGTCCCGATGCTCCGCCACTGCGGTCAGCACCCGGAATTGCCGCGCCGGTAGCGCGGTCGGCCCGAACAACGACACCCGTTGGGGCAGCACCGTTTTCCCGGGATCGGTGCGCAGATCATCGAGGGTCGCAGCAAGGCGTGCGACGGGATCCTGGGCGCCGATCCGATCCCGCAGCCGCCGCCACAATTCCGGTTGCCAGGCGACATCGGCCTGCACGCGGCGACCCCAGCCGTCGTCATCATTTCCCGCAGCCCAGGCGGTGAGCATGTCCGGCCGGTGGGTGGCGTAGCCGTCGAACAGCCCGGCGAGCCGGCGGGCGACCGCGTACCGGCGGCCGCGCCGATGCTCGGCGTCCGGAACTTCCTCCAGATATCCCAGGTGCGCGGCAAGCGAACGACACCACGGCTCGGTCGCCGAGCAGTCGATGACCTCCAGCAGCGGCCACGCCGCGGCGTCCGGCGCCCACGGGTCGTGATCCTCGACGCCCGCCACCTCGGCGAGGAGGTTGGTCGGTGACGGGAAGCGGACGGCGGCACAGATCCCGTCGTGCCGGCCCTGGCGCACACCGAGGTAATGGGACATCTGCTGGATGAGCCAGCGCTCGATGCCACGGGCCGGGACGGCCACCACCTCCTGGGCGAACACGTCGCCGAGCGGCTGCGACAGCAACTGCGCCAACGATTCCGCGAGGGTGTCGGCTCGTTCGGCGCGGTGGATGTGCAGGGTCATCGTGTGCCCGCCGCCGGTCTTGTCCCGTGGCGGGGGCAGCGGATGACGCCGGCGCCCTGGACGCCGAGGATGCGCCGTTCGTGAGGTGTATCTGAGGTCGTGAAAACGTCCGGTTGAGAATACCGAGCCACCAATGCCCTTGGTTTCATGCGGGGGGCCATCGTTGTGTTCGACGGTAGTCGATGCCGTACTGGCGGGCCTGGATCGCCGCGCGCTCGGCATCCAGCAGTCCGTGCAGCGCGGCGCCGCCCGGGGCCCGGTCCGCCAACTCCCCGCGCTCGCGGCGCCGCCACACGTGCACCACTGTCCAGCGGTGCACCGTCCGCCGCTCGGCCGCCTCCCGCTGCGTCGCCTGCCCGGTCAGCGCGTGCCGGTACACCTCGTGCTTCTCGTTCGCAGGCAATCGCCTACGGCGCCGTCCCGAACCGCTCGGATCCACACCCATGCCGCCCAACCTCCTCGATCGATGATCTTGCACGTACCGAGCTGGGATGAAGCTGTCGGGGGTGGTCGGGCCCAGGATCCGCCCGCATGCCGTCAGCGTCTGCTCGTAACGCTTGGTCTGATCGGACGGCACGCAGACGCCCGGTCGACCCTAGAGAGGGCTGAAGCGGCGAAGCCGTGAATTTTGAGTCAGATGTGTTGGGATCGGCTTCGGTGGTCAGGCCGCGAGACCTGTTGTCGCCGGCCGGACTCGGCGACCACCTGGCCTGCCAGGGCATCGAGACGGCGCGGCCGTCCCCTCGCTCACCTCGGCGACCGGGCTGGACATCGACGGGGTGCTGGTCCGCTGCCTGATCGCCGCCGATCTGACCAGCCGCCGC
>JADGOY010000356.1 GCA_017882715.1 Nakamurella sp. | reverse complement strand
AAACACACCCGCTGGGTCACCTACACCCGGACACCGCGATCCCTGCACCCCGGCGACGTCGGCCGCGGCTGGCTCACCACCACGAACCCGCCGCCCGACCGGCAGCACCCGCCGGACACCGCCCAGTAGCCGGGACTCAAGCAGCGGGCGGTTCACTTATACCGTTATCGTATCCCGAACGTTATCCGTTCTAGAGGCACGGTAACGGAATACATAAAGAGATGGCGACCACCAACCCGACACCCCCACCCTCAGCGGGGGGTGTTGGCGCGCCGTCCCGCCAGGCGTCCATCAGCATCGCCGACGGCCGGGTGCTGGTCCCCCACAGCTGCTGGGTCAACCGGTCCAGGTCACGGAACGGATCGGTACGCATGAGCATCACCAACCACCTCCCACAGTTCCCTCGCTGTGTTGCTCACACCTCCCCTCGCCGTGTGCCCACACCTCTTGAGGAACCAACCCGTATCTATCACGAGCGGTACAGATCGTCGGCACCGAACCATTGTGTCGCGCGGGTCGGCGCGACGAGAGGCGCCGCAGCGGTTTTCCACCCTGGTCAGGGTGTAGGCCGGATGCTCTATCTCGCAGGGTCACTCGCGCACCGACCACGTCGGGTGAACCACGGGCCCCGCGACGTCCGCGTCCCGGCCAGCGGGGCTGTCCGGCGGGGCTGTCCGGCGTCGGTGGGCGGTCCGGCGGGTTGCCTTCCGGGACCCGCCGGGCATAACCGATACTCCTGGGCCGCAACGGTTCTGCCCGGCCGGCCTCCAGTTATCATCGGGCGACACCGCGACTTGCCCGGGTTGACGGCAGCAGCGTGCCCGGGGGTGGGCACCAACCGGGCGGCGGCGGGGTGATCCTGCCTGGATGTACCGGGCCGCGGCGTCCTCGTCGGGCACCGCGCCGGCGGTGATCAGCAGGGCGTGCCGTGGTGCCGCCCGCGCCGCGGCGTCCCGCAGCGGGATCGGCGGCGCGGCGTCGGTCAGCAGGTCGGTGGTCGCGTACATCACCGTGTCCAGGGCCTGCTGCGCGGCGCCGCGGACCCCGTACACGGTCGGCAGCCACGTCTTGTCCGCCGCGGTCCGGTTGGTGGCGCCCTCGGCGACGACAGCCCGGGGGATGGGCGGACATCGCGCCGATGGCCTCCTCGCCGCCCATGGAGACCCCGACCACGCCGATCCGCCCGCCGGTCACCTCCGGTCGGGACGCCAGGTAGTCCACCGCGGCGGTGACGTCCTGATCGCCGGTTCAGCCGAAGTCCATCGCCCGTCCGCCGCTGCGGCCGTGGCCGCGGGAATCGAACAGCAGAACCCCGAAGCCGTTGCGGGCCAGCACCTGCGCTGTGCGGCAGCACAGTCCGTGCTGGTGGTCGGTCGCTGCCCGGGCGTTCCCGGCCACAGGGGAGCTGAGCCGGAATAGCATGCTGCACATGGCCACCAAGAAGCGTTGGAGCGACCTGACCGGCAGGCAGCGCGCGGTCGTCCTCGTCGCGGCGAGTATCGAGCTTGCGCTGACTGCGACGGCCCTCGTCGACCTTGTACGGCGCCCCGCCGCGCAGGTGCGCGGGTCCAAGGCCTTTTGGGCCCTTGGCTGCTTCATTCAGCCGGTGGGACCGGTCGCTTATCTTGTGCGCGGTCGACGCTCGACCGCCCTGTAAAACAGGGCTAATCGACCTCTGCTTTGTGAGCCGAAGAACACCCACCCTGGCTGGTCGCGGGATCACGCGAGTGGGTGACCCGCCCCGGCCGGACGTGTTGCGGGCATGTGTTGTTTGCTCCGTTGGGATCCCCCATCTCGGGGCAGCGTTGTGCTCTGCTTGTCTGTGGTGAATGCCTCTACAGACAGAGGTGCGATGTCCCGTTGTGAAGACTCCGATGTGGGATGAGCTGGATCCCAAGCAGTGGGAGATGCAGGAGGCGAAGATCCCGCTTCGCCGTGGTCAGACGGTGGAGGACATCGGCGAGGCCGTTGCCATCCTGGCCTCCGAGCGCGCGCGGAGCATCACCGGGGCGAGCCTGCCGGTGACCGGTGGACTCTCCATGTGGTGACCGGGTCATGAGTCGGAGGGGAGCGTGTCATCGCCGTGTCGGAAAGTACGTCTCGATTGCCGGTGCCGCGGCGCCGGGTCGGTGCCCGGGGACCGGATGTATCCGTTCTGTCCTTGGGGTCATGGCATACCTACGACCGGATGGACTTCGGCGATGCGGTGACGATGGTCAGGGCCGCCGTCGACCGGGGCATCAATCTGTTTGACGTGGGTGTCTACGGTTCCCCCGGTCAACCGCCGGTGTTCACCGATGTGTTGTTCTCCGCGATCGTGCGGGCCATCGGTCTTCCGCGCAACGAATACGTGCTGTCCACCAAACTGTGGCTCGAAGACTTCCCCGAGGTCTCGCTCCGCCCGCAATTGGAGAAGGCATTGTTCCGGGTTGGGCTCGACGAGGCCGATATCGCCATCGTCGGTGACCTGCACGGGAAAGAGACCGACCTGGCCCAGGTGGCCCAGGAGCTCGCGGACCTGGAGAGTGCCGGGCTGATCGGTTGCTGGGGAGTGAACAACTGGTCGGCATCGGCGATTGAGGAGATTCGGAATCACGCGCGCGCGGTCGGTTCACCGGGTCCGCAGATGGCACAGCTGAAGTACAGCCCCTGTCGCCGGACGATCGCCGAGGGCCCGCCGTTTCAGGGTCTGTTCGCCGAAGGGATCACCCTGCAGGCATCCGACGTGCTGGAGGGCGGGATCCTCGCCGGCAAGCGGGCGTCCACCCGCGCCATTGGGCGGGACGTCGGTGACATCCGTCGGCGAATGACGGACGCCGCCGACGGCATCGCCGCCGTCGCGACCGACTGGGGTGTCAGCGCGGCACAGGTGTGCATTGCGTTCGCCCTGACACATCCAGCGGTCAGCACGGTGCTGTTCGGGGCCAGCAGCCAGGGCCAGTTGATGAACAACATCGAGGCGCTGGAACTGCTGAATCGGGTGGGTCCGGATTCTGTGAGGTCCGCGGTGGCGCGGTTCTGGCTCGACCGGGATTGGGTCGACCCGACCGGGGTCGGATAGCCACCTCGGCGCTGGACCCGTCGCCGATTCGCCGATCCATCGACCTACAACCGTAGGGAGAATTCCTTGCCCACAACGAGTTCCACTGACCCGATGTTCTCCCTAGCCTCGATCTTTCTCGTCCAGGGCGGGTGGTGGCT
>JADGOY010000026.1 GCA_017882715.1 Nakamurella sp. | reverse complement strand
CACCCGCTGGACCGGTCTTCCGTCGATGAAAACGTCGAGCCGCTCCTGATAGAACGAGATCATCCCCTTGACACCGGACGCGTCGAACAGTGGGTCCTCGCGGCTCCAGGCGATGTCGGGTATCTCCTCGTCGACGCCGCGATGCTCGAGCCGGACGTGCTGTGAGCTGTTGCGCACGTCGATCCGGTGGAACGGATCCTGGGCGTGACTCATGACCGGCTCGTTCTCCTCCCACCAGGTTGCCGGCTGCGCCCGGCGATTCCCTCTCTCTAGGCAGGGTCCGGCTCTGGGTCGGGCTGCTCCGGCGCGGGACCGGGCTGCTCCGGCGCGGGACCGGGCTGCTCCGGCGCCGGGTCGGGCTGCTGCTCCGGCGCCGGGTCGGGCTGCTCGAAGACCGATGCCCGCACCGCGTACCGCAACCGGACGTCCGGCCCGATGCGCCTGACGTCCCGGAGGTCGGCGCGATGCCGTTCGGCCAACGTCGGCACCGCTCCCCCGTCCAACGCAGACCGGCCCGCACCCAGCAGAGCGGGCGCCACGTAGACGATTGCCTCGTCGACCAGACCCGCGTCGAAGAACGCCGCGGCCAGCCGGGGGCCCCCCTCGAGCAGCACGTGCCGGCGGCCCTGCTGGTAGAGCCGGTGCAGCACCGCGGCCAGGTCGACGCTCCCGTCCGCGCCTGCCCCGACGTCACCGGCGCTCACCACCCACGTACTCGCCGCGTCATCGAGAACCCTTGCGCTGCTGGGCGTCCGACCGTGCGAGTCGATCACCACGCGGAGCGGCTGCGGACCGGTGGGATTGCCGTCGCCGTCCCGGACGGCCAGTTGCGGGTTGTCGGCGATGACGGTGCCGACACCGACCATGATGGTGTCCACGCGCGCCCGCAAGAGGTGCACATCCGCGCGCGACGCCTGCGAGGTGATCCACCGGCTGGTGCCGTCGGGCGCGGCGACGCGGCCGTCGATGGTCATTCCGGCCTTCCAGGTGACGAACGGGCGCCCGCGCAGCGTGGCGGTGAGCCAGACTCGGTTGACGTCCTCGGCGGCGTCGACCGCGGCAACGGCCCTCGCGTCGCCGAGCTCGGCCGTATCGACGAGGTCGACCACGTGCACGCCGGCCGAGCGGAGCCGGTCGACCCCGCCCGCGGCGGCGGGCCACGGGTCGCGCACCGCAACCACCACCCGCCGGACGCCGGCCGAGATCAATGCCTTGGCGCAGGGTCCGGTCCGTCCGATGTGGTTGCAAGGTTCCAGGGTGACCACGGCGGTCGCACCCTGCGCGCGCTCACCCGCGGCGGCCAGCGCCATCACCTCGGCGTGCGGTCCGCCTGCGCGTTCGTGAAACCCCTCGCTCACGACCTCGCCGCTGCCGGACAGCAGCACGCATCCGACAACCGGATTGGGCAAGACCGTCGACGCCCCGCGGTCCGCGAGCTCGACCGCGCGGCGCAGGGCGGCGAACTCCGCGTCGGTGACCAGGGCGTCGCTCACCCGCACAGTCTGCCGTGCCGAGCCCGGAGGCCGCCCGCCGCGGCTGGGAGCCGATCGACCCTTCGTGATCTCGAAGTCAGTTGATCTCGAACGACCGTTTCGCCAGCCCGTACCAGAAGCCCTCGACGGTGCTGTGCGCGTCGGTCCAGGTGTCCGCGGTGGCACCGAGAGAAACGAACAGCGGCGCAAAGTGCTCGGTGCGCGGGTGGGCGATCCGGGCGGCCGGCGCGTGGTGCTCGAAGTCGAGAATGGCGTCCACGTCACCGGACTCCACCGCCTGCTTGGCCCAGGCATCGAACTCGTGACCCCACCCCGGAGCGCTGCCGCTGGTGTCACCGAACCGCGCCTGCGAGAGGTTGTGGGTGGTGAAACCGGACCCGATGATCAACACGCCGTCGTCGCGCAGCGGCGCGAGCTTGCGGCCGACCTCGAACAGTTCGCGGGGATCCAGGCTGGGCATCGAAACCTGCAGCACCGGGACGTCGGCGTCGGGGAACATCTCGACCAGCGGCACGTAGGCGCCGTGGTCCAGGCCACGCTTGGGGTCCTGGTGGACCTCGTGACCAGGCCTGGACAGCACGTTCTGCACGTCACGGGCCAGCTTCGGGGCGCCCGGCGCCTCGTAGGTGACCTGGTAGTACCGCTCGGGGAAGCCCCAGAAGTCGTAGGTGAGCGGAACCGACTCGGTGGCGCCGACGGTGAGCGGCGCGGACTCCCAATGCGCGGAGACCACCAGGATCGACGACGGGCGCGGCAGGTCCGCGCTCCACGCGGCGAGTTCGCCGGTCCAGACCCTGTCGTCGGCCAAAGGCGGAGCGCCGTGCGACAGGTAGAGGACCGGCATCCTCGCGCCCTCCTTCGTCCGGGCGGCGGCGATATCGGTTGGGGCGGACTCCATGGTCATGGCTTGCTCGTTTCGCTCGGCGATGGCGCGGCCCGGAGACCTGCGCTGTTCTGACCCCATGCTAAAGCAACCTAGTTGAGCGTTCAAGTATCTAATCCGACGGTGGTGTCGGTCGACGAGGGGTCGCGGGCTGCGATACTCACGGCGTGCGCGAAGATCCCTGGCTGTCCGACGAGCAGCAGTCGGTGTGGCGGGCGTTCCTGCGCGTGTCCGGTCAGCTCAACGAATGCATCGAACGGGACCTGCAGCACGGCGCCGGGATGCCGCACGCCTACTACCTGATCCTGGCCATGCTGTCCGAGGCGCCGAAACGCTCGTTGCGGATGAATCAGCTGGCCGACGTTGTCCGGGCGTCGCAGTCGCGGGTCTCGCACGCCGTCGCCCGGCTCGAGGAGGCCGGCTGGGTGCGCCGCGTCCCCGCGCCGGGTGATCGCCGCGGACAGATCGCCATCCTGACCGACGCCGGGTTCGAGCGGCTGGTCGAGGTGGCGCCCGGTCACGCCGACACCGTCCGCTCGATCATGTTCGATCCACTGAGCCCCGAGCAGCTCGTCCAGTTCGGTGAGATCTGCCAGACGATCCTGGCGAGCATGGAATCGCGCGCCAAGAAGGCGTTCGACAGCCCTGGTGATTGAGACCGGCAGCCCTGTCCTGACGTCACACGAGCACTGTCCCCATGCACAGCGCGTTCGCCCGGTTCCACGCCGACACCCTGGCGACCGCGCCGAGCACTGTCCCATGATCAGGAGCTCGGCGTCGGCTGGGCGCTCACCGGCTGACGGCAGCACCCGATGAACGCCGACGGCCCTCCACCTGCTTGCTGGTGGAGGGCCATCGGCAGGCAACGGAGCCGCTGTGGGGAATCGAACCCCAGACCTTCTCATTACGAGTGAGACGCTCTACCGACTGAGCTACAGCGGCGGCGTGCAAGAGTCTATCCGGTCGTCGGCACCGGCCGACCACGTCACCCGCTGGCCGCCGGCCCCGCCGGATCACATCTGCAGCCAGGTCTCCCACGGGATCGCCCAGTCGTAGACGTCGCCGTCGGCCGCCGACAGCGGCACGCTGGTGCCCGTCACCTCGACCGGATCGCCGATCATGGCCGATGCGTAGTAGGCCTCAGCGCTCTCCGCGGACAGGTTGATGCACCCGTGGCTGACGTTGGCGACGCCCTGGACGTCGACGGTGCCCTGGTTCTGGTGGATGAACTCGCCGTTGGCACTGATCCGCACGGCCCAGTGTTCGGTCACGTCGGTGTAGCCGTAGGCCGGGTTGCTCATCTTCACGGTTTCCTCCATGTCGGAGACCACGTGCACGCCCGAGCGGGTGACCCGGTTCGGGTCGCCGATCTCGTCACCGCTGCCGTACGACGCGTCGTAGGAGGCCACGGTGACGCCGTCCCGCTGCACCACGATGGTGTGCGCGTTCGCGTCGGCGAGCACCACCTGGTTGCGGCCGATGGTGAAGTTGCCGGTCACGTTGTCGCCGCCGAAGTAGCCGCCACCGAAGTCAAGGCCGTAGATGTCGGACTCGACATGCACGGTCGTTCCCGACGGCCAGTAGTCCTTGGGTCGCCAATCCAGCGACGCCCACTTGTCCCCGTCGTGCTGGATCCAGGCCCAGGCGCCCTCGACATGGGGGGTGGTGGTGATCGTCACGTGCTTCTCGATGAGGTTCTTGTCGGCCGGCTCGTAGCCGAGGTGCACGATCACCGGCGCCGCGACACCGACCACGGCTCCGTCGCCCGGCGAGATGGACGTCGTGACCTGGTCCACCGGGGTCACCGTCGTGTAGGTGCCCCTGATCGGCACCGACTTCCCATCCGTCCCCAGCGCGGTCCCGGTCACGGTGTAGGTCTTGTCGTAGCCCAGCGTCTCGCCCAGCGTCCAGGACGTCTTGTCGGGCGAGGTCGTGCCCTTGACCTCCGCCCCTTCCGGATTGGTCACCGTGAGCGCGGTGATGATGCCGCGAGCGACGGTGATCGTCACGGGCTCGACAGGTGACAGCGCGTCGTCGCCGAGCTTCGGGGACGCGGTGACTCTGGCGACCGGTGCGGGCGCAGCAGAGGTGCTCGCCGCCGATGACGACCCAGCCGAGTTGGGTGAACCGCTCGACGCCGTCCCGTCGGTGGAGACCACCATGGCCTGCGGGGAAGCTGAGCCGACCGACGTGCATGCGGCGGCCGTCAGCGACACAAGCGCGATCATCACGATCGCAGCACCGGATCTCACCGGTCGTTTCGTGCGCAGCAACATTCGGTGCCCTCCTGGGTTTCGGCCAGCGCAGACTGTCCCCCACGAACGAGACGTCGTGACGACCTAGAGACGCATGGCCCGGGCGGGCGTTGGCATCATCCCAAATGATTCCCTATCGCAGCCTCAAGCGGTTCACATCATGGGCGTTTCGTCCGATATAGGCAACCATGGAGTGCGTCACGCCGCCCGGCCGGCCGGACTTCGCTCCGTCCCGGCAGGCCGATTCCGCCGACTGCACCGGGCTCAGTTGGCGCCCGTTGCCGCAGGTCAGGACACCTTCTTAGGTCTTTCGCGCAGGCGACCTGGTGCAGCTTCGCGGCTGCCGCCGCGCGTTGACGCGAAGTGCTGTGCTCGAGGAAGCCGCTGACGCCCGACCCGGCGGATCGACCCCCATGGTGACCCTCGACCGGTGTGCGCGGTCGTCGACCCGCGAAAAACGTGCCGCTCAGCGACGTCGAAATCGCGGATGAACCGGGCTCCAAGCCGCCGGGCTGATGCCCTGTCAGGCACAACGCGGTCGATGATGTTGACGACCTGGCACGGGCTGGAGCACCGTTGGTCCACGACGCTCGGACCACTGTTCCCGCAGAGGCCGGACATCTGCCTGCGTCAAGCGCTCGGCGTGAGGGCTCGAAGGGCACCGATCGAAACCCGCGGAGGATTCGTGACATCTACGGAGGCGGTGCGGACGAACCAGCCACCCCGTTGGGGTTTGGCTGCGGTGGCCGGGCTCGGGTTAGTCGTCGCGGCGATCCTGGCAGCATATGCGCGCATTCACCCGGGCAACGGCGCGGCGATCACGACGCTGGGGTTCAGCACGCTGCTGGCGATGAAGTCCTGGCTGTGCACCGCCGTGATTGCGTTGGTGGTCGTCCAGGTGCTCAGCGCGCTGGCAATGTGGGGGCGGCTGCCGGGGGTTTCGTCGGCACCGTCGTGGGTGAGCCCCCTGCATCGCTGGTCCGGGACGGTGGCCTTTCTGATTTCTGTTCTGGTCGCCTTTCACTGCGTGTGGTCGCTGGGCTTTGACGACTCATCGGCCCGCACGCTCATTCACAGCTTGGCCGGATGCCTGGTCTACGGCGTGTTTGCCGCCAAGATGCTCTCGCTGCGACTGCCGGGGTTGCCAGGGTGGACCCTCCCGGTGCTCGGCGGCGCGCTGGCAGTCGTCCTGACGGTCGTCTGGTTCACCTCGGCCCTGTGGTTCTTCACGGTGTCAGGGATTCCCGCGTACTGAGGTGTGTTGTCCGGTGCGACGCTGGCGCCGGGAGTGGTTCCACTCGTTCCATCCTGGCCCCGGTTGGGGGATGACGGTCATCGAGGTGGTGTATGGGTTGGTCGTAGAGGTCCGTCCGTCAGGGAGCCGATTGCGCAAGGCGCCCATGAGTTGCCAGGAGTGCCCGTGAACGCCACCGAATCCGACCCGCCGGAATCGATCACCGGGGCAACATCGGATGCGGCTTCGCCCGCGCAGGCCCGACCACCAACGGACCCGGCCATGTCTGACGCGGACTGGGCCGCCGGCCAGACCTCCATCATTCCCATTCCTCCGTGGGCCGCTCCGCCACGTTCGGCAGGCGGACCCGGTGCGGCAGGCGGACCCGGTTCGGCGGGCGAGCTGGGCGCGACTCAGTCGCAGCCGGCCACGTCGGCCGGCCGACCTTCATCGCGCGCGGGGCAACAACCGCGGGAGCGGGATGTGCCAGGTCAACCGCCGGGACTGCCGCCGCTTCAGCCCGGTCCATCCGGTACGGCCCGTCACGTGCCTCCCGCCTGGCCCGGCGACGCTGATCAACCACAGTCACGCGCACCTGCACCACTGCCACCGCGGCAGCAAGGCGGTTCACCGACGGGCACACGTCAACCTCCCGGGCCGCCACCGCCATGGCAGGGCAACCCCGGGCAACCGCCGGGACCACCGGCATGGCAGGGGGGCCCAGGCACGCCCGGCCAACAATCCGCCCAGTTCCAGAGCAGCCCTAGCCAACCACCCGGACCACCGCCATGGCAGGGCAGCCCAGGCCAACCACCGGGACCACCGCCATGGCAGAGGGGCCCAGGCACGCCCGGCCAACAATCCGCCCAGTTCCAGAGCAGCCCTGGCCAACCACCACCGTGGCATGTAGGACCCGGCCAAAGTGGTGCGCCGCAACCGCCGTGGCAGGCCGGCCAGTCGCCTCCGCCCGGCCAACAACCATCCTCCCGGCAGAGTGCGGCCGGTCAACCGGCCGGACCATCGCCGGCATCGCAGGGCAGCCAAGCGACGCCGAGCGCGTACGCGGCGCCTCCGGCCGGCGGCGGATACGCCGCACCGGGCGGATACGCAGGGCCGCCGCCGGCCGGCGGATCAGCCGGTCCTCCCGGACATCCGACCAGCTCGCCCGGGTGGCGGGGCGGACCCACTGCAGGGTCATTGCCAGGTCCTGAGCCATCGGCGATAGGCGCAGCCGCTGCCGGGCCCGTCACGGGCTCGCCAGGGGCCGGCTCATCTGCCGCCATCGGGACGGCGCGGGATCTTGGCGCAACTGGTGGTCCGTCGCGTCGGTCGGTGATCGTCGGTAGCGGGGTCGCCGCGGTTGCGGGGGTTGCGGGCTTCGTGTGGTACGCCGCTGCCGGACCCAAGCCGAAGACGACGCCTGGGGGAGGCACAGCCCCTGCTCCCGGGGAATCCGCGGCGATCTTGGCCCCGCTGTCGGATGTTCCGGAGAACGGCGGAATCGTCCTACAGGACCAGCGAATGGTGCTCACCCGCGGTACGGGCAACACGGTTCACGGCTTCACGGCCGTGTGCACCCATCAGGGCTGCCTGGTCCGCCAGGTCCGCAATGGACAGATCACCTGCCCATGCCACGGCAGCGCATACGACGCGACGACCGGGGCGGTGACGAACGGGCCGGCGACCGCGCCGCTCGCGCCGGTTGCCGTTTCCGTCGTCAACGGCTCGGTCGTCACAGGGTGAGGAGGTCGACATTGAAGCATCTTCCGACCTGGATCTGGATCGCGGGCGCGGCTTTCGCCATCGGGGCGATGCTCGCTTCGCTGTTCTGATCGGGGCGATGCTCGCTTCGCTGTTCTGATCCGGGCGATGCTCGCTTCGCTGTTCTGAGTCGCCTGCTTCGAGTCAACTCGCCCCGATGAGCTGCCGCGCCGTTGGCCGCACACATCGGAGCTCGGCGCTCCGGAGGGTCAGCTGTCGGCGGATCGCGACTCGTAGGCCTTGCGGGATCCGCAGACCGACGCCTTCGGGCAGACCTGGCGCGAACCGTCGGCGGCGAGCTTGATCACCACGGAGTCGCCGGGAACCGAATGCCCCACCACCCGTCCCGGTCCCGCTGGTGAATCGACCTCCTCGCCGATGGCGGGGGCGGTGGCCTTGAAGTCCTGATAGAGCGGGTGCTCGTACTTCAGGCAGCACATGAGGCGGCCGCAGGCGCCGGAAATCCGCATGGGGTTCGCCGGCAGATCCTGGTCCCTGGCCATCGCCAGGGTGATCGGTTCGTAGTCCTTCAGGAAGGTCGAGCAGCAGGTGTCGCGGCCGCACGACCCGATCGCCCCCGTCACCCGAACGGCGTCGCGAGAGGCAAGCTGGCGCAGCTCGATCCGGCTGCCCAGCGTCGCGGACAGATCGCGCAGCAGGGACCGGAAATCGACGGTCTCCGGTGACGAGTAGTAGATGACGATCCTGCCCGCGCCGGTCTGCGGATCGACGGCCAGCACCTTCATCGGCAGGCCGTGCTCGCGGATCAGCTTGCGGCTGGCCACCAACGTCCGGGCCTTCGCCTTGCGGAGATCATCGGTGGTGGCCAGGTCGGCTTCGCTTGCCGGACCGAGCAGCACCGGGAAGCCCCCCGTGTCCTCCTGGGAGTACTCGGCGGCCCACACCACTCGCGCCGTCACCGGACCCTGCTCAGTGGGCAGCAACACCATGTCGCCGACCTCGGGGCGCAGCTCCCCCGGATCCGCGTAGTGCAGCTGGCCGTTGGGCGTGAACGTCACCGCGCACAACATCCCCATGAGCCGTCACGGTACGCGGTGATCGAACACCAGGTAGCCGCGCGGCGCAAGGTCGGGACCTCGGACTCGGCCACGGGTGCGTTGGATCAAGTCGCGTCTGCCGCGTAGACGAGCAGGTCGAGCCCGGCCGGGGGCCCAGGATGGACACGGATCGGGTGCCGCGCAGCCGTGTCGAACGGGTCAGCCCCGATCAGGTGCTGAGCCACAGCGGATCGGCACGGATCAGGCCCCGCTGGGCCGTGCCGGACGGGTCGGCACGGGATCGGGTGCTGCTCAGCCGTGCCGAACGGATCCGCCCCGATCGGCACGAGTCGGCACGGGTCGGATCCACGGATCGGGCTCCTGGGCGGTACCGACCGGATCGGACCGGGTTGCCTCAGCTCGGTGGTCGGCCGGATCGGGCACGGCTGGGCCGTGATGATCACCAATGGCGGCGCAGCAACCGACTCCAGAGTGCGCGATCGGGAACATCAGGGGCGGGCGGTCAGCACCAACGGGTCGAAGGAGATTCCGATCGGCTCGCGCACCGCAAACGTCTCCCCCGGACCCGCTCGCTCAACCTCATGGTAAGTACCGTCGACCAGCCGGTAGGCGACGACGACGCAGGTGGCGTAACGATCGTCGGAAGCAAACTCGACTCGCCAGTAATGCGCGATCCCGGCTTCCGCATAGACCTCTGCCTTGAGCACCCGATCGGTGATCGCGCTGGACGGCGAGGCGACCTCCACGACAAGCCGCAGGTGCGTGACAGGCAGGGCATGCTCGGTCGTCTCCCAGAATCCGTCGGCGCCGGCGATGTAGATGTCGGGGATTGCCGTGCGTCGCTCGGTGCCTGGATCGAGGATGATATCCGAGTTCTCGCCTACGACGAGGCTCGGGCCCGCGGCGTCAACGAGGAACCGGAAGAGGCGTCCGACGACGTACTGGTGCCGCAGGCTCGGGGTAGGTGACACGAGCAGACACCCGTCGATCAGTTCGTACCGCCGGCCGTCCGCGGGAGTATTGAGCAGATCGGTGTAGGTCAGCCCCGCCCCGGTGGGCAACCCGGTGAACGGATCTGCGCCGGTCGCCGGGATGCCGGAGGCCGCTGCGGAGCGTGCCGCCCCGATCAACTCGTCCTCGGTCAGACCCTCTCGGGCGAGGGCCGCAAAAAACGCCAGCTCCGGGTTCGATGTCATCGCCGAACCTCCCGCCCTCTCAGCACTGATGTGCTCACGGTACGCGGGAGAAGTGTGCCGGTTACGGCCCACCGTCAGGCGCGGTTGGCCACACGGCAAGCGGCGTGAAACCGAGCCAGAGCCGCTGCCCCAGCGGCGCGCGAAAGAACAGCAGTCGCGACTCCGCGGCGGCGGTCGCTCGAACTCCGCGCAGCGAGCCGGAACTTCGCGCCGGTTGTTCGGACTTGGCGCCGGCTGTTCGGACATCGCGCCGGAATAGGTCGGCGCACAGTCCTGACATGCGGCGCGGAGTGGGGCCCTTCCGCGCCTCGCCGATCGCACCGGCGGGTACCGGGGCGTCATGAGCGCACGAGTGGACGAGACGGCACCCCCATCGAACATGCGGCGACGCTCGCCGACAAGGACCTCACACGCTGACCGGGCCAGCGAAGAGCGCCATCATCATGGCTTCCACCGCGATCTGCGGCTTGACATTCAGCTCGATCGCCTCGCGGCAGGCGAGGACCGCATCCAGCCTATGCAGCGCCCCCTGGGCACCCAGCCGGGACGCGGCCACCATCACGTCGCTGGCGACATCCGGGTTCATCAGCGGCGCCGGCGACTGCAGACTCACGGCAATCACATCACGGTAGAAACCGGACAGATCAACCAGCGCCCGGTCGAGCACATCACGCTCGGTTCGGGTGGCCCGCGACTTCTGCCGCCGTTCCAGCTCCTTGACCACCCCGGCCGTCCCCCGGGCGGCGCCCACCGCGCCGCGCCCGGTTCCGCCCGCGCCCAGCGCAGTCTTCAGCTCGTCCAGCTCGACGCTGTCCCGCCGGTCCGACACCGACGATGCCTCGTTCTTGGCAGCTGCCAGCAGCTCCCCCGCTTCGACGAACACGTCCGCAACGGTGCGCAGCGCGCCCGGAACGGCAAGGACCCGGCGCCGCTGCTCGCGCGCGACCTCGTCGGTCGCCAGCCGGCGGGCCCGGCCGACGTGACCCGCCGCGACCGAGGCCGCCCAGTCCGCGGTTTCCGGATCGATTCCGTCGCGGCGGACCAGCACGTCGGCGATCGAGTCGGCCGAGGGGGTCCGCAGCGCCAGCACTCGGCAGCGCGAGCGGATCGTCACCGACACGTCGTCAGGGTGGGTGGACGGCGCGCACAGCAGGAAAACGGTGCGCGGCGGCGGTTCTTCGACGGCCTTGAGCAACGCGTTGGACGCGCCCTCGGTCAACCGATCGGCGTCCTCGATCAGCACGATCTGCCAGCGGCCGGTGGCTGGACGGCGGGCGGCCAGCTGCACCACGGCCCGCATCTCCTTGACGGAGATGGTCAGCCCTTCGGGCATCACCGTTCTGACGTCGGCGTGGGTCGCGTGCATCACCGTCCGGCAGTGCGCGCAATGGCCGCAGCCCCGGTCGGCACACTGCAGAGCGGCCGCGAACGCCCGCGCGGCGACCGACCGCCCAGAGCCCGGTGGACCGGTGAACAGCCATGCGTGCGTCATGGCCGCGCCGGACACCTGCGGGTCGCCGTGCGTCGCGTCGACCGCTGCGGACAGCACGTGAACCGCCTCGTCCTGGCCGATGACGTCGTCGAACACCGGGACTGTCGTCATCGGTCCACCAGCGGTAGCGCGCGCCCGAACGCCACCAGCGAATCCGTCCGGCCCACATTGGACCTGCGTAGCGGCGACGTGGCCACCGACGTGATCACCAACCCGGCCCGGGCGGCCAGCAGCCGCAGGGTCGTCGGCGTGAACAGCCAGATGTGTTGCTCGGGTTTGAGGGTCCACCACCGGGCACCCAGCAACCGAGCCGGCGGAGACGCGAAGGACGGCACGGACAGCGCGACGACGCCGTCGTCGGCGAGCCGGGAGCGCACCGCGCGCAGGAACTCCAGCGGATCGGGGACGTGCTCCAGCGTGTCCCAAAAACAGATGACGTCCGGCGGGTCGCCCACCGGGGCCTCGTCCAGCTGACCTTGGAAGATATTCAGACCCAGCCGGTCGCGCGCGTGCGCGGCGGCTGCGCGGGACAACTCCACCCCGTCGACCCGGTAGCCGGCGTCCCGGGCGGTGGCCAGGAAGTACCCGTAGCCGGTGCCGATCTCCAGCAGCCTGCCAGGAGGCGGTCGGCGCTCGAGAAGCCCTGCCAGCCGGCCGGCGGTCCACGTCCGCTGCAGAATCATCGCCGGCGACCGCCCGACCGGGTCGCCGTAGACGGTGTTCTCGAAGTAGGCGGGATCGTCATACATCCGCTGCAGCGCCACCGCACTGAGCCTCGGTGAGACGAACACCAGCTCGCAGATCGGGCAGCGCACCACCCCGAAGGGTGGGACGGCCATCACCGGAGAGCCCGGCACGTGGCACAGACAGCACAGCACCGGCTCGGTGTCCGACGCCGTCCAGCGGGCAGCGCCTGCCACGTCCGCCGCGCCGAAACCACTCACGACGTGGAGAGGTTCCGGTACGTCCACCGCACCCGACGGACTCTGCGCCACGTGCACACCTCCAGATCTTCCGGTTCCGGCACACGGTATCCGAGGCGGCCGACAACGCCCCGGGCCGTGCCACGGACGGCCATGCGCGGGTTGTCAGCCCGCGAGCTGCGGAGGACCCTGTGCGCATGACCGACGACGTCTACGTGATCATCGGCGCTTCACTGGCAGGCGCCAAGGCAGCCGAGACCCTGCGCGAGGAAGGATTCACCGGCCGGGTGGTGCTGATCGGCGAGGAAAGCGAGCTGCCCTACGAGCGCCCGCCGCTGTCCAAGGGTTACCTGCTCGGCCACGATCCGCGGGAGAGCGCCCGCGTGCACGAAGCCGACTGGTACGCCGAGCACGACGTCGAACTGCGGCTGGGCACCGTCGCCACGGGAATCGACGTCGCGCGCCGGCTGGTCACGCTCCATCCATCCGACTCGATCCACTACGAAAAGCTGCTGCTGGCCACCGGGTCACGGGTGCGCACCCTGACGATCCCCGGCTCGGATCTGACGGGCGTGCATTACCTACGCACCCTGGACCAAGCGGACGCCCTGCTCGCGGGCCTGCGCAGCGGCGGACGGGTGGTAGTCATCGGCGCCGGCTGGATCGGGCTGGAAACCGCGGCGGCCGCACGACATCACGGCTGCTCGGTCACCGTGCTGGAGATGGACAGCCTCCCGTTGCGCCGGGTGCTCGGTGACGAGGTCGCCGCGGTGTACCGGGACCTGCACGTCGCAAACGGGGTCGATTTCCGCTTCGGCGCCCGGGTGAGCGAGTTCCAGGGCGAGGACGAAGACGTCACGGGTGTGCTGCTGGCAGACGGCACCGTGCTGCCCGCCGACCTGATCGCGGTCGGTGTCGGCATTCGCCCGGCCGTCGAATTGGCCGAATCAGCGGGGCTGGAGATCGACAACGGGATCGTCACCGACGCGGCGTTGCGGACCTCCGACGAGCACATCTGGGCCTGCGGCGACGTCGCGTCCTCTTTCAATCCGCTGCTGAACAGCAGGATCCGGGTCGAGCACTGGGCGAACGCGCTGAACGGCGGACCGGCCGCCGCGCGGTCGATGCTGGGCCGGACGGAGCAGTACGCGCCGGTGCCATACTTCTTCTCCGACCAGTACGACCTCAGCATCGAGTACGCCGGTTGGGTCACCCCCGGCGGATACGACGCGGTGATCTTCCGCGGCGATCCCACCATGTCGGGCGAGGCAGCGCCGGAGTTCCTCGCGTTCTGGGTGGCGGGCGGCCGAGTGCTCGCGGGCTTGAACGCCAACGTCTGGGAGGTGACGGAGCAGATTGAGGACCTGGTGCGCGCCGGCGTCGCCGGACGGTCGGTTGACCTGGGAGCGTTGGCGGATCCAGCGGTCCGTTTGGACCAACTGCTCGATTGAGATCCGGTCAGGCCGCCGGTCGTTGATCGGCCAGCGCCGGGGACCGTTGCCGCATGACCGACTCCAGCCGCCCGACGACCTCGGGCACGAGCACGCCGTGGTGGGGCTGCACGATCATGTACCGCTCAGGGGTGTAGGAGGCCCGGTCGCGATAGGCCTGCGCCGGATCGACCTGTTCGTCCTCGTCGTCGGCCGCGTCGGTCAGCTCGTCGGGTGCGGTGACGGGGGCCGATTTCAGAGCTGTCGCTTGGCCGGGCAAAGCCTGCGTGGCGGCGGCCGGCTCGGCGGCCTCTTTCACGTCCAACCCGGCTGGAGGGGTAACGGCCGGCGCCAGGGCCGTCATCGCGCGCGCGGCGGAGTCCTGCAAGGCCCCGGCGGCATCGCCGCGTGCCGCACGCGCGGCTGTCGACGCCGAGTCCGTGGAGCCCCCTGAATCTGCAAAATCCCCTGAATCTGCAGAGTCCCCTGAATCTGCAGAGCTCACTGCGTTCACACCGTCCAGTGAGTCTGCAGAGGCGTGCTCAGTCAGGTTCTGCGTTGGATGCACTGCCCCGTTGACTTCGGCGCGATGCTGCGCCGGAACCGCGCCGTTGTCCAGGGCATCGTTGCCCGGAGCGCCGTCAGTCGCCGAACGCTCACTTGCAGACTCAAGCCCGCCGCCATCGGGCGCGGATCCATGCGTGTCGGCGCCGCCATTCACCGCGCCATTCGCCGCACCGTTGATCGGTGACGCATCTGGCCGTGCCGCAGTCACGTCAGAAGGCTCTCCCGCCGCCGCGGGTGCCCGGCCGTTGCCCGACGCCGGCGGGTCGACCACCAAGGTCAGGTCGGGTTTCAGCCCGTTCACCGCCCATTGCGCGACCCGCGCCAACCGCTGTTCCTCCAATCCGATCGCCCGGTACCGCACGATCGTGGCGTCCATGAAACCCTCGCAGACCACCACCGCACCGGCCTGCAGCGCCGGGCTGATCCGCGCGGTCGACAGGTCGGCGAGGTCGGCGGTGGCCCGCAGGGCGTCGGCCGGACTCTCCGGACCACCCTCCCGAAGCATCCGCACCGGGTCTGCGGGGGCCCGCGAACGCACCCGGACGATCACCAGACCCTGAGCACGCAAATGATCTTCGATAGCGTCGGCGTAGCCGGTGACAGTGCCCTGATCCGCGCCCTCGATCGCGATGAGCGCGCCGGCGTGATCGTCGTGGTCGTCCCAGATGTTCAACTGCTGGCGACCGAACAGCCGCCGGGTCAGGCCCGACGTCAGCCCGCCGACCTGCCGTCCCGCGTACAGGCTCACCAGCAGCGCGATCAGCCCACCGGCGGCCAGCACGATCGCCGGACCGCTGATCTCCATCCGGAAGTCCCCGGCGGACACCGGGTACGGACCGAGGGCACCGGCCAGGATCGGGCCTGCCGCGATGGTAGCGAGCAGGATGATCCGGACCGAGGACATGACGAACGCGAAGACCCGGCCGCGGAGCTGATCGGAGACCTCCTGGCCGATCATGGTGATTCCGTTGATCCAGGCGACGCCGGCGAACACGCCCATCACGGCCGCGGTGATGGCCGCGCCGAGGAAGTCCTGCAGCACGCTCATCACGATCAGCGAGATCCCCGCCGCGCCGATGGCCGGGGTGAAGATCATCCGGCGCGGGATCGTCGGGAACACCTTGGGCCCGATCAGCAGCCCGAGCGCCAACCCGGTGAACACTGTGCTGAACAGGATGCCGTACCCGGCATTGCCTGCTCCGAGTGTTGCCACGAAGGCCTGGGCCACCCCGACGACGAGACCGCCGGCCCCGAACGCGCCGAGGATCCCGATGTAGATGGCGCGCATCAGCCGGTTGCGCCGGATGAACGAGATACCCTCGACGATCAGCGAGAAGATGTTCTTGGACGAGGATCGTTCACCGACGAACGACGGGATCATTCTGCGCGAGAAGAACACCATGCCGGCGGAGAAGAAGTAGGTGGCGGCGTCCAGCCCGAGCGCGATGTTGATCGCCAGCGTGTTCGTGGACCCGGAGATCAACGCGCCGCCACCGGAGCCGGACAGATCCGGCACCCCGAAAAAACTGGCAACGGTCGACAGCAGGGTGAAGATTATGCCCGCGACCGGCACCATGCCGTAGACCGACACCAAGTTGAGCTGGTTGGCCACCGCCAACCGCTCGCGCGGCACGATGTTCACCCACATGGCCTGCTTGGCCGGGGTGGAGAACAGCCCGATGGCCTCGACCAGGAACTGCGCGACCAGCAACCAGACCAAATTGCCCGACACCAGGATCGACACGTAGAGCAGCCCGGCCAGGGTGTCGCCGACGATGGCCACCGTCCGGCGGTCGAACCGGTCGACCAGCGCGCCGGCCACCGGCCCCAGGATCAGGTCGGGCAGCAGTCTGGTCAGCAACACCCCGGACACGGCGGCGCCCTGCGCGAGGTTCGACGAGTCCTTGGTCAGGTAAGCGGCCAATGCGGTGGTGGCCAGCAGTCCGAGCCAATCGCCCAGGCTGGAGATGGCGATGGCCGCCCAGAGCCGTCGGAATATCGATATCCGCAACAGCACGGTCACCGAGTTGGGTTCGCGTTTGCGGCTCACTGCCGGTTCACCGCCCGCCGATCCCCCGAAGTCAGCCGCTTCACCGCTGGAAAAGCGCGTTGATGGCGTCGAGGATCCGCTGACCGACACCGGTGGCGAACAGCACGACCACGATGAAGACCAGCACCGCAAGCCCGCTCTGCCCGCGGGATTTCCTCGCCTCGCGCGGTGATCGGGCGGCCCGGCGCAGCTGCGACTGGTTCCGGATCTCCCGCATTTGTCCGTATTGGGAGACCGTGGGTGCCGCGGGCGCCACCTCGTCCGGGGACGTCGAGGCCTGCGGCTGCGACGGACTGTATCGCTGCGCTGACGGAGGGCTGTACTGCTGTGACGGCGCGGAGCGTTGTGTCGACGGGGCGGAGCGTTGTGCCGACGACGCGGAGCGCTGTGCCGATGACGCCGACGGCACCGAACGCAGGGGAGACGCCGGGCGAACGGACTGACCGGAGATCTGCTGGCGGGCGTTCCAGTAGGCGTCGGACTGCGTGATCTTGCTCTGGTAACTCCACGCGCCGATCATGTCCGAGATGTTCCGCAGTGCCGACTGGGCGTTCGCCGGGCTCGGAGCCGCCGGCCGGATGGCCGCCGGCGAACCGGTCTGCGCCGCTGGTCCGGGTGCCCTGGGTTGTGGCGCGGGACGCGGACGGGCGACCGGAGCCGGCCGCGCCGCGCGCTGGGTGGATGCCGGCCCGCGAGCACTCGCCGGTAGGCGCCCGGCGGAGGCCTGCCCGAGCGACCGCAGCGGCTGGGCCGGCGCGGCAGGCTGCCCGTCAGGCACGACGCGGTCCGCGGCAGTACCCGCCGTCACGGCGGTGACGAGCGGAATCGACCCGGCATCGAGCGAGGGCATGGGGGCCGAGAGCGCATCCGGATACACATCGAGGACAGGCATCAGGACGGCCGGATCCCAGGTGCCATCCGCGCCGCTCAGCGCGTCGGAAAACCGTTGGTCGGTCCCACGCATGGCGTCGAAGCCCGCCGTCATGGATCGATCGTAGGCGCTCGCGCCAGCGACTTGGAGGATCGCGGCAGTTGATACGCCGGCCATGTTCCCGGTCCTGCCGCTCGAGCTCCTTCGGCTCCGACATCGCGCTGATCACCCCGGCGTTGCTCACCCTGCAGAAGAGGCTCCGCGCCTGCGGGGAGCGCAACGCGCCGACGGCCAGCAACGCCCGGCGCGAGGAGAGCAACGCGCCCGCAGCAAGCGCAACGCGCCCGCCGAGCGCTCAGCTCGCCGCGGTGCGCGTCGGCTTCTTCCGTTTGGCGGTCGCCGCAGGGGCCTTCCGGGCGGGTGCGCGCTTCGGTGCCGGCCCACGAGCCCGCCGATCGGCGAGCAGTTCGGCCGCCCGCTCCAACGTCAGGGTCTCGACCTCGTCGCCCTTGCGCAGCGACGCGTTCGTCTCGCCATCGGTGACATACGGCCCGAACCGGCCGTCCTTGATCACCATCGGCTTGCCGCCCGCCGGGTCTGGCCCGACCTCCCGCAGCGGCGGCGCGGCAGCGGCCGACCGGCCCCGCGTTTTCGGTTGGGCATACAGGGCCAGAGCCTCGTCCATCGTGACGGTGAACAGCGCCTCCTCATCCGTCAGCGACCGAGAGTCGGTGCCCTTCTTCAGGTATGGCCCGTACCGGCCGTTCTGCGCGGTGATCTCGACACCGTCGGCCGGGTCGACCCCGACCACCCTGGGCAGCGACAGCAACCGCAGTGCCGTCGGCAGGTCGACGGAGTCCAGCGACATGGCCTTGAACAGCGACGCCGTCCGCGGCTTGGCCGCCTTGGGTGCCTTCTTGGGTGCCGGCGCGCCTTCCTGCGGCTGCTCGGGGGTCGGCAGGATCTCGGTGACGTAGGGCCCGTACCGGCCGTCCCGCGCGACGATGACGTTGCCCGAGTCGGGGTCGACGCCGAGTTCGTTCTCGCCACCGTCCGCGGCCTGGTCGAACAGTTCCTCGGCGACCTCGGCCGTCACCTCGTCGGGCGCCAGGTCCTCAGGCAGGTTGGCCCGCTGAGACTGTGCCGCACCGTCATCGCCGACGACGACCCGCTCCAGATACGGCCCGTACCGGCCCACCCTGACGAGCACCTGCAGCCCCTGCGAGTCGGTGAGCAACGGCAGCGAGTTCACCTCGCGGGCGTCGATGTCCTCCAGCCGCTCCCCGACCAGCTTCTTCAGTCCGCCGGTCCGGCCGACCGAACCCTGGGGGCCGACGTCACCGCCGAAGTAGAACGCGGACAGCCAGTCCGTGCGGCCGATCTGGCCGTTCGCGATGGCGTCGAGCTCGTCCTCCATGGCGGCGGTGAAGTCGTAGTCGACCAGCCGGGCGAAGTGCTGCTCGAGCAGCCCGATGACCGCGAAGGCGATCCATGAGGGCACCAGCGCCTGGCCCTTCCTCCACACGTACCCGCGCTCGACGATCGTGCGGATGATCGAGGTGTAGGTGGACGGCCGGCCGATGCCCAGCTCCTGCAGCGCGCCGATCAGCGACGGCTCGGTGTACCTGGCCGGCGGGGTGGTGACGTGGCTGCCCGGGATCAGCTCGCGGGTGTCCAGTTGCTGGCCGGTGGTCAGCTTCGGCAGCCGGCGCTCGGCATCGTCGGCCTCGCCACCGGCCTCGGCGTCGACCGTCTCCACATACGCCCGCAGGAACCCAGGAAAGGTGATTGTGCGCCCCGATGCGCTGAAGACGCACTCCCGCCCGTCAGCGGTGGCGACGATCTTGACCGAGAGCGTCAGCCCCTTCGCGTCCACCATCTGCGAGGCGATCGTGCGTTGCCAGATCAGCTCGTACAGCCGGAACTCGTCACCGGAGAGCTTGCCCGCCACCTGGCCCGGAGTGCGGAAGTGTTCGCCCGCGGGCCGGATCGCCTCGTGCGCCTCCTGCGCGTTCTTCACCTTGCGGGTGTACTGGCGCGGGGTGTCCGGGACGTACTCCGGGCCGTACAGCTCCCGGGCCTGCGTCCGGGCAGCCTCCTGCGCTGTGATGCTCAGCGTCGTCGAGTCGGTACGCATGTAGGTGATGTAGCCGGACTCGTACAGTCGCTGCGCGGTGCGCATGGTGCGCTCGGAGTTGAAACCCAGCTTGCGCCCGGCCTCCTGCTGCAGGGTGGACGTCATGAACGGCGGGTACGGCCTGCGGGTGTACGGCTTTTCCTCGACCGAGCTGACGGTGGCCGTGCCGCCCTCGAGGGAGGCCGCCAGGCTGCGCGCGCCGTCCTCGTCCAGCAGCAGCACGTCGGTGCCCGCCTTGATCGCTCCGGTCGCAGGGTCGAAGTCGCGGCCGACGGCCAGCCGTTGGCCCGCGACGGAGGACAGTGCCGCCGAGAAAGCCTTCGCCTCGCGCTCATCCGCCTGGGCGAACAGCCCGTCAAGACCCCAATAAGTGCCGGTGCGGAAGGCCATCCGCTCGCGTTCGCGCTGGACGATGATGCGGGTGGCCACCGACTGGACCCGGCCGGCCGAGAGCTTGGGCATCACCTTCTTCCACAGCACCGGGGACACTTCGTAGCCGTACAACCGGTCCAGGATGCGGCGGGTCTCCTGGGCGTCGACCAGGTTGTCGTCGATCTCCCTCGGGCTGGCGGCCGCGGCGCGGATCGCGGCCGGGGTGATCTCGTGGAACACCATCCGCTTGACCGGCACCTTGGGCTTGAGGGTTTCCAGCAGGTGCCACGCGATGGCCTCGCCCTCGCGGTCCTCGTCTGTGGCCAGGTAGAGCTCGTCGGCGCCGGCCAGCAGTGATTTGAGCTTGGCGACCTGCGCCTTCTTCTCCGGCGAGATGACATACAGCGGTTCGAAGCCGTTCTCGGTGTTCACCCCGAGCCGGGCCCAGGGCTCACCCTTGTACTTGGCCGGAACGTCGGCCGCCCCGCGGGGCAGGTCGCGGATATGGCCGACGGAGGACTCGACGATGTATCCGTCGCCGAGAAAGCCCGAGATCGTCTTGGCCTTGCTCGGGGATTCGACGACGACCAGGCGCACTCCGGACCCGTTCTTCGCCACGCTCTTGCCAGCGGCCATAGGCTCACGTTCTCCTTATATACAGATGCATTCGCCGCGACGTCGGACGCCTGCGGTGGTGTTCGGCATCGCTCGCCATGTCACCCGGTACAGCACCACGGTTCTACTTCGAGCCATCCGGAGCAGGATGCCACAGTGGGGCAAGACCCTCGTGCGGGTCCGGCACGTCGCTGACGGTAGCGCTCGCGCAGGACGACGAGGGGCAGGCGCCTGGTGCTGCTCACCGGAACTGGTCGACGCCGCCGTACTGATCGACGCCGCGGCGCACCGGTCGAAGTCGGCCCCAGGGACCGCATCACGCTGCTGCCCGTGGAGCGGCTCGATGCTGGACCCCCGTGGAGCTGGTCGAAGCCGCCTTGGAGTCGGTCAGTGCGACAGTGCCGGGAACGCCCCCCGAGGCGCCTCGGGCGGCGGCGTACCGATCATCTCGGCCAGCCGCGCGCACCGTCTGTACCCGACGATACGCACAGCGGGGCCACCGCCACGCACGCCGAGCAACGATCCGGCCAATCCCGCAGCCGCGCAGACGGCAGCCAGCGGCTCGTAGGTGTCCGGGGCGTGCGGGTCCAATCCGAGCAGGAATCCCACCGCGGCGGGCTGGCCGGCGGCGATCGTCCAGCAACGCAGCAGGCCCGGGGTGAGCGGGAGACCGGCAGGAACGGCCTTGACCGCGCCGCGGGTCCAATCCGCTGCCAGAGCGGCCAAGGTCGCGGTTCGCTGCGACCGGAAAATCGTCGCGGTTCGCCCGGCGTCCCCGACTGCGGCGGGCCGGAGCTCCTGAGCGCCGACGGCAGGCTCGGTACCCGAACCCGCGATCACCTCGGCATCGACGTCCCTGACCCGGCACTCCCGGAGCAGCGCCTCGGCCCGCCATTGGTCCGCGAGCAGGATCGACAACCGGACGCCGTCCGGCCCGGCGGCGATCTGCCCGTGAGCGGCCAGCAGGCCACCCAGGTCGGACAGCTGCGGCGGTGTGAGGTCGGCGGAGAACAGCGACAGCTGACTCACCGGCTCCCCCTTTTCACGCTTGGTCAGGGTAACCCCCCAACGCCGGGCCCGGCGGCCTGGCGCCGCTGCGCCGGCCCGAGGTGACTCCCGTCGGTGTGCAGCGACGGGGCGGCCTGATCCCGAGCGATGTCGACGAAGGATTCCACAATCATGGTTGTATACCTACTGCACAACTATGGTTTAGTAAATATGTGACGGATCGATGCATCGCTCTGGAGGACCTCGACCTGACCCTGCTGTCGCTGTTCGCCGGGTGGGCATGGGCCGAGGAGGTCCAGCGCCGGTTGGTCGGTGACGGCTTCACCGACGTCCGGTTCGGTGACGGGGTGATCTTCCAGCACCTCGTCGAGAACGACCTGACGGTCAGCGATCTCGCCCAACGGATGCAGGTCAGCCAGCAGGCTGCGTCGAAAGCGATCGCGGATCTGCGCCAGCGTGGCTGGGTGCGCCAGCAAGTCGACCCGGAGGACGGACGCGCGCGGCGGATCGCGCTCACCGCACGAGCGCGGTCCGCGATCGAGGCCGGCCAGCGGATACGCGCCGACCTGGTCGCCGAGATCACCGCGACGCACGGAGCGGACGACGTGCGTGCCGCCCGTCGCGTGATGACGGATGTCATCGCCCGCCACGGCGGCGAAGGGGTGGTAAGGGGTCGCCGGGTGCTGCCACCCCGATGATCGACCACCTCCGCACTACCGGCCGCCGCCCGCAGCGGCCCCCCCACCCGACGATCGACTGCCCACGCACCGCCGGCCGCCGCCCGGATGGCTATGTCCGTCCTCCCAATCGGGCCCGCCGGTTCCACCCGGTCAGTAATGGGCGGAGGCGAACTGAGTAGCGGCTACCGATGGCCGCTACCGGTCCGGCCGACAGACTTCTCAGCGTCAGGCCGGCGTGGAGTTTCTGACAAAGCCCGGCGACACACCTCAACCGCGAACTGAAAGGCACGGTCATGTCCGATCGGGATCACACCATCGCCCTGGCGCGGCGCTTTCTCGAGTTGGTCGGCGCCCAGGACATCGACGGAATCCTCGAACTGATCACCCCGACCTGGACGATGATCGGCGGGTCGCCCGGGCTGCCGGCCGGCGAGGCCGGGATCAGGCAGCTCTTCGCAACCTTCGGACGGATCATCTGCAGCCGCGTCGTCAAGGGCGCTCATCCGCGCAAGTCCTCGCGCGCGCCTTCGCTCGGGCTCACGGGCGGAGTCACACCCAGCAGGTCAGTTGAGCACTTTCCGGCAGTCCGGCAGCTGCTTGGCGGCCGCCAGTACTGCCGGATCGACGTCGGCAATCGTGTTCGGCTGAGCGTCGGTCGCCTGCTTCTCGATGGCGTCGATTGCGGCTTTCAAGTCATCCTCGCTCGCCGGTGTCAGGGCGGCGATGGACTGCGCGCCTTTGCCGTAGACGTCGGACAAGCTGGAGAGCCGGTCGATAGCGGCCTGCGCCAGATCCCCTCCGTTGGCAATGCCTGGCGGGGGCGTCTGCTGCAGGACCTCAACCGTGGTCTCCGCGCTGAGCGAAATGTTCGTGTACGCATCGACCACTGTCTGTTGGGCCTGCGCCAGGGTCTGCCCCGTCGTGTCCGGCGACGCGTACTGGGTCAGATCGCTGATGCCCTGGCAGAACGTGGTGAACCAGTACACGGTGTCGGAATCCAGACCGGATGACGACGAAGTCTCCGTTTCGGTGGAGTCAGTGGTGTCGGTGGTCGATTTGTCCGATGTCGAGGTCGAGGTGGACGTCGAGGTCGAGGTCCGGGATGACGTAGTCGAGGTGCGCGAGGACGAGGTCGTGCTCGCGGAGGACGTCGTGCTCGTAGCCGTCGTGCTGCCGACCTGAGCGGAGCCCTGCACCGACTGCGAACAGGCCGCCAACACCAGGAAGGCAGCGCCGTATGCCGCCGTGAGGACGATGCGCTGCTTCATCCCAGATCCCTTCGATCGATGCGTTCGGGTCAAGATTGCGGGCGGGGTCGGTTGAACAACGCGGTCACACGTCCAGGTTCTTGCAGGAAGGGATCTCCCGCGTCGCCGCCTGGATCGCCGGGTCGAGTCCCGAGATCGACTGCAGGGGCGACAAGGCCGAGACGAGGTCGGTCTGCAACGTTGTCTTGGCCCGGGCGAGTGCGGTCGCGTCGGTGGGATCGACAGCGGCGAAAGTGCCGGCGCTCTTGGCCAGGTCGCCCCCCGCGGTGCCCAGCCCCGTCGTGACCAACTCGGCGAACCGGATTCCGTTGTCGAAGGTCGGCGGCTGGGTCGTCGCCAACGTAACCGACGTGGCGGAAAAGGCCCGGCTCAGCGTGTTCAACCCGTTCAGTTCGGCTCGCCATTGAGAGGCAGGATCCTGACCGGGTGTATCCAGGCCGGCGCTTTCCACCGCCTTGATCGGGGCGATCCCGGTG
This sequence comes from Nakamurella sp., assembly GCA_017882715.1. Classification (GTDB taxonomy): domain Bacteria; phylum Actinomycetota; class Actinomycetes; order Mycobacteriales; family Nakamurellaceae; genus Nakamurella. The sequence goes on along the minus strand of JADGOY010000026.1, from coordinate 7,872 downwards.
CACAACGCGTCGAACCACGCCGTCGTCTGCGCGTCCAGGGTGGCGGGTGTCACTTCGGCGCTGGCGTCGGTCGTCAACTCGGTGGCCGGGCTTCCCGACAGCGAGCCACCACCCGCCCCGGCGGATTCACCGGTGGCCTGAGAGGACCCGGCCGCGCCGGAGGGCGCCGAACGGGCCGCGGACGATGCCGACGACGGCGCCGCCGCGGACGAACTCGATGACGTGCTGCTCTTGCTGCCCGAACTGCAGGCGGACACCAGCAGAACTGCGGCCGGCAGCAGGGTGGCTGCAGTGATGCGTCTCATCGATGCGTCCTGTTCCGTCGTGGAGGTCGGTCGTGCGCTGCCACGGCGTCATCAGGGATGCACCCACCAGACGGTCCCCGACCACGCCCGGACGGCACCGGTGGAGGGGACATCGCCATGCCCACCCGTCACCCGCGGGTCCGTACCAGCAGACGGTACCGCCCGCGCCGCCGCGCCACCCGGATAGCCGGGGGCGGGCGCCGCGGGCGGTGAGCCGTCGGCGTGCGGTGATTGTCAGGCGTGCAGCGGTTCCTCGACCTGCAGCGCGTTGGCGCGTCGCTTGGACACCAGCACGGCTCCCACGATGATGCCCACCGCGACGACCGAGATGCCGTACCGGATGCCGTCGTTGGCCGACGACCCGACGGTGAGTGCGACGACCGCAGGCGCGATCAGCAGGGACACCAGGTTCATCACCTTGAGCAGCGGGTTGATGGCCGGTCCGGCGGTGTCCTTGAAGGGATCACCGACGGTGTCTCCGATGACGGTGGCCTCGTGCGCCGGTGATCCCTTGCCGCCGTGAACACCGTCCTCGACGATCTTCTTGGCGTTGTCCCAGGAACCGCCCGAGTTGGCCAGGAACACGGCCATCAGGGTGCCGGTGGCGATCGCGCCCGCCAGGTAGCCCGCGAGCGGACCGACCCCGAGCCCGAAACCGACCGCGATCGGCGCGAACACCGCCATCAGGCCCGGCGTGGCCAGCTCACGCAGCGAGTCGCGGGTGCAGATGTCGACGACGCGGCCGTACTCCGGCCGCTGCGAGCCGTCCATGATCCCGGGGTGGTCGTGGAACTGCTTGCGCACCTCCATGACGACGGCGCCGGCCGCCCGGGCCACCGCATTCACCGCGAGCCCGGAGAACATGAACACGACCGCCGCACCGAGCAGCATCCCGACGAGCGTGTTGGGCGAGACCACATTGGCGGTGAACACGCTGACGGACTGCCCGGCGGTCACGAGCGCCTGGCCGATGGCGTCGGAGTACGAGCCGAACAGCGCGGTCGCCGCGAGCACGGCGGTGGAGATGGCGATGCCCTTGGTGATCGCCTTCGTGGTGTTGCCGACCGCGTCCAGTTCGGTGAGGATCTTCGCACCCTCCGACGACACCTCGCCGCTCATCTCGGCCACCCCCTGGGCGTTGTCCGAGACCGGACCGAAGGTGTCCATCGCGACGATCACACCGACCGTGGTCAGCAGGCCGCAGCCGGCCAGGGCGATGGCGAAGAGCGAGACGATCAACGAGCCGGACAGCAGGTACGCGCCGTAGACCGCGGCGGCGATCACCAACGCGGTGTAAACGGCGGATTCGAAGCCCACCGAGATACCGGCCAGGATGACGGTGGCCGCACCGGTCAGCGAAGACGTGGCGACGTCCTGCGTCGGTTTGGTATGGGTGCCGGTGAAGTAGCCGGTCAGCCACAGGATGACGCCGGCCAGCACGATGCCGATGATCACCGCCACGGACGCGATGAGGGCCGGGTTGCCAGTCTGGTCGGCCACCAGGGGCACCCCCAGGTCCCGGAAGTTCTTCGGCAGGTAGGCGAATGCGGCCACGGTGCACAAGACCGCGGAGATGACGGCCGAGATGTAGAACGATCGGGTGATCGTGGTGAGTCCCGGCTCACCCTGCCTGGCCTTGGTGATGTACACGCCGATGATCGCGGTCAGAACGCCGAGCGCCGGAACGATCAGCGGGAAGACCAGGCCCTTGGAGCCGAATGCGGCGCTGCCCAGGATCAGCGAGGCCACCAGCGTGACGGCGTAGGACTCGAACAGGTCCGCCGCCATGCCCGCGCAGTCGCCGACGTTGTCACCCACGTTGTCGGCGATGGTGGCGGCGTTGCGGGGGTCGTCCTCCGGGATGCCCTTCTCGACCTTGCCGACCAGGTCGGCGCCGACGTCGGCGGCCTTGGTGAAGATGCCGCCGCCGACCCTCATGAACATGGCGAGCAGCGCGGCGCCGAAACCGAAGCCCTCCAGCACCTTCGGCGCACTACCGGTGTAGACGAGCACCACCACCGAGGCGCCCAGCAGACCGAGGCCGGTGGTCGCCAGGCCGACCGTGCCGCCGGTCCGGAACGCGATCTGCATGGCCCGCTCACGGCCTGCGCCATTGGCCGCGGCAGCCACCCGGACATTCGCCCTGGTCGCGAGCCACATGCCCACGTAGCCGATGGTGGCCGAGAACAAGGCTCCCAGCAGGAAGAAGATCGACCGGCCGATTCGCTCGCTCTGGGTGTCGGCCGGCAGCACGAAGAGCAACAAGAAGACCACGACCACGAAGACCGCGAGGGTCCGGAACTGCCGACCGAGGTAGGCGGCGGCACCCTCCTGGACCGCTTCGGAGATGGCCTGCATCTTGGGAGTGCCCTTGTCGGCGGCCAGTACACCGGCGCGCAACACGAAGGCGACGACAAGGGCCACCAGGGCGACCACCGCGACACCGATGACGATGAGTTGATCACTGCCGGTGACGGTCAGATCCGCGGCAAGGTTGTTGGACATCGAGCTCCCGATCTATGCGTGGCGCGCACATTTCTTGGTGACCGGCCCATCGCTGATGCGATCGGCGCTGGTGATTGCGTCGCGGGCCGGGGCCCGACGTGACGCTGAGTACTCTATGGCACCGTTAGAGCCACCTTGTGCACGATCGCCCTCGAGTTGCGATCAGACATACCGGACTTACGCGCAGGTTCGAACACAGTCCACCATGTGGCCACAATGGATGGGTGATGTCACCGGTTTCGCCCGCAGATCCTGACGGACTGCTGGCCGTGCTGAATCGGTGCAGCACAGACGAAGTGAAATCGCTCACATCGTTCGTCACCCATGTGGAGCAACTTGCGCATCGGCCTGGAAGATCCGCGCCCTGGCCCGTCTGGATCCCGGAGAACCTTCGGGTGACGTTTCTCACTTCCGGCATCGGCGCCCCCTGGACACATCAGGCCGAGGCGGCCGACCTGGCGCACACCGGACGTGACGTCGTCATCGCCACCGGGACCGCCTCCGGTAAGTCGCTGGGCTACCTGCTGCCGGTACTGACGGCACTGCTCGCCGACCGCCGTGCCTGCGCCCTGTACCTGTCACCGACCAAGGCCCTGGCGGCCGATCAGCTCGGGTTCGTCGAATCGCTGGCCCTGTCCGGGATCCGCGCGGCGTGCTACGACGGCGACGCCGCCGTGGCGGACCGCGACTGGGCACGCGCCCACGCGAACTGGATCCTGACCAACCCGGACATGCTGCACCGGGGCGTGCTCGCCGGGCACCAGCGCTGGGCGCGCGTGCTGCGCCGGCTCAGGTACGTGGTGGTCGACGAGTGCCACGCCTACCGAGGGGTGTTCGGGTCCCACGTCGCTCTGGTGCTGCGCCGGCTCATCCGGATGGCCCGCCGGTACGGGTCCGACCCGGTCGTGGTGCTCGCCTCGGCCACCTCCGCCGAACCGGCGCGCGCGGCGCAGCGACTGGTCGGACGGCCGTTCGTCGCGGTGACCGACGACGGGTCACCGCGACCTGGCGCGGATTTCGTGCTGTTCGAGCCGGGTTTCATGGCCGGCAGTTCGGGCGAGATGGGCGCGCCGGTTCGCCGGTCCGCGCCGTCCGAGGCCGCCCGGATGATGGCCGATCTGGTGGCGTCGGGAGCGCGGACGCTGACCTTCGTGCGCTCCCGGCACGGCGCCGAGCAGACCGCGTTGAGTGCGCGCCGCAGGCTGGCCGACGTCGCGCCGGCACTGGTCGACTCGGTGGCCGCCTACCGCGGCGGCTACCTGCCGGAGGACCGCAGGGAGCTGGAACGCGCGCTGGGCTCCGGCGAGCTGATGGGCGTGGCCTCCACCAACGCCTTGGAACTCGGGGTCGACATCGCCGGTCTGGACGCCGCGGTGCTGGCGGGTTACCCGGGCACGCTGGCGTCGATGTGGCAGCAGGCAGGGCGGGCGGGGCGTCGCGCCGACGCGGGGCGGCGCGCGCTGGTGGTGTTCGTCGCCCGTGACGACCCACTGGATTCCTACCTGGTGCACCATCCCGAGACAGTCTTCGGTCGGCCGGTGGAGGCAGCCGTCACCGATCCGACGAATCCGTACATCCTGGGCCCGCAGCTGGCCTGCGCCGCGGCGGAACGGCACCTGACATCGGACGACCTCGAGCTGTTCGGCGGTCTCGCGGTCGTCGGTCCGGTGGTCGCCGACCTGGTGGCGCGCGGGGTGCTGCGCAGACGGCCGTCCGGCTACTACTTCACCGAGCCGGGACACCCGGCCGATGGGGTCGACCTGAGGGGCGGCGGCGGCGGTCAGGTGGCGATCGTGGAGGAGGACAGCGCGCGATTGCTGGGCACGGTCGATGTCGGGCGCGCCCCGGCGGCGGTGCACGCCGGGGCAGTGCACTTGCACCGTGGCGAGAGTTACGTGGTCCAGTCCCTCGATCTGCAGTCCGGGGTCGCGCTGGTGCGAGCCGATCGGCCGGAGTGGTCGACCATCGCCCGGTCGGTCTCGACGGTGTCGATGACATCGGTGCACACCGGGCGCACCTGCGGCAGCAACGTCCGGGTCGGCATGGGGCCCGTCGAGGTCACCGAGCAGGTGATCGGCTATCTGCGCCGCCGACCGGGCGGCGAGCTCATCGACACGATCGGCCTGGACATGCCCCGGCAGACGCTGTCCACCCGGGCCGTCTGGTACACGATCGGCCTGGACACCCTGCTGGCCGCCGGGCTGTCCGAGGCTGACGTGCCCGGCTCGCTGCACGCTGCCGAGCATGCGGCCATCGGCTTGCTGCCGTTGTTCGCCGGCTGTGATCGTTCGGATATCGGCGGCCTGTCGACGGCACTGCATCCGGACACCGGCGAGCCGACCGTCATCGTCTACGACGGCTACCCGGGTGGTGCGGGTTTCGCGGAGCGCGGGCACGAGGTGCTCGTGGACTGGCTGACGGCGGTGCGCGAGGCGGTTCTCGGATGCGGCTGCGAAACGGGCTGCCCGTCGTGCGTGCAGTCGCCCAAGTGCGGAAACGGCAACCACCCGTTGGACAAGGCGGGGGCGGTGGTCGCGCTCGGGTTGGTGATCGGCGCGCTGGCCGCCGCCGAGCCGGCGGATCACGCGCGGGTCAGGGTGACGGGGTGAGGAGACCGGCGGGGGTGACAGGGTGAGGTGACGGGTGGGATCACTGCTAGCCGCTGTCGGCGGAGGTCGCCGCCGCACCGATCGAACTGGCGACCGTCGCGGCGCACCGATCGGTCAGCTGGATCCGATCGCTGGGGCCGCAGGCTCGGCGGCGGATCCCTGGGCCTGGATGGCGGTGATGGCACGGTGTTGACGATGTCGGCGATCAGGGCTCGGGAGCAGGCAAGGCGTCTAACGTCAGACTCATGCCTTGGTGCGCAGTGGCGACTTGAAGGGCATCCAGATCGGCGGCCGGAATCAATGGCGGGTGGAGCGACAGCGCGACAGCGGTGTCGGCCGATCCTCCCGCCCAGAACCTGAACGTGTTGTTCCGGTAATCCGGGAATGCGCTCGGTGACGACGTTCCAGCTTGGGCGACAGCGCAATGGCATCCGGATTGTCGGTGGGATACCAGTTCTCACCGGGCGTCATGTCGCTATTCCTGTCACAGGACATCTCGCCGTGGGGTGAGCAGGAGGGCGAGTGTGAGCGCCGCTGCGGTGTACCCGAGGAGGACGAGCCCACCCACCGGCGCGGATAGCAGCTTCCCCTCGAGGCCGAGTTCTGGGCCCAGTTGCAGCAACGCATCGGTCGCTCCCCCGGGCATCCACCGTCCGATCGCCGGGAAGGAGGGGGTGACGGTCTGCTCGACGGCGAGCATCCAGACCAGCACACCGACGGCGGCGGCGATCTGGTTGCGGACCAGCGCGCCGACCGCGACGCCGATGACGCAGTATGCCGCCATGACGACGAATGCCGCGGCGGCCGTCTGCCAGAACTGCGTCGCAAGGGTTACCTCGCCGTTCCGGGAGCTGATGAGCGCGATGCCGAACGTCGCCGAGAATGCCAGCGTCGCGATGGTGATGACGACGCTGGCGAGGGCCAACGACAGCCACTTCGCGACCAGGACGCGCGTGCGGCGCGGCTCGCCCAGATACGTGGACGTTATCGTGCCGTAGCGGAACTCCTGCGTGAATGCGAGCCCGCCGAGCAGCACCACCAACACCTCGGGGACGCCGAAGCCGATCCCGACGATGCCGGCCAGGAGACCGGGGTCGTCGAGGGACACCGAGGCGTTCGGGTCGCCGACCTTCGGGACGCTCTCCCCGATCGTGAGTGCCACCAGGCCGAGCGTCGCGAGCAGCAACCATGCCGCCGTCCGGGTGCGCAGTTTGAGCACCTCCGCATGGACGAGCGCCCTCATGACCCCGCCCCCTCGGTCGACGCCGGACGCCGGGCCGATCCGGACTCCTGGATGAGTCGGAAGAAGGCCTGCTCCAGGTCGGCCGTCGCCACGAGACCGTGCAACACGACTCCGTGTGCTGCCGCGAGTTCCCCCACCTCCTCGGGTGAGGCGTCGACGGCGAGTCCCTCCTCCGTACGACGAAAGCGATGGCCGGCCGCCTGGAGGGCCGCGCACAGTCGATCCGGGTCCGGCGTGCGGACTCGCGAGCCGACGCCCGCCTCGGCGCGCAGCGCGGCGAGCCTGGACGATCGGAGCAGCCGCCCATGGGCGAGGACGAGCACGTGGTCGGCGGTCTGCTCGACCTCGCTCAGTGCATGGCTGGAGACCAGCACCGTGCGGCCCTCGTCCGCAAGTCGCCGCACGTACCCCCGCAGCCACCGCACACCTGGAGGGTCAAGGCCGTTCGTCGGCTCGTCCAGTACGAGGACGTCCGGGTCACCGAGCATCGCCGCGGCCAGCCCCAGCCGCTGGCGCATGCCGAGGGAGAACTCCCCGACTCGCCGCCGAGCGTCCGCGGCGAGCCCGGTCTCGGCCAGGACGCGCGTCGGCGCGTCCTTGGGCAGCCGGGACGCTGTCGCGAGGATGCGCAGGTGATCCAGTGGGGTACGCCCGGGGTGGCAGCCGGACGCCTCGAGGACCGCGCCGACCCGGCGCACAGGGTCCGTCAGCTCGTCGTACCGCCTGCCACCGAACGTCGCGGTCCCGCTACTTGGTGCCACGAGACCCAGGAGCATCCGCAGGGTAGTGGTCTTGCCGGCCCCGTTGGGCCCGAGCAGGGCCGTGACCTCGCCCGGCAGCGCGACGGCGCTGACCTCGTCGACCGCGAGAACGTCCCCGAACGACTTGGTGAGGTCGTGCAACTCAACAGCACATGGCAAGGCTCGGGTCATGGCGACGTGTCGGAGTTGAGGTAGGACAGGACGGCGAGGACGCGGCGATGTGCAGGTGGTAGGGCAAGATTGCCACCGACGTGGCCACCGGGAGCAGGGTCAAGGCCGCGGCGGCGAGCAGCTGGACGGGTGGCCACACCGTCCACAGCACCGCCTACTTCATCGCCGCCGAGGGGCTGGCCGAGCGAGCCGGCGCCGAACGTCAGCGCCACGGCGGCCGTCTCGAAGACGACTGTGAGCGTGACGGCGACGATCACCGCGACGCGGGCCGCGGACTC
>JADGOY010000355.1 GCA_017882715.1 Nakamurella sp. | reverse complement strand
ACGTACGCGATGAGGTAGCTGCGGAGCCGCCTACATTTCCTCTTCCTCTCACGAACGGACACGCATCATGGGCAAAGGCATTGCCATCTCGGTTGGGTTGGCCGCCGGAATAGCGTTGGGTTTCGCTGGAGCGTTCGGCGGGTTCAACGCCTTCATGATCGTGCTGGTCATGGCGGTGATCGGCGCTGTAGCAGGAGCCGCTGTAGCCGTTCTAGACGGCCGGGGCACCTTCGGCGACTACGTCAGCGGTCCCTCCTCCGGCCGCAGTGACCGGTGAGCGGCGCGGCCCCCGCCGGCGGCGTACCTCCACCGGTCGCGACAGATGCTGACGCCTCGTTCGTCGATGATGTGGACGGCGAGCCCTCGGGCCGGGGCCGAACCAGCATCGAGAACAGGGTGGTGGAGAAAACCGCCGCCCAGTCCGCGCTGGAGATCGACCATGTGCACGGCGTCAGCCATCGTGTGACCCGTGTGTTCACGGCCGGTCAAACGGTGCAAACCCACGCCTGGATCGACGGCCACCTGGCCCGGCTTCAAGTGAACATCGAGGTGGACTACCCCACCCCGGTCAAACAGGTGACCCGGCAGGTCCGTCAGCACATCCGGGAACGGGTGAATCAGCTGTGCGGCCTGACAATTGTCGATTTGGACATCCGCGTCGTCGCACTACATGTCAGGTCCGGTCCGATCCGGAGAGTTATATGAACGTGAAAACCTCAAGCCAGCTCCCGACCCGCGCAGCGAGTCCGCCCCGGCTCCCCCGAGGAAGTCGGACGGTCGCCGCAGTGATCGTCGCGACGGTGCTGCTGCTCACTGCCGGATTCATTGCATGGCAGGCCATCCTGATCCAGACCGGTCAGAACCTCTACGATGTCAACGCATCCGGGGTGTCCGAGCGCTTGGGTCGCACACCGTGGGACGACCCCGGCGTGATGATCAGCGCCGCTGTGACCACCGCCCTCGGGCTTTGGCTGGTGCTATTGGCGGCGGTGCCGCCCAAGCGTCGTTTCCTTCAGCTGCGGCAGGCCGATCCACAGGTGGTCGCCGGAATCAGCCGGCGTCACCTGCGCCGGGCACTGGACGGCGCGGCGCAACGCGTCGACGGCGTCAGGGCCGCCAGTACCCGCGTGGGCCGCGGCACCGCCACCGTCGCTGTTACCAGCCGACTCAGCATGACGGGCGGCTTGGTTCGATCCGTGGAGGAAGCCATCGGCGAATACCTCCGCCTGCTTGACCCGATTGCGCCGATCGCGGTACGAGTCCGGTTGAGTGGAAGGGGTCGCAGATGAGTGCGCGAACTGCCCGCGGCAACCGTCTGGGCCTGGGCATAACTGGTTCGGTGCTGCTGATCGGCGGCGGATACGCAGGCGCCCGATCGCTGGGCGCATTCGGCTCCGCACGGTCCGCCCCCATCTACACCGAACGGGTCGCCAACTGGATCCATCTCCAGCAGTCCTGGTTGTGGATCGCCGTCGCCGTCGTGGCCATCATGGTGGCAGTGCTGGCGCTGCGCTGGCTGATCGTTCAGTTACGCACCGAACGTTTGGCCCAGATCGCGCTGGACGCCGACGGCGGCATCGACCCCGGAAACGGTGCCGGTCCAACCGATCTACCCTCCGCGGCACTCACCGCCGCGGTGGGTCAGGAGATCGACGGCTATCCCGGTGTGCGTGCAGTCAAGGTGCATATGGCCGGAAAACCTGATCAGCCCGAGTTACGAGTCGAGGTGACCATCGACCCGGGCGTCGACCCAGCCCGAATCCGCGCCCGCATCGCCGACGAGGCCTTGACCCATGTGAGAACCGCGCTGGACAGTCCGCGCCTGCCCACCCAGATTCTGTTTGCGGTGGCCCGGCCGCCACGATCCGTCCGCACCTACCTCTGATCGGCCCCGTAGGACTCACAGACACAGAGATCTTCGGCTCTACGCCACCCAGCTGGGCCCTGGGAGGGGGTCCTGGCGACACGCCCGCGCTGAGTTGAGCTGGCCTGGGGCCTGGGGCCCTCACGATCCCGTGTTCACGGCCAAGTGATCACGATGCGAGGAGCCCCAGGTGAACGAGAATGTTCCCGCCCTGTTCGGCTGCCCGGATTCGAGGTGTTCTCAGCCGAGATGGTCGACGGTGAAAGGCATGCCGGCCGGGATCGAAACACCGAGGGATCTGTCAGCCGTCATGTAATTCCCCAGGTCGGGACGGGTGTTCGTCACGCAATTCCTCACCCTGGTTCGTCACGTAATTCCCCATCGGGACGACGGGTGTGCCGTTGTCCGGTGGGTCCTGCTCGCGGTTCACGCTGACCTCCGGCCGCCTGGTGGCCCGGACGGGAGCGGTGATGGGCAGGAGGAGTTTGGCCGTGGTGGATCTGACCGAGTTGTTCGTGCACTGGAGGCCGGCAGGTCTCAGGTGCAGATCGCGGAGAGCCTGAATCTGGTGTCCCGTGCCAATGGAGTTGAACCTGCGCCAGGGCGCTGACCTGCGCGGATCAGATTCGGTGGCAATGGCGGGTCGCGCTTGCGTGCCGTTCTAAGCGATCCCGCGACGCGGTCGGTGGGTCCGTTGCCACTCAAAGTGAGTCGATGACGCGTGCGACGAGACCGTTCGCTCCACCACGGAGCGGACGATTCCAAGGTCATCGACCGGCCGAAATCGTGCCGCCAACCGAAGCGAGATCACTCGAAGCTCACAGCCGGGGCCAACCATGGTTGGCAAGACAGCCCCAACCGCCGATGTCGGCATAACGAATGGTTTTCCTGTCCCGGCCGACGTGTCGGGCGATCGCCGAGATCGACCAGCCCCTCCTGCGCAGTGCGTGGATGTCGATGTCGTCCTCCTGTGTGAGCATGAAGCGGGGCCCCTTCGGCAGCTGGTGCGTGGTCAGAGACCGCCAGCATCGACGGGACCCCGCCGTGGATGCGGGAGCCACACAAGTGGGGAAATTCAGTAGGCAGGTCTGGGGAGATTCAGGTGAGCGGCACCATTTTGGGTCATCGGACTGCGCGGCTGACGCTGCAGGTAGTTTGACGGTTTGACGCTGACCGGGAGTTTCCCCTCAGATGCATGAATCCTGCATCAACCGGGATACCGTTTCTTGGCCTGGAGGTCCTGTGCGGGGCTGAGAGTTCCGCTGTCGTGCGGTTTTCCGTCAGCGGAGCAGTCTCGTTCGCGTGCTATTCCGCAGGTTCTGATAACCGTCGTTGCCAGTAACG
>JADGOY010000154.1 GCA_017882715.1 Nakamurella sp. | reverse complement strand
GGTGGAATCGTTGTTGATTCGGCCACATCTGTGCTGCCAGATCGAGGATTTCGCTCTGTTGCACACGAGACGCTGGGTGGTTTGTGCCTCCAAAACCTCGCCAGGACGCCGGGAGGCTTCCGCCGGCGGCCGCGTCGGAGGCGGAAACGGTCAGCGCGACCAAACCGCACTCACGAGCGGTGCGCTCCCTCGCGAAAGGCCAAAGCACAGCAGAGAGTGGTTCTGTCACGCTGTCTGTCGCTCAGTCCGCCGAAGCGCAGGCTAGACAGGATGTTAGGCATGACGCACCCACATTTCATTGACCCCACCAACCTTGAATCGTCTCGTTCTGGCGTGTCTGGGTTTCAGGAACAAATCGCCGCCAGCACCGGCCTCGCACCTGCAGACAACGTGAGTACGGTGCTTGCCAAATGCGGAATCTTTTTCGATGAGCACGTCATAGCGGTGCCCGACAACCAACGCCGCTTCAGTGGCCAACTGATAGCCCGCATCTCGCAGTGCTTCATATTCAGCGGTTCTTTTCTCATCCTTAGCCTTCTGACCCGCCAAGTAGACTTCGTGCCGTAAGGAGTTTGCATACTCGGCGAAGTCGAGGCCCTCTTCGGCGGCTATCCAACGGGCTACAGCCTCAACGTGAGGAAACCCTTCGACGGCGGCATACTCGACGTACCTGTCATATATGTTTCCGACCGGCGGCCGATTGAACCTTCCATCAGCCGTCTCGAGAGCATGCTTCAGGCTCGGGCCCATCTGAGTGAACCTCCTATACTGCCGTGTCTATGCACACTACGCGCATCGCTATTGAACGGCAACATTCCGGAGCCATGTTTTGTAGCCCCACACAAGATGCTCAAGAATACAATTCGGTAGAATTCCCTATCGAATTGGGCCGCACGCAGCCAAGTTCTGCGCCGGCGGAAGACCAGAGGAGAAAACAGTGTGGGGTCGCAGAATCCGTAATTGCCGAACCGGTGGTCCGCGCTGATTCGGCCACAATCCACAGCGAGCATCTCGACGTATGACCCGGCGGCACCCATTCGTCGCCGCCTTGCGGTCGAGCCATGTCTGGGGCCACGCGGACATGAGCCCCACCACGGTGCGCCGCAAGGTCGTCGCGCCGAAAAAGCAGATGCAGCCAGTCGACACTGGTAGGCGCGCCGAGGGCGACCGGCTGACCGTGCCCAGGAACCCGGAGGTCGAGGTTTTGTTCTTCGTCGCCTCTGAACTCAACCGAGCGGCGGTGCCGGGATGACGACCCGCACGCGCCTGCCCCCGGCGGCATGCACACTGCTCACGGTGCTCTTCTAGCGTCTTCGGTCGCGGTCGCCGGATCGAGTTCAGGTTGGTGTCCTTGTGCCCTGGGCCCAGTTCTGCCTGCCCTGCAAGCTGGTCCTAGAGCAGACGCCCAGGGAGCTGCGGATGCCTCGCGTTCGAGACTTGTTGTACCGTTTCCGCCCGGCTGGCGCGCCGGGAGCGGCGGGTGGTGCGGGGGTGCCTGCCGATCGTGGCGCCGGGCTGGCAGTGGAGCTGGACTGGCTGTTCGCGCAGCTGGCGCCGACTGACGTCGAGTGCGCGACCATTGTGGCCCTTGCGGAGGGCGATGCCCGGGCGCGTCGGGCCGCGGACGTGGAACGGGCACGCAACCTTGTGATGCAAGCCCGCGGCCGGGTACTGCCTGAACGCGCGGCCGCGGCCGTCCAGCTGCGGCGACTAGCGGAGGCGGATATCTCGGGTGCCGTGGCCGGCGCCGAGCGCGAGGCGAGTGAGCTTCGAGCTCGCGCGGTGGAGCGAACCCCGGCTTTCGTCGACAGTGTGGTGCAGGCCGTGCGGGCACTGATCGACGTCGACCACAAGCTGGATGCGCGCCGTGGCGGCGCGGCATGAGCGTCGGCTGGGTTGCCGCCAGCGTGCGGGCCCGGGCCATGGCGAACCGCCGGGTGGGCCGGGCCGGTGCCCGTGTCCTGGCAGCCAGCGCGTCGTTCGAGTCAGCAATGTCGACGCTGACGGCCACGCCGTACGGCCACGACGCACGGCTGGATCAGTCGCTCGCCGGAGCGCAACGCGCGATCGTCGCGACCGTGGTGTGGAACCTGAGGGTGCTCGCCGGGTGGGCGCCGCGCCACGGTGTGGTGATGCTGCGGGTTCTGCTCGGGGCGCTGGAAGCGGCGAATGTCGAGGATCACCTGCGGCGGTTGGCCGGGTCGGATCCGCCGCCGCCGTACCGACTCGGCGGCCTTGCCACCGCGTGGCCCCAGCTGGAGCGCACCACAAGTCCGGGTGAGCTCCGCGGTGTCCTCGCCGGGTCACCCTGGGGTGACCCGGGCGGCGAGACGGTCCGCGATGTCGGGTTGGCGATGCGCACGTCCTGGGCTGACCGTGCCATCGCCGCTGCGCCCGTGTGCACGCCGTGGATGGCCGGCGCGACGGCGCTGCTGCTGGCCCGGGAGGCCGTCCTGGCCGGTCGCCGGTTGCCGGATCGGGCGGCGATGTCCGCGGCCCGGGTGGTCGGATCTGCCGCGGTGGCGGCCCGCACCCTGCCGGAACTGGTCGCGGCGCTGTCCACGACTGCGCGGTGGGTTCTGGCCGACGTCACGGATCCGGCGGACCTGTGGCAGGCAGAGGCCGGTTGGTGGCGGCGGATCGAACGGGATGGGTTCGCGTGGGCGCGTCAGGCCAATCCGGGCCCGGAGGTGCTCGTCGGCGCGGCGGCCATGATGGCCGCCGATGCCTGGCGGGCGCGGGCCGCGCTTGAGGTGGCCGCGCGCGGCGGGAAGCCGTTGGAGGCCTTCGATGCGGTGGCGTGAGGCGCTGCATCCCGTCACGATGCAGCGGGTGGCGCTGTTGGCGCCGTGGGATGCGCTGCGCGATGTCCTGGTCGCCGTTGCCGATGACGGCAGGGTTGCCCTGGACGATGTCCCGGCGGACGCCGACGGTACGTCACCCCGGGCGCCCGCTGCCGCAACCGCGCGGCTGCAGCGGCTGCCGAGTGGCGGGGTGACGCCCACTCTGTCCCTGTCTGTGCCGGACTTGGACCGGTGTGAACAGGACGGGCGTGTCGACCTGATCGCCGGGGAAGCGCAGCTGGAACAGCGGGCGGGACAGTCGCTGATCCGCGGCAACGTGGCCGCGCTGGTCGGCTGGATGCCGGCGGACGCCGTGCCTGAGCTGGCCGGGCGGATCGCGGAATCGGGCGGCGCGGTAGTGCCGATGCCACGCCCCGCCGGCGTCGAGCCCCCCACCCTGTTGCCGCAAGCCGCTGCCCCCCGTGAGTTCGCCCCGCTGGTCAACACCTACGGGACGGTCCCGTACGCGGACATCGACCCGTCCGTCCTGGCCGGTCTGGCGTACGTGGTCATGTTCGGCATCATGTTCGCCGACGTCGGCCACGGCGCGCTGCTGCTGCTCGGGGCGGCGGCGATCAGGCTGGGCTGGTCGAAGCGGTTGACCAGGCTGCGTCCGGTCTGGCTGTTCCTGGCCTGCGGCGGGATCGCCAGCATGGCGTTCGGTGTGCTGTACGGCGAGTTCTTCGGCCCGACCCAGGTGGTGCCGACAGTGTGGCTCGCGCCGCTGGACGACCCGCTGCAACTCCTCGGCGCGGCTATCGCCGTCGGCGCGCTGCTGCTGGCCGGCGCCTACGCGCTGGGCAGCATCAACCGGTTCCGCGAGGGGGGCTGGCGGATGGCCGCGTACGCACCGTCCGGCCTGGCCGGCTCTGCGCTGTTCTTCGGGATCGGGGCGGCCGTCGGCGGGTGGTATCTGGATCAGGCCTGGCTCGCGCTGCTCGGCGGTGCGGTCGCGACCGTCGGCCTGACGGCCGCGTTCGTCGGGTTGTTCGCGGCCGCCGGTGGTGGCGGGTCCGGTGCCGCCCAGGCCGCCATCGAGCTGTTCGACATGGTCGTCCGGCTCGGCTCCAGCCTGGTCAGCTTCGCCCGGCTCGGGGCGTTCGGGTTGACCCATGCCGCGTTGGGCGTCGTCATCTGGGGCGCGACGGTGGTGCTGTGGGAACGCGGGCTGATCGGCGCTGTCGGCGCCGTGGCCCTCTTCGTGGTCGGCAACGCGCTGGTGTTCGGACTGGAAGGTCTGGTGGCCGGCGTCCAGGCGCTGCGGCTGGAGTACTACGAACTCTTCTCCCGGGTCTTCGACGGTGAGGGCCGGCCGTTCCGGCCCTGGCACATTCCACTGGCTACGACGGAGGTCTCACGGTGATCTGGATGCTCGCCCTGCCCGCCATGGTGCTGATCGCGCTGGGCACCGCCTGGCTCATGCGCCGCCGCGGTCGCTGGGCGCTGCGGGTCGTGATCGCCGCGAACGGAGTGCTGCTGTTGTCCGCGCTTGTCCTGCTGGTGCTGGCGTTCACGGCGGACTCGTCATCGGCGGCGCTGACCGACGTGGCCGCGGCGACGGCGGCCGCCGCGGACAGCAGCAGCAACGGTGCGGCACTGATCGGTGCGTCCATCGCGATCGCGGGGTCGTCGATCGGTGCGGCGATCGCTGTTGCCTACACCGGCTCTGCCGCGTTGGCCGCGATGAGTGAACGACCTGAGCTCTTCGGCCGGGCCATGGTGATCGTCGGTCTCGCCGAGGGCATCGCGATCTACGGGTTGATCGTCTCGGTGATCCTGATCGGCAAGGCATGAGGGCCATCAGTGGCGACGCGGATCGCCGGTTGGACCGATGAGCGCGGTCGCGGCGATCGGTGCGCCGTCGCAAGTGGCCGGGTTTGCCCTCGCGGGTGCACTGGTGTTTCCCGCCGACGACGACGAGCGGACCGTTGCGGCGTGGCGCGAACTTCCGGACACGGTCGCTGTCGTCATTCTCACCGAGACCGCGGCCGCTGCACTGGCGGCCGCCGACGCCGTTCACACGGGGCCGCCGCTGACGGTGGTGATGCCACAATGATCGACTCCGCCGCCACCACCCGGGCGCTGGAACCTCTGCGCGCAGCGCTGATCTCGCGAGCCCACACCGAGGCCGACCGGATCCGGATGGCCGCGGAGGAGGACGGCCGGCAAGTACTCGCCGCAGCGCGCGAGGAGGCGGACGCGCTGCTGGCGTCCGCTCGTGTCCAGGGCCGAGCGGATGCGGTGGCCCTGCTGGAGGTCCAGACCGCCAGGGCTCGGCGGGCCGCGCGTGGGGTGGTGCTCGCCGCCCAGCAGGCGGCCTACGACCGGATGTGCGGGCAGGCTCGCGAGGCTGTCCGCGCGCTGCTCGATGAACCGGGCTGCAGGTCAAGGCTTGAGGCGGTGATCCGCGATCAGCTCGGAAGCCAGGCCGTGGTCCGCGATCTGCCGGACGGCGGCGTGCTGGCCGAATCACCCGACGGCCGAAGCATTGACGCCTCCGTCGCCGCGCTGGTCGAGCGTGCGGTGGCCGGGCTGCACCCGGAGCGACTGTGGACAGCCGGGTAGCCGCCGGCCCGGCCGGCGCGCCTGCCGGTCGCGTCATCCGGGTCAATGGGCCACTCGTGGAGATCGAAGGGTTGGCCGG
Organism: Nakamurella sp.; assembly: GCA_017882715.1. Lineage (GTDB taxonomy): Bacteria > Actinomycetota > Actinomycetes > Mycobacteriales > Nakamurellaceae > Nakamurella. The sequence continues at coordinate 4,328 of JADGOY010000154.1, read as the reverse complement.
CGTCGCCATGTCCGAGCTGGTCGGGCTCGGCACCCAGGGGCTGCCCGCCGAGGTCGTCGCCATCCGCGGGCGGAGTGTCTCGGTGCAGGCCTACGAGTACACCGGCGGGCTGGCCGCCGGCCAGCCGGTCACGGCCTGGGGTCGGCCACTGTCCGCGCAGCTGGGCCCGGAACTGTTGGGCGGCATCTTCGATGGTCTGCTGCGACCCCTGGGCGCCGCGCCGACCTGGCTCGATCCATCCGCCCGCCGGTCCGAGACGCACCGCACCTGGAACTGGCAGCCGATGCTGACCGAGGGAGTCACCGTCTCCGAGGGCGCCGTGCTCGGCGCTGTCCCCGATGCCGGCGGGTTGGACTACCGCGTCCTGGTACCGCCTGGCGTCAGCGGCCGGTTGGATCGCATCGCCGCGGCCGGCACGTATGCCGCGGAGGACCCCGTGGCCGCCGTCGCCGGCTGCCTGGTCGGCTTCAGTACCCAGTGGCCGGTGCGCCGGGCCCGCCCGGTGCGGGAACGCATCTACACCGAAGAGCCCTTGCTCACCGGGCAGCGGGTGCTGGACGCGCTGTTCCCGCTGGCGCTCGGCAGCAGCGCCGGGGTTCCCGGTGGGTTCGGCACGGGCAAGACGATGTTGCTGCAGCAGATCGCGAAGTGGTGCACGGCGGATGTCATCGTGTACGTCGGTTGCGGCGAGCGCGGCAATGAGATGGCCGATGTGCTCACCGATCTCGCCGATCTCGTCGACCCCCGTACCGGCCGGCGGCTCGCCGAGCGCACGGTGATCATCGCCAACACCTCCAACATGCCGATCATGGCTCGGGAAACCAGCATCTACACCGGGGTGACGGTGGCCGAGCATTTCCGCGACATGGGTTACCACGCCATCGTCATCGCCGACTCCACCTCGCGGTGGGCCGAGGCACTGCGGGAATTCTCGTCCCGATCGGGCGCGTTGCCCGCCGAGGAGGGTTACCCCGCGGCGCTGCCCTCCGCCCTCGCCGCCTTCTACGAGCGCGCCGGCCGGGTGGTCACCCTCGGCGGTGTCGAGGCGTCGGTGACGATCATCGGTGCGGTCTCCCCGCCCGGTGGTGACGTCACCGAACCGGTCACCGCGCACACCCAACGCTTCGTCCGCGCGTTGTGGAACCTGGACCACGAGCTGGCGTACGCCCGGCACTACCCCGCCGTGGCATGGTCCGGGTCGTTCTCCCGGGACGCCGAGCAACTCGGCGTGTGGTACTCCCGCAACGGCGACCCGGAGTGGGTGGGGCGCCGGGCACGGTTGACGAGTTTGTTGGCCGAGGCCGACCGGCTGGGTGACCTGGCCGATCTGGTCGGCGCGGGGTCATTGCCCGGGCACGAACGCGTCGTCCTGCTCGCCGGCAGGTTGTTGCGTGAAGGGGTGCTGCAGCAGAACGGGCTGTCGGCCAATGACGCGCACTGCAGCGCGGAGAAGACCGCGGCGCTCATCGACACCGTGTTCGCGGTGCTCGACGACTGCGAATCGCTGATCGATGACGGGGTGGCCGCGGCCGAGATCGAGGAGATCGACTACTCCCCCCTGATGCGGGCGGCGCAGGAGACTCCACCGGACGGAGTCGACGGGGTCGCGGAGCGCCGCGAGCGGATGCTGGCCGTGCTGGCGGGGCTGCGATGACCGAACCCGATGCGTTCCCGCGCGCACCGCGATCGCTGAGCGTCCAGTACTCCGGCGTGGCGGAGCTGCGGGGACCGTTGCTGGTGGTGCGCGGGGTGTCCGGCGTCGGCTGGGATGAGTTCGCGACGGTCGGGACGACCGCTGAGGGCGCTGGCCCGGCGCCACGGCACGGGGTCGTCCTCGAGGTGGATCGTGATCTCGCCGTGGTGCAGGTCCTGGAGGGCACCGAGGGCCTGGCACTGGACAGCACTTGGATCTCGTTCTCGGGCGAACCCTTGCGAATACCGGTGGGACCGGATTGGTTGGGCCGGACCTGCAACGGCCGCGGCGACCCGATCGACGGTGGCCCGCCGATCTTCGGTGTGCATGACGCGCCCGTCGCCGGCTATCCGCTCAACCCGGGTCGCCGCGACCCGCCCGCCGACCCGGTGCTCACCGGTATCTCGGCCATCGACGCGTTCACCACCCTGGTGCGCGGCCAGAAGCTGCCGGTCTTCTCCTCGGCAGGCTTGCCGCACCTTGAGCTCGCGGCCCAGATCGCCGCCCAGTCGACGGCCGGAGTGGAGCCGTTCTGTGTCATCTTCGCCGGGATGGGACTCACCCACGCCGACGCGGACGCGGTGCGGGCCACCCTCGACGAACGGTCGGCCGCGGGTGAACTGCTGCTGTTGGTGAACACCGCGGACGACCCGGTCTTGGAGCGGATCCTCACGCCACGGATTGCGCTCACCGTCGCCGAACACCTGGCGTTCGAGCTGGATCGGCATGTGCTGGTCGTGCTCGCCGACATGACCAGTTATGCCGAGGCCCTGCGCGAGGTGTCGGCCGCGCGCGGCGAGATGCCCGGTCGACGTACCTATCCCGGGTACCTCTACAGCGATCTCGCCTCGCTCTACGAACGGTGCGGGCGGATCCGCGGCAAGACCGGGTCCGTGACCGTGCTGCCGGTGTTGACCATGCCTGCGGGCGACATCACCCATCCCGTACCGGATCTCACCGGCTACATCACCGAAGGTCAGATCGTGTTGTCGGCAGACGTGCATGCCCGCGGCATCTACCCACCCGTGGACCCGCTGGCATCCCTGTCCAGACTGATGCGCCGCGGCGCCGGGCCAGGACGCACCCGCAAGGATCATCTCGACCTGGCCGCCCAGACCCTGGCCGCACTGGCCCGGGCCCGGCAGGTCCGGGAACTCGCCGAGATCGTCGGCGCATCCGCGTTGAACGCCACCGACCAGCTTTACCTGCATTTCGCCGCCGACTTCGAACAACGGCTGGTCGACCAGCTGCGCGGCGAGCGCCGCGACCTGGACCAGACGCTCGACCGGTGCTGGGACGTTCTGACCGTGCTCCCCGCCCGGGAACTGACCATGCTGCCGTCCGGCATGGTCGAGGCGCACACCCGAAAAGGGCGATGAATCATGGCCTCCACCATCAGCATTCCGCCCGGCCGATCGGGCCGGATGTGGCTGCGCCGACGGATCGCCACCGCGGAACAGGGTCGAGACCAACTCGACCGCAAACTCCGCATCCTGGTTCCCGAGCAACAGCGGCTGCGTCTCCAGGCAGCGCGGATGCGCCGCGGGTGGGAGGACGCGTGCGCCGAGGCCGGCACCTGGTTGCTGCGCGCGACGCTGCTCGGCGGGCAGGACACCCTGCGCGCCATGACCCCCGCTGCCACCGTCGACGTCGAGATCACCTGGACGACGGCCACCGGACTGACCTACCCCAGCGACGCCACACTCGTGGGCCCCCCCGCTGACCCGCCGGGGCCGGTGGGGAACGCCGCCATCGAGCCGGCTGCCGCAGGCTTCAGGGCGGCTTTGCTGGCCGGAGTGCGTACCGCCGCCGCGGAGGAGGCGGTACGTCGCATCCAGGCGGAGATCGCCCTCACCCGACGACGTCTCCGCGCCCTGGAGAAGCGCTGGCTCCCCCGGCTGCAGGACGCACTCGCCCACCTCGAGCTCTCCCTCGAGCAGGGCGAGCAAGAGGACGCCATCCGCATGCGGCGCGCCGGCAACACATCGCCCGATCGGAGGTCAGCACCGTGATCGAACGCATTCTGCTGGCGGTCGACGACTCACCCGACTCCCTTGCCGCCGCCCGGGCCGCCATCGAACTGGCGACAGGGTTGGGCGCCCGGCTGCGCGCCGTCCACGTCCGCCCCAACCATTGCCTTGACCGCGAACTGGAAGCCGCAACCAGCAGAGCGGCGGTGGCCCTTCGCCGGGAGCGGGCCGCCGCGGCGATCCTCGCTCGCATTTCCGCTCTCGCCCGGACCGCGGGCCTCCCGATCGAGACCGAACTGCTCGCCGGGGACATCGCGCCGGCCATCCTCGACACCGCCCGCGGGTGGGCCGCCGATCTGGTCGTCATCGGAAAGTCCCGGCGAGCGGCAACCGGCGAGCCCTACGTTGGGTCCCAGACCCGCAGCGTCCTCGAATTCGGCGAACAGCCAGTGCTGGTCGTCCCCTCACCGCATCCGACATGGCACGTCGAGATCGGCACGCGACACGCAGGAAACCGCAGCCACCCCGACCGCCCGTCCAGGAGGCTCGATCCGTCGGGTTGATCCCGTGACCCCCGAAAGCGACATGGCGAATGGCAAATGTTCCGCTCCCGTTTCGATGTGCGGGTAGTCCCTACGTGCTGGCCTCGGCGACAGCCGTTAGGG
>JADGOY010000354.1 GCA_017882715.1 Nakamurella sp. | reverse complement strand
GCACGACGCACCGTGGGGGCCGCACCGTCAGGGAGGCTTTACCGATCCATTTGGTCACCGTTGGTCAGTGGGCGACCGGACCCCACTGCAACGGTTTCCAGGGTCGTCGTCGCCGTCAGCCTGCTAGCCCGCCGCGGTCGCCGCTGCGGTAATGATCATCGCGTCGGCCGGGCCGGCAGCTACCGAGATATGTTGAGCGCAGCGTGTTCGACTACTAGCCGTCGTACGCGGCCAGGTCCGGATTCGGCGGGCGATCACCGTGGCCATGGGCGTGCAGCAGCGACGTCATCCTTCTGTCGGGGCGAGTGACCTACCCGGGGAACAGGTCGAGCTCGAGTTGCGCGCGGTGCACGGGTCGCCATCCGACCCCGATCCGCCACCCCACGCGCCCTCGTCTGAGACACCCTCGGTCAGCATCCGGCTTCCGGCAACGGCTACGCGCGGCGGACGCGGCTGCGGGGTGGGAACGCCGCCGCCGGGAACTCGAGGACCTGGCCGGGTCAGAGATGTGCCTACAGACATCGAATCTCGACGACGACGACGATCCGACGCTCGTCACCAATGCGCGTGGGCATGCCTTCACTTCGTCGCCCGTCCGACGCCGTGTTGGCCAGGGATCGCCCGACTGAGATTGCCAGAGCAGCGTCCCGATCGCGCGACGGCATAGCCGACGAGCGCGACGCGAGGGCCGGTGAACGCGACCGCAAGGCCGGCGAGCGGCACGGCGTCACTGACTGCCGGGACACGATGCCGGTCACGAGACGTATGTGCCGCGGGTATGACCGAGTCGCTGATGGGATGGACGGCGTTCGCGACCACCAAGACGCCGAAGCCACCGAGACGAGCGACGAGCGTCGCGGGGATATGCCGCCATGGACAACCGCTCCAGTTCAACATTGTTGGTCCGGCCGCAACCCTCGTACGTTCGGCACCATGAAATTTGGCATCGCGACCTTCGTCACCGACGAGGGCATCAGCCCGCTGGTGCTCGGCCCCGCGCTGGAGGAACGCGGCTTCGATTCGGTGTTCCTGGCCGAACATTCGCACATCCCGACCAGTCGGCAGACTCCCTATCCGTCGGGCGGGGACCTGCCGCGCAAGTACTACCGAACGTTGGATCCGTTTGTCGCGCTGACCGCTATGGCGTCGGTCACCAATCGGTTGCTGGTCGGCACCGGGATCGCCCTGCTGCCGCAGCGGGATGTCATCCACCTTGCCAAGGAGGTCGCCAGCGTCGATCTGGTATCCGACGGGAGGTTTCAGTTCGGCGTCGGGGTTGGCTGGAACCGCGAGGAGATGCGCAACCACGGCACCGACCCGAAGACCAGAGGTGCGCTGATGGACGAGATGCTCGGCGCACTCATCGGGATCTGGACCAGCGATGAAGCCGAGTTTCACGGGTCCTACCTGGATTTCGATCCCATCTTCGCCTGGCCGAAACCCGTTCAGCGGCCGCACCCGCCCATCTATGTCGGCGGCGAGAGTGATGCGGCACTGGCCCGGCTGGCTCGCTTCGGTGACGCCTGGTTCCCGCGCTCGAACACGTCGCCGGAAAAGCTCCGGGAGGTCCGGCGATGGCTGACCGCGCAGGGCCGCCCGGATGTCCCGTTCACCATTTTCGGGGCCGGGAAGGACCCGGCGAAGTTGGCCGGCTACGCCGACGGCGGTGTCGAGCGAATCACGTTCCTGCTGGAAACCATGCCCGAGTCGGAGACGCTCGCGGAACTGGATGTGTTGGCTCAGTTGCGGCCGCGGGTATCCGCCGGGGAATGATCAGCGGTGTCGGCCGACCTGATGTCTTGGCAGGATCGCACCTACCCCTGGAAGGAAGTCCGACAGGCCGGCCGACGTTTCTCATCGCCTGGAAATTGCCCCATTGCCCGCCGCGAACTTGGCGGTCGCGAACCTGGACCAGCGTGACCGCAGACTTCTCAACGCCGACGAGCTAAGCCTTGCGGGTCCGGATGGGCCATTCCTCGAGTTGGTCGAGAACCTTCTGGTTGATGGAATCCAGCATTTTCAGCTCCTGTCCCGTGAGGGTGTCGAAGACGATTCGCCGGACTGTGCGGACATGTTCCGGCGCCGCTCGTTCGATCGCCGCACGTCCGTTCGCTGTCAGCAGCACCAGGGCGCCGCGGCCGTCGTCGGGAGAATCTTCCCGCTTCACGAGGCCACGCTGTTCCATTCGCCCGATGTGATGGGACAGCCTGCTGCGCTCCCAGTCCATCCGACTGGCCAGTTGGGTGATCCGGATCCGGCCTGTCGCCTCATCGGTCAACCGCGACAGAACATCGAAATCTTGTAGTGACAGCCCGGCATCGGTCAGCAGCTGCCGATTGAGCGTGGCCGCCAGTCGTCGCTGTACGTACAGCCAACGACGCCACAGTTGCTGTTCCGCAGCGTTCAGCCAGGGGGTTTCCACCAGCCCACTGTAGGGAAGTGCTTGACACCCCCATGTCGATGCACAAAACTGCGTGACGTATCACCGAGGTACCGGTGCCGCGCTGCGTGACCCGGTCCGCCAGGTCCAGGCGAACACCATGTCTCGATGACTGGGAGGAACGCCCAATGGACTGCTCAGACTCGCTGGCAGCCGGCCACATCCGTCTGATCTGGAGACACCACCGAACCCAGATCCCAGTTTGAAAGGCAGCAATGACCACGTACAAGATCGGGTACTTCGTCGGGAGCCTGTCATCGACATCCATCAACCGGGTGCTCTCGAAGGCGTTGATCCGTTTGGCCCCAGATGATTTGGAATTTACGGAGATCCCGATCGGGAACCTGCCACTGTACAGCCCGGACTACGACGCGGATTACCCGCCGGAGGCGACCGCCCTCAAGGATGCGATCACCGCGTCCGATGCGGTGCTGTTCGTTACTCCGGAATACAACCGGTCAATCCCGGGTGCATTGAAGAACGCGATCGACTGGGCGTCCCGGCCGTGGGGTCAGGGCTCGTTCGACCACATCCCGGCCGGGGTGATCGGTGCATCGATCGGCCAGATCGGCACCGCAGTTGCACAGCAGAGCCTGCGCGCGGTGCTCAGCTTCTGCAATGCGCGGCAGATGACATCCCCGGAGGCCTACATCCATTACTCACCGGAGAAGTTCACCCCAGATGGTGAGGTCACCGACGAGTCGACGGAGGCGTTCCTGCGTGCCTTCCTCGCCGAGTTCCGCGATCATGTGGTCCGGGTGCTGACCGTCCT
>JADGOY010000025.1 GCA_017882715.1 Nakamurella sp. | reverse complement strand
ATCGGTGACGAACCACCAGCAGCAAGGCACCCACCAGCGGTAAGAAATCAGAAGTAAGAAGAAGCGCCAGCCAGACCCAGGGACCAGCCAAGGAGTGACGCCGTGCCGCTGCGCCTACCCCGGCTGCGCCGCAAGAAGGAGGAGAAGTCGCCCGACGGCACGATGTCGTTGATGGAGCATCTGTACGAGCTCCGGCGGCGGTTGTTCTTCGCGGTGCTCGGGGTGTTCGCCGGCACCGTCATCGGCTTCATCTGGTTCGGTCACGGCATCCCGGTGATCGGGCTGCCGAGCCTTTCGGAAATCCTGACCGGTCCCTACTGCGCGGTGCCGTCGAGCGAGCGGGTGACGTTGGGCGGCGGCGACGGTTGCAGGCTGCTGGCCACCGGCCCGTTCTCGGCCCTGGAGCTGCAACTGAAATCCGCGCTGATCGCCGGTGTGGTGCTGTCCAGCCCGGTGTGGCTCTACCAGCTGTGGGCGTTCGTCACGCCGGCCTTGTACTCCAAGGAACGCAAGTACGCGATCATCTTCGTGAGCTGCGGCGGCGTGCTGTTCGCCCTCGGCGCGGTGCTGGCCTACGTCGTCATCCGGGAAGGCCTGACCGTGCTGCTCGGGTTCGGTGGAGATGCCACCATCGCCGCGCTCTCGCCGGACAGCTACTTCTCGTTCCTGATCGCCATGCTGATCATCTTCGGCGTCTCGTTCGAGCTGCCGCTGCTGCTGATCATGCTCAACCGGATCGGCATGGTGTCCGGAGCCAAGCTGGCGAAGTGGCGCCGGTACTCGATCTTCGGGATGGTCGTCTTCGCGGGACTGGTGGTACCGGGCAACGACCCGATCACCATGGGGGCACTGGCTGTCGCCCTGTGCCTGCTCTACGAGGTTTCGGTGCAGGTCACCCGGATCCACGACAAGCGCAAGGCGAAGCGACTGGCCGCAGAAGGCCTGAGCGAGCTGTCCGACGACGAGGCTTCGGACCTGCCGGACGCCATCGGGAACACCGGCGGGGTACACCCGGTGGCCGCGGCCGGGCCGGTCGCCGAGCCCGAGCCGTTGCCGCGGCCGAGCGCTCAGGACTTCGGTGACGCGACCTGAGTCCCCGCGCCCTGGTTCCCCCCGGTCTGGTTTCCCCCGGTCTGGTTTCCCGCTGGCGGCTCCGCAGGCGTGACCGGCACCGCAGTGGTCCCGGGCGCCGGCGGTGGTGCCAGCCAGATGGAGACCATGTAGGACACCACCACCGCCACGATGACCACCGGCATCACGGCCAGCCCGTCGGAACCGAGCAGCAGGGTGGCGAGCAACACCGAGGTCAGCGGCAGTCGCAACATGCAGGCGCACATCGCGCCGATGCCCATCGCCACCGCTGGAACCAGCGAGACGCCGGCCACGGTGGACAGCAGCAGGCCGATGGTGGCGCCGACGAACATCGACGGGAAGACCGGTCCGCCCCGGAATCCGGCGAGTGAAATGCCGTAACCCAGTCCCTTGCAGACCAGCAGCAACAGCAACGCCCCCCACGCGTAGTCGGCGTGGTTGGTGATCAGCACGGGCAGGTCCGCCTCGCCGGAGAACAGCACGTCGGCAGTGGAATGGCCGGTTGTCTGGCTGTACAGGATCGCCAGACCCGCCACCACGATGCCGGCAAGCGGGGTGAGCAGCACGAGGTTGCGTTGCAGCACCGGCCGGACCAGCAGGCCCAGCCGGCGGATTCCGGTGCCGACCACCGCGGCGGCGACGCCGATGCCGATCGCCCAGAGGAAATCGACCCCGTTCGGTGCCTTGAATTCCGGCAGACCCGGAATCGCCAGCGACACCGAACCCAGGCCGACCAGTGAATCCACACCGATGAAGACCAGCGCGCCGATGCCGGAGGCCAGCAGGCCGGGCATCAGGACCACGGTGCCGATCGCCCCGGAGACCCCGATCGCCTCCATCAACAGGAACGCGCCCAGCAGCGGGGAACCGAGCAGCGCGCTGATCGCGGCGAAGCTGCCCGCCGCGCCGATCACCATGATCGCCTGCTGCGGCGCGTCCTTCTTGATCAGCCGGACGACCAGCACCGCCACACCGCCGCCCAGCGCGATCAGTGGCGCCTCCGGGCCGATCACCGCACCCAGGCCGAGCGAGGCCAGCGCCGCCAGGAAGATTCCGGGAAGCTCGGACCCGGTCGGGGCGCCCCCGGCATGGAAACCGTCGGCGGGGGAGTGACCGCCCGCTCCCGGGAAGTACCGGATGACCACGCCGACCAGCAGCCCGGCGACGGCCAACGGCGGTATCGGCCACCAGGTCGGTGCGCTCGCAAAGCCGAGCGCGGTCGGCAGGTCGGTGTAGACCCAGGCCTGGACCGAGTTGACGAGCCAGAGGAACCCGGCCGCGACGGCGGCGATGGGCACACCCATGATGGCCGCGAAGACCAACAGCACGACGTATTGACGGGTCCGCAGAACCGCGAAGGGGTTGACCGAGGCGGCCAGGGTCATGGTGGTCCTCCGATGGTGGGACGAGCACGGGCACGGCTGGCGCACAGCGGAAGCCGCGGGCTGTACGAGTGATCACCCTGCACACTGATCCCATCGGTTCGGCGGCCGCCGCACATCCACCACCGGGGATGAAGCACGGGTGGATCCTCCCGTTGGGGCGATGCCGGGTGATCGAGTGCGGAGTCTGATGATCTGCGGGGCCGTCGACCCCGGACCAGCATGACCGGGACGAGGCGTTCCTGGGCACGGATCCATCCACCGTGCGGGGACGCCTCGGACCCGTCGGCGCCAACACCGGTAGCGCACCGACGACTGGAACGCCGTCGACGTCCTTGGATGCCATCGGTTATCGAGTCGGTCGAACGACCCTGACAGGAGCTGCAGCATGGCCTCGAAGACAGTCGCCCATCCCAGCGTTGCCGATCGTCGCGCGAAGGGCGCCGACGCACGGACCTCGACACCCCCGTCGAACCATGCGGGCTGGGTGCCGGCGACCGACCGGCCCGATCCGGTGGGCCTGCTGGAGGCGCAGAACGTCACCCGGGAAGCGGATCTGGTGCCGGTCCGGCACGGCCGGATGTCGGTGTCGCCGTTCACGTTCTACCGCGGCGCCGCGAAGATCATGGCCTCGGATCTGGCCGGCACGCCCACGGCCGGACTGGATGCGCAGCTCTGCGGTGACGCGCACCTGTCCAATTTCGGTGCCTTCGCCTCACCCGAACGCCGCCTGTTGTTCGACCTCAACGATTTCGACGAGACCCTCCCGGGGCCGTTCGAGTGGGACGTGAAACGCATGGCGGCGAGCTTCACCATCGCGGCCCGCAACAACGGGTTGACCACGGCCGAAGCCCGAGAGGCGACGCTGTCCTCGGTCCGGTCATATCGGCAGGCGATGGCTCAGTTCGCCCAGATGCGCACGATGGACCTCTGGTACGCGCACATGTCCGAGGACGACCTTCGGGTGGCGCTGGGCAAGATCGCCGCGCTGGGTGACGGCGGCAAGGCGGCCAAGGGCGCGGCAAGGGGCCGAGATGCCAAAGGAGCCAAAGCCAGGGCCAAAGCCGGGGAAGGGAAGACCAAGCCCGACAAGGGGATGACGGCCGAGGAAGCCGCGGCGGTGAAGGCTGCGCAGCGGGCGGAGAAGAACCTGCAGAAGGCGCACACCAGGGACAGCCTGCAGGCCTTGTCCAAGCTCGGAGAGGTGGTCGACGGTCATTACCGGATCAGGAGCCAACCGCCCATCGTGGTGCCGCTACGGGAACTGCCCGAGGCCAACAACATGTCGGCCCACGAAATCGAGCACACCATCCGTGAGCAGTTCCGCGAGTACCGGTCGACGCTGCCGGACGACCGCCGCAACCTGCTGGAGCGTTTCGAGATCATCGACGTGGCCCGCAAGGTGGTCGGCGTGGGCAGCGTCGGCACCCGCGGATTCATCGCGTTGCTGCAGGGCCGTGACGAGAAGGATCCGCTGTTCCTGCAGGTGAAGGAGGCCACCCGGTCGGTGCTCGAGGATCACCTGCCGAAGAGCCGCTACCACAATCCGGGCGAACGGGTCGTGCAGGGCCAGCGGGCAATACAGGCGGCCAGCGACATCTACCTGGGATGGACGAAGGGCGTCCAGGCTGATCGCTACTACTACTGGCGTCAATTGCGCGACATGAAGGCGTCCGCGATCGTCGAGGGGATGTCCGCATTCGCGCTGGCGTTCTATGCCACGTTGTGCGGCTGGACCCTGGCCCGTGCCCACGCCAGGTCCGGGGACTCCGTCGCCATGGCCGAGTACCTCGGTCCGGACGACAGCTTCGATCAGGCCATCACCGACTTCTCGGAGCGGTACGCCGATCAGAATGAGAAGGATTACGAACAATTCACCGCCGCGATCGCCGCCGGGCGGTTGGAGGCGCTCACCGGAATCTGACCGCTCGGGAACACCGTCTCGCACAGTCCGAGCACTGAACCGAGCAGTGTCAGATCAATGTCCGAGACACTGTCCGAACACCTGGCCTCACCCCCCGCGGACTACCCGCCGCGGGTGAGGCGAGGGCATCGGCGCGATGGCATGGTCCGAGTCGACGTAGTCGGCGAAAGGACTGCACATGCCCGTTCTCGGTGCCCCCCGCGCAACCAGGACGACCCGGACCACCAGGACGACACAGCTTGGCATGACGACAGCGCCGACTGCGCCGAACGTGCCTACTGTGACGACGGATGGCGACCGCGACCGCGTTGTCTGCACGGTGGCATCCCTGGATCCCGGGCTCGATCACTCGCGGTTCGCGCCCCCCGCTGTCCGTGACGGCATGGTGTACCGCAGGGCACTGGTGGACCAGCTCGCCGGCTCCCAGGGTTTCCCGATCGTCTGCCTGTGCGCGCCGGCCGGGTACGGCAAGACCACCGTGCTGGCCCAGTGGGCCGCCGCGGACGCGCGGCCGTTCGTCTGGCTGTCCGCGCAGGACTCCCACAACGATCCGGCAGTGCTGCGTCACGATCTCGGCGAGGCCATCGCCTCGTTGCGGCGGTGCTCGTCGGGTCCGGCCCGGACGACCGCCCCGAGCACCGCGCCCGGCCACCCTGCCGGCATTCCGGAGGCGATCCTGTCCGCGCCGACTGTGCCGTTCGTGCTGGTGCTGGACGACGCGCACCTGGTCTCCGACTCGCGCGCCCGCCGGTTGGTCGAGGACCTGATGGTCTGGATGCCATCGGGATCACAGCTGGTGATGGCGTCCAGGGGCGTCGCTCCGCTGAGCCTGAGCAGGCTGCGCGCCGACCACCGCGTGCTCGAGATCACTGCCCCCGAAATGGCTTTCGATGCCGACGAGGCCCTCGCCGCGCTGGCCGCGACGGGCTGGAGCGGCACATCGCCGACGGCGACCCAGTCGCTGGTCGAGGTCTGCGAGGGCTGGCCGGCGGTGTTGTACCTGTCCGGCCTGGCCGTCAGAGCGACGGTGGACCGTTTCCACCCGACCCGAGCGGGCCGCGAACGAATGGTGACGGACTACTTGCAGGCCGAGGTGCTGTCCGGCATCGACGACGCGACCATGCGGTTCCTGACCCACACCTCGATCCTCGCCGAACTGTCCGGCCCGCTGTGCGATGCCGTGTGCGATGGCACCGGCTCCGGGTCCGTGCTGCGGGACATGCGCGGCGGCGCAGTGCCGATCATGGCCCTCGACACCCAGGACCAGCACTACCGCTATCACCCCGTGCTGCGCCAGGCACTGCAGTCCGAACTGGAACGTCGCGAGTCCGGGATGGTGGCCGAACTGCACGATCGCGCGAGCCGGTGGTTCGCCGGACACGGCGACATCGACGCCGCGATCCGGCATGCCACGCTCGCCGGCGACGTGAGCCGGGTCGGGGACCTGGTCTGGGCGCACCTGCATCGCGCCCTGGCCGAAGCGGGCTCCGACCGTGTCCGGGGCTGGTTGGCCGGCCTCACCGACGAGCAGATCGGCCAATCGCCGGAGCTCGTGCTGGCCTCGGCCTGGCTGTCCCTGGTGATCGGCGACCTGGAATCCATGGCCGGCTGGCACGCCCTGGCGCGGGCGTCCGAGGGCAACGCGCCGCTCGAGGACGACGGTTCAGAACGGACCGGTACCGATCGGCGCGGATCGGAACGTCGCGGGGCGTTGAAACTACTGGCCGCCTGGCGGGGAACCGGCGGAATGGCCGATGTGATGCAGCTGTGCACCGACGCATTCGACGCCCTTCCGCCGGACAGCACGTGGCGCCCGGCGGCGGGGGCGCTGTCCGGGATCGCGCTGGCGTTGTCCGGTCGTCCGGGTCAGGCCCAGGCTCGGCTCCGGTACAGCGAAGAACTTGCCTCCGGCCTCAGGGATCACGGCGCTCGGGTCGATTGTCTGGTCGCACTGGGTGCGTTGGCCTTCGATCGTGGGCTCTGGCGTGAATCGGAGGATCTGGTCAGCCGCGCACATGCGGTGATGACGGCCCACCATCTCCAGGACCGGCCGAGCGCTGCCTACGCCGTCAGCATGGTGGCCCTCGTCCAGGCACGCCGGGGCGAGGCCCAGGAGGCCTCGGACTGGCTGGACAGGGCCCGGCGGCTCACCGCGGCGATGGCCGGGCTGGCACCATGGATCGAGATCCAGGCCCGCGTGGTGCAGGCAAACACCAGCCTCCTGCTCGGGGATGCGGCGGCGGCCCGGCGGTTGACGTGCCAGGCCAGGCAACTGGTCGACGACCGGAAATTGGCGCCACTGCTGTCGGCCGGACTCGAGCAGGCGGAGCAGACGCTGGCCCAGCTGCCGGCGGACTCCACGTACGGGTTCACTCCGTTCACCGTCGCCGAGTTGCGGATCTTGCGTCTGCTACCCACCCATCTGTCGTTCCCCGAGATGGGCGCGATGCTGTTCGTGTCCCGGCACACGGTGAAGACGCAGGCGCTGTCCACCTACCGCAAGCTGGGCGCCGCGTCGCGTCACGAGGCGGTGGAACGGGCGTGCGCCCTGGGCTACCTGCCGCCGACATCTGTGCCCGCCCGCATCGCCTGACGCCTCGACGCCGCGATCCAAAGGGGCCGAGGGGATCAGGGGATCAGGCCCAGTGTGCGGCTCCGGCGCACCGCAGTGCGCCGGTTGGGCACGTCGAGTTTGCGGTACAGGGTTTTCAAATGGACCTTGACGGTGTTCACGGAGACGAACATCTCCTCGGCGATCTCGAGATTGCTCTGCATGCTCGGCAAGAGCTGCAGCACCGCCAATTCCCGCTCGGTCAATGGTTCGGCCAGCGGCATCTGATCCCCGGCCGGTTGCGTGGCGGGAGAATCCGCTGATCGCAGTCGCGCCACGAATGCTGCCGTGGCGGCGTCGAGTCCGGAAAGCCGGCCGAGCAGGAGCGGAACCCGGATCCGATCGAAGAGGGCGAACGGGCGCACGATGCCTTCGGGTGCGGCGATCTGCACGGCGCGCCGGATCGCCTGCACAGCCCGGCCGTCGTCGCGCAGCCGGTCGGCGACCAATGCCCTGGCGAGCCAGACCTCGGTCGCGGCAACGGGATTGCCCGGATCGTCGGCGGCTGCCCGGGCGGCGGACAGGCTCCGTTCCGCTCGGGGGACGTCGTTGACGGCAAGCCAGGCACGGGCCATACACACCGACTGCTGAGCCGTCCACCAGCGTGGCGCTCCGGCCTGGCTCAGCCCGGAAAGGGCGTCCTTCGGGTCGCCGACGGCCAACGCCGCCTCGGCTTCGGCCAAGCCCAGCCATTCCATCACGAACTCCGGCGGCGGTCGGTCACCGATCATCTCGCGGGCCGATCGGGCGTACCTGACTGCGGTCTGCGGACGGTCCAGCGACACGTTCAGCAAGCTGTGCACGATTCGGATCGCGATGTGTACCAACGGTTCCGTCGTGGCGGCGGCCGCATGGACCAGCAGCGTCTCCGCCTCCGTGGGGCTGCCCTGGATCAGCCTGGCGAGCGCCCGGGAAAGGTCGCCGGTCGCCGCCTGGAGGAGTGAGGTCCACCCACGTTCCTCGGCGAGCGCACGCGCCTCGTCCGCAGCCAGCAGGGCTTCGCCAGGGCGGCCGAGCAGGACGGCGGCCAGGCCGAGGTGGCCAAGGCCATTGAGCCGGGTGACGTCCAGGTCGGCCTGCTGGCAGCGGTCGATCGCGGGCCCCGACTCGGCGTGCGCAGCGGCGAGATCACCGGTCCACAGCAGCGCCACGCAGCGATTGATAGCGGCGATCGCGCCGAATTCCTCGGCGGCGGGAAAGGTCCCGTCCATATCGGAGAGCACCTGCAGGGTCGAGGCGCAGGCGCTCAGCACGCCGGGCATGTCGGCCGTCACCCTTCCGACAGCGGCGCCCCACAGGTCGATGACCGCCGCGGCGGCCAGCGACGGATCGGCGTCCTGCGCGAGCATCCGGCGGGCGCGTGCCAGCACCGGAGCGATCTCCAGATAGCGTCCGGCGTGCTCCAGCCGCGCGGCCGCGCAGGCCTGCAACGCGGCGGTCCGCGCCAGCTCCGACTCGGGGATCAGCGCCAGCGTCTCGTTGATCGCGCGCCGTTCGGCCGACAGGATCCGTGGCGCCGCCGTGGTGACGAACAATTCGCCGAGCAGCACCCAATCCTGCGCGGCCGCGGCGTGCCGCAGGCCGGCAACGGCGGCGCCGTGTGCGGTCAGCCAGGCGGCCGCCCGCCGATGCAATGTCCGGTGCAACTCCGGGTCCTCCACCATCAGCTGATGCTCGAGCGCCTCCCGGAGCAGCGGGTGGTAGCGGTACCACTGACGGCGCGGCCCGAGCGAGGTGATGAACGTGTTGGCCTGCTCGAGCGCCTCCAGCCTTCGCTGGCCGTGCCCCCGATCGGTGCTGCGGTTCGCCCGGCCGCCATTCGATGCGGCCGCACCGACAGTGTCGTCGGTCAGCGCGTCGGCGAGCTCGCCGCAGATCCGGTCAGGGACGCTGGTGCGCAGCAGAAAGTCGCGCATGTCGGGCGGCTGGCTGGCGATCACCTCGCCCAGCAGGTATTCCGCAACCGCCCGGTCGTCGCCCGCGAATTCGTCGGCCCGCCCCGGTGACTCCTGGCGAGACAGGAACATCGCCGCCAGCCGAAGGCCGGTCGCCCAGCCCTCGGTTCGCTCCACCAGCCGCGCAACATCAGGGGTGGGAACGGTTTGTCCGGTCAGCCGGAGGAAATCGGCCGCCTCGCGCTCGCCGAAGGCCAAGTCGCGTACGCGGATCTCCTGAAGGCCGCCGCTGACCCGGAGGCGGTGCAACGGAAGCACCGGATCGGTTCGGCTGATCATCACCAGCCGCAGCGGCAGCTCGTGACGGAGCAGCACAGCGATCGTTTCGAGCACGTCCGGGTTCTCGATGACGTGCAGATCGTCCAGCACCAGCACCGTTCCCGGCGCAAGACCCGCCAGGCCGTCCCGCAGTCGCTGGAGACCTCTGGCCGTCATCCCCGCGCCCAGCGTCAGAGTGGCCAGTTCGCTGTCCGGCGGGACCGCCCCCGCCCGGCGCAGCGATGCCAGCACGCCGGTCCAGAAGATCCGTGGTTCGTTGTCGTCGCTGTCCAGCGTCAGCCATGCCACCCGCGGGCCCCGCGGCGGGCTCGGCACCGATTCCTGCTGTCGCAGCCAGGAGGCGACAACCAGGGTCTTGCCCCACCCGGGTCCGGCACTGACCAGCGTCACCGGGCCGGTCACTGCGGCATCCAGCGCCTTGTCGAGCCGCTCGCGGCGCAGAAACCCGCGCGGGATCGTCGGCGGCACGACCTTGGTGGCGAGCAGCCCCCACCCTGCGTGGCCGCCGGTTGGGCTGCCCACGTGACCTCCGACTCGCTGTGCGACTTCACCGGGAGCGCTTTCCGTCCTGGGCATCATGATCACTGTAAAGCCTGACAAATGCTCCTGAACGCCGATGGAACGTTCCGCCAACGGGTAGTTGAAAGAACACCGCACGTCTATCCGATCGGGGTGATGCCGGAAAGCCGGCTAGCCGTGAGGCTGGACTCCTCAGGCTTGGATGGGAGGGTCGCAACGGTGGCAGCGCGCTCATACGAGATCCGCATCCGAGGGCACGTCCCGCCTGAGGAACTCGAGGAGGTCGAGGACCTGCACGCCACGGTCGAGCCGGCGGAGACCATCCTGCGGGGCTGCGTTCCCGATCAGGCTGCGCTGCACGGGATTCTGACCCGACTGCACAGCCTGGGACTCGAACTCCTGGAGGTCCGTCGGGTGCCCGTGTGTGACGAGGTCAGTCAGCGGGAGAGCGGGTGAAACCGGCGGCCGGCGAGATGTTCGAGTTCGTCGTCGCCGGGGTGCTCGGTCCGCACCTGCGGTCCATGCTGGCCGATCTGCACATCGACGAACGGCCGTGCGAGACGGTCCTGCTGCTGCAGGACTCGGATGAGGCGTCGCTGTTGTCGCTGCTGGCTAAGATCACCGCAAACGACCGCGAGGTCCAGGCCATTCGGTGCGTGACGGCAGGCTGAGGGATCGCAGGTGCCCCTGGCCTGGGACGGCCGATGGTTCTTGGCCGTCCCTGATGGAGCCCGATGGACACCCAGACACCGCACGCGGCGCCCGCGCCTGTCATCGGCGACCGCCGCCCGCTGATCGCCGCATGCGCAGGCAACGTCGTCGAGTGGTACGACTACGCGGTCTACAGCGGCTCCGCCACCGTGCTGGCCGCCGTGCTGGCTCCGGGTGGATGGGCCGGCATCACCACGATTTTCGCGGTCTTCGCGACGTCGTGCCTGCTGCGGCCGCTCGGCTCGCTGGTCGCGGGTGCTCGAGCCGACCGCTCCGGACGGCGCAGGACACTGGCAGCGATGATCCTGCTGATGGCCGGGGCGACGTGTGCGATCGGACTGCTGCCCTCGTGGTCGGCCATCGGTGTGCTGGCTCCGCTGTGCCTGCTCGCGTTACGGGCTGCCCAGGCCTTCTCGGTGGGCGGTGAGCTGGGCGTATCGGTGGCCTACCTGACCGAGTTCGGCCCGCCCCCGCACCGCGGCAGGCTGGGCGGCTGGTACCTGAGCACGGTGGCTGTCGGGCTCGCCCTTGGCCTGGGGACGACCGCTGCCGTGGCCGCGGTCCTGGGCACCGAGGCGCTGCACTCGTGGGGATGGCGGCTGCCGTTCCTGCTGGCGTTACCGCTGGGCGTTATCGGTATCTATCTGCGGACGCGGGTGGCCGAGACGCCTGATTTCCGGGACGGCACGCTGCCGCGTTCCCGGGTCCGGCCAATGCTGGTGCTGCGCGATCAGCTACCCGCGATCCGGCGCTGTTTCCTGCTGGCCGCGGCGTACAGCGCCGCCTTCAACATCTGGTTCGTGTTCGTCCCGAGCTACGTCAGCACGGCCGGCAACAGTTCGCTGGCGGTGGCGCTGGCCTGCTCGATGATCGGGTTGTTGGCCGCCGCGATCGCCGCGCCTTTCTTCGGCCGGTTGTCCGACCGGATGGGGCGCCGCCCGGTGCTGATCGGTGCCTGCGCGGTCCTACTGACCGCCGGCATCCCGGTCTACCTGTGGTCGGTCGGCGGGTCGAGCGCAGCGCTACTGATCGGGAACGTCACCCTCGGTGTCACCGTGGCGGCCTTCGTGCTGCCCTCGTTCATGGCCGAGCAGTTCACCGCGGCGGTGCGGGCCACCGGTCTCGGTTGGGGGTACGGCATCGGTGCCGCGGTGATCGGCGGCACCGCACCGTTGCTAGCCACCGTGCTGGCCCAGCGGGCGCCGACGGCCGCCGTGCCCGCCTACATCGCGGTCTGGGCCGCGGCCGCGTTGATCGCCGTCGTGCGGTCACCGGAAACCGCTCCGGCGCTCGCCGGGGTCACTCGACGGTGACGTCGCGGCCGTGCAGGACGACGGCCCAGATCACGAAGAAGTCCAGGACGATCACCAACAGCGCCCACCACGGGTACCAGGGCAGCCACACGAAGTTGGCGATGATGCTGATCACAGCCACGATGACGGCCACCGTCCGGGCCCAGATAGCTCCGGAGAACAGCCCGACGCCGGCCAGGATCGCGATGATTCCGAGGATGATGTGAATCCATCCCCACGACGACACGTTGAACTTGAACACCCAGTTGTCGGTCGTCACATAGAAATCGTTGTTGACGAGACCGACGATTCCGTCTATCACATGGAAGATACCGGCCAGGATCAGCACGATGCCGGCGAATGAGATGAAACCTACGGCTAAACCACTGCGCTCGCGAGTGACCATGAAAGCCTCCTGGAGTGTGAATACGGCAATTTCCTCGACAAGTGTGCGCTGAGTTTGTGGGCCGAGCATCACCCCTCACGGGTGAGTCGCGGGTTCGCGAATCCCCGGAAGGACGGCGCATCAGGCGTCCACCCCTTGGGGACGATGCGGCTGGGCAACCGCGCGGCGTACAGCCCGGGTTCCCCGACCGGACAGAAGGCCTGAAGGACGGCACGCGCTGCGTGGTCCGGTCGGCTCGGCTGCCCTCCCTACGGTGCGCGACGGGCCTGGACGGTCGCAGTCTCCGGCCGCCACGGCCGCGAGCTGATCTGGCTGGGTCCCGCAACGAAACCGTCTGTGCTGTCAGCGTATTGCACTACACGCAGCAGAGTATTGCACTACACGCAGCAGACCATCAAGGTCCTCGAGGCCGTGGCCGAGGTCGCCGCCCTGGGACGATCCGCATCCGGACCCCGTGACCGAGCGCGCGGGGCACGCCCTGATTGTCGTCGGCTCACCGACCTGCTGGCTGTCTACCAACGTGCCGGTCCGCTCCTTCCGCGAATCCGAGCCGGCAGCGGATTCTGCGAATGGAAGGGGTTCGCGGTGGTAGCCGTCCGCCCGCGGTTATTGAAAACGCGTCGCACGCTTGAGTGCCCGACCGCCCACAGCGCGGTCGACCGCGGCGGCGCTCTCCGACTGATGGCCGGAATCAACAGGTGATGCCCGGCATCGTTCGGTCTGTCGCGTTCTTGGGGTGCGGTGCGGTGGGGTTTCCGATCCTGCAACCGCGCGCCTGGAACTGGCCGCCTGGCTTGTCGCTCGAGCTCCGGTTTGGGTGTGCATCAGTCGGGGTGAAGCTCATTGACGGGCCTGGACGCGGCCAGTTCCGCTGGTTGGCTCGTGGCACCGGGCACGGGCGCGCCCTCGAACTGTCACCGGTATCGTCCCGCAGCGCGTCAGGGGCGGGCGGTCGCAGCACAACCGGCCATGTTCGAATCCGCCGTTCCCGTCCGGCCTGAGCCCGGAGTTGACCGGCGGTCAGAACATTGTTGGTGCTCACCCCTATCGGATGATGTGGGTGAGCAGAAATCGGCCATACGCTCCATTTGGGTCGACCGGAGGGAGGGCTGCGCGATTCCGCAGCCACAGCCGGGTGAACCCAGCCCTCTACCGCAAAGGAACTGCCATGCAGAACTTCTGGAGCTTCATCTGGATCGTCGTCTGGTGCTTCGTCTTCTTCGCCTACCTGATGGTGCTCTTCCAAATCCTGGGCGACCTGTTCCGCGATCATCAGCTGGCCGGCATCTGGAAGGGCGTCTGGATCCTGGTGCTGATCTTCATTCCGTTCCTGGGCGCGTTGATCTACCTGATTGCCCGCGGCCGCGGCATGAGTGAACGTCAGGTTGCCGCGGTGCGGCAGGCGCAGAGCGAGACCAACGCCTACATCAAGCAGGTCGCTGGTACCGACGGCGGCGCGTCACCCGCCGAACACATCGCAGACGCCAAGGCTCTGTTGGACAACGGCACCATCACGCAGGCCGAATTCGAGCAACTGAAGGCCAAGGCGCTGGCCTGAAAGGGGCCGTCGGTCCGTCGGGACAGTCCGAGCACCGGACGGCGGGTCCGATCAGCCGTCACCGCGAGGCGTCGGTTGCAGGTGGCGCCTCGGCGGTGGCGGGAACGGGACCTGACGCTGCGGGACCTGACGCTGCGGGACCTGACGCTGCGGGATTGGACGCTGCGGGATTGGACGCAGCCGGACTGGACGCAGCCGGACTGGTAGGAACAGGAGTCGGTGCGGACAGTGTGACCCCCGATCCCCCGGCTCCACGACCGAACGCGTCGGACAGGCGCATCGGCCGGCTGGGGCCGGGCAGCGCCGGCTCCGCCCCGGGCTCGACGGGAGTGGGCTGGTCGGATCGCATCCAGCGTCCGATCGCGTCCTCGCCATCTGCGAGGGCCGGTCCCA
Organism: Nakamurella sp.; assembly: GCA_017882715.1. Classification (GTDB taxonomy): domain Bacteria; phylum Actinomycetota; class Actinomycetes; order Mycobacteriales; family Nakamurellaceae; genus Nakamurella. The sequence goes on along the minus strand of JADGOY010000025.1, from coordinate 17,506 downwards.
GCACCGCCGCAAAGACGAGCACGAAGGCCAGCCCCGTCAACCAGGTGACGAAGGCCAGCGCGATGCCGAAGGTGCCGAACTGGGCGTACTGGTTGGCCACATGGGCGGGCATCCACACGGCTCCCGCCATCGTGTAGAACGACGACCCCAGTCCGGTGAGGACGGCGGTCGGTAACAGGGCCCGCCAGCGGATTTCGCCGCGCACCATGAGGCGGGCGGTCCACCACCACAGCGCCGAGCTGCCGATCACCCCCAGGGTCCAGGTCAGCACCGGGCCGGTGGGCCCGTGAAACACGGTTCGCACGGACGACAAGATGATCAACAGCGCGGAGAGCCCACCGACCCAGATCGCTCCACGCCCCTTGTTCTTCAACCCCCCGCCGGGTGGTCGCCGCCACGCGCGCAGGTACAGCCGTTGCAGCGCGGTGGTGAACGACACCGCGAAGGCCACGGTCAGCGCCGCTCCGATGATCCCGGTGGCCGCCTTGGTGGCATCCGGTGTCGCGAAGGACTGCCGGATGGTGTCGAACGATTGGCCGCTCAAGCCGAGCCGATCGGCCATGATTTCCACCACCTGCTGGCGGACGCTGTCCGGGGTCAGCGCGGCGATGAGGATCAGCAGCGGGAACAGGGACACGAAGGCTTTGGCGGCCAAGGCGACCGAACGGTCCACGAATTCGACCTCGAGCAGACGGGACCACAGCCGGCCCAGCACCGTGCTTTCCAGCCGTTCGGCGTACCGCGCGGCCGTCTCGCGCGCCTGGGCTGCTCTGGCACCGACCCCCGTCCGGGGCTCAACCGTCATCAGTGGATGTTAGTGCCCGCAGCGGATCTGACCCTGCCACCCCGTTTGCCGCCCCGATGAGCGGTGCCTTTGCTCGCCGCCCGTGTTCGTCCGGGCGCAGGATCAGATGTAGGTGCGGACGGTCCGGGACGGACGGCTCACCGAGAGCAGGAGCTGGGTCGGCAGGAACTGGGTGTCCAGCGCCGTCCGGGCGTGTGTGATGGCCTCGCCAACGATGCGGGTGCGGATCCGGGCCGGGTCGGCGTCCGGCTCGATGGTGACTTCGAGGCGCAGTTCCGGGTGGTCGGGTTGCCCGGCAACGCGCACCTTCACGGCCCGTACGCCGGGGTAGCTGTCGATCTCCTGACCGACCGCGGCGGTGAGGGCGGTGGTGGGCAGGGTGGTCCGCCCGGATCCGGAGTCCGGGTCGTTCCCGAGGTCGGTGTCCATCGCTATGCGGCCGAGGCGTTCGGTGCGCAGCTGGACCAGCAGCCAGCGCAGCGCGAGCACCGCGACGATCACCCCCAGCGCCGCGAGGGTGATCCAGATCCAGGGTTGCTGGGCGTGGATCCAGCTGGCGGCCCGTTCGGAGTAGACGGGCGCGGCGGCCTGCTCGGCCCCGAAGGCCCCCAGCGATCGGGCCAGCGCGTAGCCGCCGCCGGCCAGCAGCACCACACCGATCAGGCCCAACCCGATGCGGTTGCCGCGAGCGGTTCGTGCGCTCATCGCCGCCGCTGTCCGCTCAGCTGCACCCGAACCGCGATCGGCTCGACCGGATCCAGCTGTTGCAGGCGGGTGGTGATGGCGTTCTGCGCGGTCTCGGTCAGGCCGCCGGTCATGCTGAGCGAGCTGGTGACGGACGTGGTCGCGGTGCTCTTGGTCAGCCGGGTTTCGGCGGCGCTGATCCCGTTGACGCGCTGCGCCGCCCCGTCCAACGCACGACGCAGGTTGCGCCGGTTGATCCCGGTGACCAGCACCGGGTCGGCCTCGCGCAGCTGGAGGTAGCGCCGCGGCGACGGCAGCACCGCCAGCGCCAGCAGCCACAGACCGACAACCATCAACGCCGCCGCCGCGATCGTCACAGCGGTGTCGTTCCACGGTGTCAGGTGCAGCCGATCGGCGATCGCGGACGCATTCACACCGTAAAGCTCCCGGCCGGTCTGCACGAGGATGGCCTGCCACGCCACCACGACCGCGACGATGAGCAGCAGCGTCGCGACGATCACCGCGGACACCGTGCGGCGACCGCGGGGGAGCCTGGACGGCCGGGGCGCGGTGGTCGGTGACGACGATGTCGTCACAGTCGGGACGGTCGGGGGAGCGGTCGACGACGTCATAGCACCCTCCTCACCGGATGGGTCTCGAAACGCAGTGCGGTGACGGTGATGTCGACGTCGATGACGTTGAGCTCGCACAGCTGGGCGACCCGGTCACGGACGTGCTGGCGGACCTGCCGGGTGATCTGCCGGACGGGCGCCGGGTAGTCCACCTCGATGTCCACGCGCAGTTGGGCGTGCCCCCCGTCGATCGAGGCGTGCGCCTCGACCCCTTCGCCGCTACCCAACGCACGGGCGATGCGCTGGCGGGAGATGCCGTGCACGTGGTCGATCTCCAGCGCGGCCTGCGCGGCGGTCTTCTCCACCACCCGGTCGCTGATGCTGGTCCAGCCGCGCCCCGACAACTCGTCGGCATTCTGGTCGGCCGGGTCCGGCGCCACTCGATGCCGCGCGGCGCCCGGGTCGGCAGTGCCGGTCAACGGTCACTACGGCCGTTGGAGCGACCGCTGACGTAGTCGCCCACGTTGATCCGGCCATCGATCACGGCGCCGACGACGGCACCCACCGCGGCTCCGACCAGGGCCATGATCAGCACGATGATGAAGGCGTTGAATCCGCCGAATGCTCCGGCGAAGCCCAGTGCGATGCCGACGGCCATGCCGACCGAGATGGCGATGCCTTTGTTCATGGTGTGCCCGTCCGTGAGAGAAGGAATGCTGGAAACAATTGCCGTGCAGCGGTTCTGATCGATCCGCCGGACCGGGGTCCGGCGAGCCGACTCAATCCAGATGCCGGGGCGGGGTGCCGGCCAGGCATCCTCTGATCCGGCGCAGCCACCGGGTGGGGGCCAACCGCCGGCTCCGGTAGGCATACACAGGGACATCGGGCCCAGCCGGCCCTGCAGGTGCCGGCGGTGGGAAATGTGCCGAGCGCGTCGGCGTCGACCCTGCCGGTTCGTCGAGCAGGTGCAGGCCCTCGATGAACTCCTCCGGATCACCGCCCAAATCGGGGTGGTGATCGCGGACGAAGGCCCGCCGCTCGGCACGTTTCTGACGGTCGTCCATCACCGGCATCACCCCGCAGCGTCACTGCCCGCGGCGACCGCAGATTCGGGTGCTGCAGGGACCGTAGGCAGTCCAGGATCGGGTACCGGGTCGCCGGGCATCACGATGTCTTCGATGTGCACGTACAACGCCCGCCCGGCCAATACCCCGCCCAGCGCATCGTTCAGCTGCTCGGTGATCCGGGGCAGCGGGTCCGCATAGCGAGCCACCACGAACACATCGACCCGGTCGGCGTCCACGTTGACGCCTGGAACCGTCCGGCCGGGCAGGTAGGAATGCGCCGCCCCGGACAGCGCCGCGACTCCGGGGCAGGACGCGACGATGCTGCTGATCACATCGACCTCTGCGGCCGGCGGCCCGAGGGGATCGGGAGACATCAGGCGTCCCTCCAGTCGGCGGCGGTTGCCCGCCGCGTCGGACGCGACTATTCCACGCGCGAGTCGACCGGCTCGTCGTTGTCGACGTTGGGTACGTGCACGTCGTGCACGACGATGTTGACCTCCGTGACCTCCAGCGTCGTCATCCGCTCGATCGCGCTGATCACGTTGCGCCGGATGGCCTTGGTGAGCTCGCCGATCTCGACGCCGTATTCGACGACGATGTCCAGGTCAACGGCGGTCTGCCGGGCGCCGACCTCGACCGTGACGCCGGCGGTCAGCCCCGAGCCCCCGCCGGGGATCTTCTCCCGGATCGCGCCGAACGCGCGGGAGGCGCCGCCCCCGCCGAGCTTGTACACGCCAGTGATCTCCCGGGCCGCCAATCCGGCGATCTTCTCGACCACGACATCGGCGATCGACGTCTTGCCGTGGGTGGTCACCAGCACGGTCTCGGTGGTCTCGAGGGCGCTGCCGGTCGAGTTCGATCCCTGCCCGGGGGTGGTCTTGTTCGCGCTGACTGCGGAGGTCATTCGGGTAACTCCTTCGGAATATATGGTGCGACGAGCAGTGCCCGCCGCGTGGTGCCCAGTCCTCAGGGGCTGCCTCCGGTCGGAGGCAGCCCCGGGGTCAAGGTCGGTCCGCACAACCCGGACGGATTGATGCGGACGAATTTACGCGGACAGAATCAGCGGCGACGAGCGACGCGGCGGCTGGTCCTACGGGCGACACGGCGAGCTCCGAACATCACGTTCCTCCCTTCCTGCAGTTGGTTGGGTGCTGCTGTCCACCCTTACTCTTCACGTCGATCCGGTGGATCGCCTGTGGAAGCGGCCGGCGGCGGCGCGTCGTCAGGAAGCTGCCGCGCCGGTCTCCAGGGCATGCAGTTCGGCGGCTTCTTCGGCAGAGAAGAGCCCGACCTCGACCAGGTCCAACGGGCTGATGAACCCGTCGCTGAGCCGGAAACCACCCGCACGCATGACGGCGTCCCGGATCCCGACCGCCCAGTGGTGCTCGATCAGGATCAACGCGGCGGCCGAGCCGTTCGGGATGTCCTCCAGCACATCCCACGCCTCGACGTCGCCCAGCGGGTTCAGTCCTTCGGCGCCGGCCTCGGCGCCGGCCAGCGCGCCGGCTTCGGCGCCCTCTTCACCTTCCACGCCGAGGCCGATCAGCGCGCCGATCACGGTGCCCAGTTCGATGGCCTCGTCGCGCGAAAGGTTGCTCAGGTGAGCGATTTCCAGCTCACCCTCGTCGTCCTTGTAGACGGCCAGCGAGTCGATCACCCGGACGGTGTCGCTCTCCCGCAGCCGTTCCAGCTCGGCGATGATCTCGCCGTGGAAATCCGGGTGCGGGAATCCCAGTGCGATCAATTGCACGGGTCCAATGGCCATTGCTTTGTTCCTTTTCTCTACGGGTCCGAGCACCGGTTCTCCACGGGTCCGAGCACCGGTCGCCGGACACCTGACGACCCACCGACAACGCCGGCGGCGTGATACCCACGCTCGTCCACTTTCCCGACCCCCGCACATCGCCCGCATCACACCAACCGTATGAGATCGAGGGGGAGCGCCACCGGGTTCATCGCGCGGGGCCACTTCACCTGTCCAGGATGATGTTCATGATGCCCCATGGTTGGCACCATGGGCCGTGCGGGCACCATCCGAGACAGGAGACAACGACGTGACGGATGCACCGGCCTCTCCGGTCAATGTCGTGATTCCAGGCGAGCGGGCGGTTGCTGAGCCGCCGCCCGCTTCGGTCAATCCGGTGATCCCCGAGACACCCGTGGTCGCCGAGTCGCCGGGCTCGTCGGTCAATGTGGTGATTCCCGAGATACCTGTGGTTCCCGACGCACCGGCCGGCTTTCCGACGCGAGCGGAGCCGGACGTCACTCCTGCCGAGATCGATGCACCGTCGGACAGCGGTCCTCGGGCGGTGTCGGCTCCTGGAGGTGTCGGTGGAGGTCTCGCCGGAGGCGTCCGCGGCGGCGATCGGCACGTCAGCCCGGAATCGGATGCCCCCGCGCCACCCGTCGACGCCGGCGACCTGATGGTCGCTGCGGCGGATTTGGTCATCGGCACAGCATGGTGGGCCACCGGCCCGCTCCGGGCCGCGGGCCGGCTCACCTACCACGCTGTGGAGGCGGGGTTGGCGAGCGCCACGGCTCGCAGCCGGCGCCTGCAACTGCGCGCCCAGGCCCGCCGGGGAGACGCGCGCACCACGATTGATCTGCTGATCCAGGCGTTGCTGCGGCCGCTGGTCAAGCGGGTGGTCGACGCGGCCCTGGCGGAGCTGGACCTGACCAAGCTGGTCCTGGAGAACGTCGATCTCGACGAGGTTGCCGCGGCACTGGACGTGGATGCGGTGGTGCGGCGCGTCGACGTGAACGGCATCGTCGGACAGGTCGACCTCGACTCCGCGGTCCGCCGGGTCGACATGGACCAGATCGTCGCCCGGATCGACGTGAACGGCATCGTCCAGCAGGTCGACATCGACGCGGTGGTCGGCATGGTCGACGTGGACTCGATCGTGAACAGACTCGACCTCAACGAGATCGCCCGCCGGCTCGACATCGACGGCATCGTCGCCCGGGTCGATCTGCAGGCCATCGTGGACCGGCTCGACATCGCGGCGGTCGTCGCCGGGGTCGATCCCGATCCGGTGGTCGCCCGGGTCAATTTCGATGCCGCGATGGCGCATATCGACCTCATCGGCATCGCGCAGCGAGTCGTGGACGGCATCGACCTTCCCGGCATCATTCGCGAATCCACCGGTTCGTTGGCGACCGAGGCGGTGGCCGGTGTTCGCAGCCAAGGTCAAGCCGCGGACGACGCGGTCGGCCAACTGGTCGGCCGGGTGCTGCGGCGCAGAGCCCTGGACGCCCCGCGGCCGCAGTGACCACGGGCCCATCCGTGACAGTGACGCCCTATGTCGGGCCGGAGCATCGGCCGGCCGGCATCGTGACCAGGGTCGTTGCCGGCATCGTCGACGCGATTGTCGTCGTCGTCCTTGGTGTCGGGATCCGCCTCACCATCGCTGGAATCGAGTTCATCTGGTCCCCGACCACGTTCGTCTGGGACAACCTGTCGATCTTCGCCTCGCTGACCTTCGCGATCGTGCTGGCGATCATCTACCTGACCGTCTCCTGGGCAATGATCGGGCGCAGCTACGGCGATTATCTAATGGGATTGCGAGTGTTGTCCGGCCGGCGGCGCCGGCCCGGGTGGGCGCTGTCGCTGGTACGTGCGGCGTTCTGCGTGCTGTTTCCGGTGGGGGTGTTCTGGGTGATCCTCAGCCCCGAACGGCGCTCCGTGCAGGACCTCGTGCTGCGCACCGTTGTCGTCTATGACTGGCGCACGGTGGAGTAGGCGGAGGCTCCGCCACCAGCCGCTAGGGACTCTCGGGAGCCACAGTCGGCGGGTCCGCCCCAGGCGGCTTGTCGGGTCCGGTCGAGCGTCGCTGCAGCCCGATCTCGACGGCGCCGAAGATCAGCTTCGCGACCAGTCCGAAGACCGCCAGGTTGAACAGCATCTGCAGGGTCACCAGAGTCCGGGCGAGTTCGCTCTTGGCGGTGATGTCACCGAACCCGACGGTCGAGAACACCGTGACGGTGAAATACATGGCGTCGGTCTTGGTCAGCGCCTGGGTGAAGCTGTCGACCTGCGCCTTGTCGATCAGAAAATAGACGGAGGCGAAAACCACCAGCAGCAAGGGGATTCCGACCACCAGGGTCTCGAACGCGCGCAACCGCGGGAAAGGTGATCCGACGATCATCCGTATCTGCCAGGTGAGAATCCCTGCCAGCACGAGCAAACCGACCACCAGGATGATCAGCCCGACGTCGGCGGGCCGGTCCAAGGGAAGCGTGTAATAGGCGACCACGATCAACAACGCGACCAGAATCGAACGCACCAGCATCTTGGTGATCAGCCGTTTCCGCTGCGCGGGCGTCAGCTCCTCGTAACGCTGCCGGGATTGCGCCATGTCGCTCCTTCCGCCTCGAACACGAGCGGCACCCAAGGGTGATCATCCGGTCCGCCGACGGTTCCGGTCAGCAGCGTTACCGCGACACGCCGAGTGGTGCAAACGGGGGAAACCCCTCCCGACCACCGACATGCCGCTGCAGGAGGCCCACCAGGGAACGGCCCGAGCATCGTCGCCCAGCTGTCGGTGCGGCGAGGTCAGGCGGCGATCGAGTTCTACCGGACCGCCTTCGGCGCGGTGGAGTTGTACCGGGTCGGCGGCACCGAGGACAAGCCGGATGTGGTCGCTCCGGTGATGGTCGGCCAGGCGTCGTTCTGGGTGTCCGACGAATCGCCGCCCCACGGGAACGACAGCCCGGAATCGCTGGGGGCACCGTCCGCCTGCTGCTGATCACCGCGGATCCGGACGCCGCCATCGCACGGATGGTATCGGCAGGCGCCCGGCAGGTCTCCCGGCAGCCGACGAACACGGCTGCCGGCTCGGACGGATCGAGGACCCGTCCAGCACCGAAAGATCGGCAAACCGCTCACCCAATGGCCGCCCGCTTGGCCGCGCCACGGGCACGGAAAGCCGACCGACCAGGCGTGAGCCCCCCTCACCGTGGCGTATGTCACGCTGGAGAGGTGAGCAGACACGGCTGGAACTCCGAACCGGACGTGTCCCCGGCCCAGCGGTACGCCGACGCGATGCAGGACCGGCGGCACCCCGAACTGACCGAGTTCTCCGCCACTCGGCCGTTCATTCTCGATCCGTTCCAGGTCGACGCGTGCCGGGCCCTGGAAGAGGGTCGCGGCGTGCTGGTGTGCGCGCCGACCGGCGCCGGGAAGACCGTGGTCGGCGAGTTCGCGGTGCACCGGGCGCTGACCACCGACGGGAAATGCTTCTACACCACCCCGATCAAGGCGCTGTCGAATCAGAAGTACACCGATCTGGTCGCGCAGTACGGTCCGGACCGGGTGGGGCTGCTGACCGGCGACACCTCGGTCAACTCGCACGCGCCGGTGGTGGTGATGACCACAGAAGTGTTGCGCAACATGCTGTATGCCGCGTCCACGGACCTGACGGGGCTGACCGCGGTGGTGATGGACGAGATCCACTACCTTGCCGACAAGTTCCGCGGCGCGGTGTGGGAGGAAGTGATCCTGCACCTGCCCGAACAGGTCCAACTCGTCGGTCTGTCGGCGACGGTGTCCAACGCCGAGGAGTTCGGCGCCTGGCTGCAGGAGGTGCGGGGCGAGACGACGGTGGTGGTCGACGAGATCCGTCCGGTGCCGCTGTGGCAGCACATGCTGGTCGGCCGCCGGATGTTCGATCTGTTCTCCGGGCCCGCCGACCCGCCGCCCACGCGGTCGAACGGCAACGGGCAGCCGACGGCCCTGCGGCTGCGCGTCGACCCCGCGCTGGCCAGGGCGGTCAGCGACGCGCAGGCAATGGCCGACCGGTTCGGGCCGGGTTCGGACGGGCCGCGTGATCGCCGCCGCGGCGGTTCCGGCCAGCAGTTCCACGGCGGCCCACGCTGGCGTCCGCCGGCCCGGGTGGACGTCATCGAGAAACTCGACGGGTCCGGCCTGCTCCCGGCAATCACCTTCATCTTCTCCCGCGCCGGGTGTGACGCCGCGGTCGCGCAATGCGTGCGGTCCGGGCTCCGGCTGACCTCCGAGGCGGAGCGGCAGGACATCCGCGGGATCGTGGACCGGCGGACCGCCGGGCTGGCCGAGAGCGACCTCGGTGTGCTCGGCTACTGGGAGTGGCGCGAGGCGCTGGAACGGGGTGTGGCCGCGCACCACGCGGGGCTGCTGCCGGTGTTCAAGGAAACCGTCGAGGAACTGTTCGTCGCCGGTTTGGTGAAGGCGGTTTTCGCCACCGAGACATTGGCGCTGGGCATCAACATGCCGGCCCGCACCGTGGTGTTGGAGAAGCTCACCAAGTACAACGGTGAAGGCCACGCCGACCTGACTCCGGGGGAGTACACCCAGCTCACCGGGCGGGCCGGGCGGCGGGGTATCGACGTCGAGGGTCACGCTGTCGTCATCTGGTCTCCGGGGATGGATCCGCAGACGGTGGGTGGGCTTGCCTCACGCCGGACCTACCCGCTGCGGTCCTCGTTCCGGCCGAGCTACAACATGGCGGTCAACCTGGTGGACCGGCTCGGACGGTCGGCCGCCCGGGAGCTGCTGGAGCAGTCCTTCGCGCAGTACCAGGCGGACGGGTCGGTCGTCGGGATGGCCCGCCAGGTCGCCCGCAACTCCGATGCAATCACGTCGCACGCCGCGGCGATGCACTGCCAGCTGGGCGACGTCACCGAGTACCTGGAGTTGCTGGGCCGGCTCTCGGCGGCGGAGAAGGAGATCGCGAAGGCCGGAGCCGGCCGGCGGCGCGGCGAGACCGAGCGTGATCTGGCCGCCCTGCACCGCGGCGACGTGATCTCGATCCCCGTCGGGCGGCGTTCCGGGCTGGCCGTCGTGCTCGATCCGGGCGTGGCCCCGGACGGATCGGCCCGTCCACTGGTGGTCACCGCCGGGCGGTGGGCCGGCCGGCTGTCCGCCGCGGACTTCCACGGACCGGTGCCCTCGCTCGGCCGGGTCCGGCTGGGGAAGTTCACCGATCACCGCTCGCCCAAGGTGCGGCGCGACGTCGCATCGGCCTTGGCATCGTCGGCTATCGCGGCGCCGGCCCGTGGGTCTCGGCGCACCCCCGAGGACGACGTCGACCTGACGGTGCTGCGCCGCGCGGTGCGCGCGCACCCGGTCCACGGCTGCGCCGACCGAGAGGAGCACCTGCATTGGGCGCGCCGGTGGCAGCGGCTGACGGTGGAGAACCAGTCGTTGGCGGAAAAGGTGGCGAAGGCCCGCGGATCGCTCGGGCAGGATCTCGACCGCATCCTGCAACTGCTGGGCGAGCGCGGGTATGTCAGCGGCGACGCGCTCACACCGGCCGGCCGGAAGCTGTCCCGGATCTGGTCGGAAAGCGATCTGGTCGTCGCCGAATGCCTGCGGCGTGGGGTGTGGGAAGGGCTCGATCCCGCGGAACTGGCTGCCGTGGTTTCGGCTTTGGTCTTCGAATCCCGCCGGGATTCCCCGAGTGCGGGGCGCACCGCGCAGGCGCGCAGCTCCACGGCCGCCGACGCGATGGCGGCGACAGTCCGGGTGTGGGCCGAGATCACCGCGCAGGAAAGGGCTTTGCGACTTCCGGCCACCCGTGAGCCCGATCTCGGTTTCGCCGCTGCCTTGTCGGCGTGGGCGCGCGGCGGTTCGCTGACCGAGGCGATGACGGTCGCGGTGGCCGGCGGCACCGACGTCACAGCAGGCGATTTCGTCCGGTGGTGCCGGCAGGCGGTGGATCTGCTGGACCAGCTGGCGGTCGTCGCCAGGGGAACGGTGGCCGAGACGGCAGCGGCCGCGGTGACGGCGTTGCGGCGCGGTGTGGTGGCGATGGGCTCGGTCTGACCTGATCAGGGCGGGTCATTCGGCAGCACGCAGACGTATCACCGCCAGTTCGGTGGTTCTCCCCGGTCTTGCTGCCGTCGCACCCTCGTGATCCGGGTGACGGTGCCCGATTTGGCGACGCCGCAGTCCGCGCCCGCCGTTCGTGGGCGTGGTTGGATCACTTCAGGACGCCGATCTATTCGGCGTGGTCAAGGAGGAACGCGATGAGCACGCCGCACGGGCAGGGCGGTCAGCCGGACGATGACCAGGACGCACGACCGTGGTCCGCTCCGGAACCGGAATCCGACCCGACCGATTCGGGGGCCACGACAGTCTTCCGTCCCCAGGACCTGCCGTCCGCCTCGCCTTCCCGGCGCCCCGACGAAACCGGCGCCGGTTCGCGCGGGTCCGCGCCGCAGCCGCCCGCCGGCGGTGATCCAGGGGTGACGGAGCGCTTCCGGCAGACGCCGCCTGGCGGCCAGCCGACCTACCCGCCACCGCATACCACCGCGGAGCCGGCGTATGGCCAACAAGGGGCTTACGGACCCCCGCAATACGGTCAGCCCGGGTACGGCCAGCAACCCGGCTACGGCCAGCAGGGGTACTCGCAGCCACCCGGACAGGGAAACCCGTCCTACGGTCAGCCTGGCTACGATCCGCAGCCGCCCTACGGTCAGCCGGGCGGATACGGGCAGCCGCAGGACTATGGGCAGGGTTACCAGCAGCCGCAGGACTATGGGCAGGGCTACCAGCAGCCGCAGGATTACGGCCCGCAACCCGGGTACGATCAGCCGTCGGCCTACGGCCAGCCGACGGCGTACGGCCAGCCGTACGGACAGACACCGGCCTACGGTCAGCAGCCCGGCTACGACCAGGGCGGTTACTCCCCGCCCGGCGCCTACCCAGGCCCGGTCTCGACCGCCTCCGGCAAGGCTCCGGTCAGGAAGTCGAACCAGGGTTTGATCATCGGGATCGTCGCGGTCGTGGTGATCGCCGCGCTGGCCGCCGTGGCCCTTCTCGTCTGGCCCGGGTTCCTGCACAAGAAGGTTTTCGACGAGCGGCAGGTCAGTCAGGGCGTCACGGCGGTGCTCACCGGCGCCCCGCCGAACGGCTACGGGCTGAGCGGCGTCAGCAACGTCAGCTGCCCCTCAGGCGAGCAGGTGAAGGCCGGGACCAGCTTCCAGTGCACCCTCAAGGTGGCCGGCGCCGACCGCAGCGTGACGATCACGGTGCAGGACGACCAGGGGACGTACCAGGTCAGCCCGCCCGGCTGATCGACCCCCGGAGAAGATCGCGGGCTGGGTCAACACCGGGACCCAGCCGCGGCGGGGCGGATACTTCTCGGGTGGAGCCCGGTCCCGAGCTGAACTACGCGCGCACCAGCGACGGCGTGACCATCGCCTATCAGGTGCTGGGGCGAGGGCCCGCTGTGGTGTGGCTGCCGTCGATGAGCAACCTGGTCGCCCAATGGCGGGTACCGGTATTGCGGGCGGCGTATGAGAACCTCGCCCGGACAATGACAGTGGTGTTGTACGACGGTCGCGGAACGGGCAGCTCCGACCGCCGTATCGAAACCGGTGATCTGGGGCTGGAGGCCCACCTGCGGGATCTGGACGCGGTCCTCGCCGCGAGCGGGATCACCTGCTCCGCGCTGCTGGGTTACTACCATTCGGCGACGACCGCGATCGCCTTCGCCGCGCACCACCCGAATCGGGTCACCAGGATGGTCCTGTTCGGCGGAGCAGCCCGGCTGCGGGATGTGATGAGCCCGGTGCAGACGCAGGCGCTGTTGTCGCTGGTGGATCAGGACTGGGATCTCTTCGCCGAGACGGCCGCCCACGCGTGGATGGGCTGGGCGTCCGGCGAATCCGGTCGAATGGTGGCCGAGGCGTTTCGCACGGCGACGACGCCGACCGTGGCGAAGGCGTGGTTCGAGGCCGGCGCCCGCATCGACGTCACCGATCTGCTCCCGCAGGTCCAGGCCCCGACCCTGGTGATGCACCGCCAAGGCGAGCGGCAGATGCCGATCGAGGTCTCGCGGCGGCTCGCCAACGCCCTTCCACACGGCCGGTTGGTGGAGCTGCCCGGATCCTTCCCGACGTTGTTCCTCGAGGACGCCCGCGGCGACCTGGAACTGCTCACCCGCTTCCTGATCAGCGGGGAGGTGACGCTCGCCGTGACGCCGACGGGCCCCGCTGTCGACGGCGTCACCGCCCGCGAGTTGGACGTGCTCCGGCTGCTGGCAGTCGGCGATTCGAATGCCGAGATCGCGCGCCGGCTGGGGATCACCGTGCACACGGTCGAGCGGCACACCGCCAACCTGTACCGGAAGATCGGGGCCAGGGGGCGGGCCGATGCGACGGTCTACGCGCTTCGCCGCGGCATCGCCTGACGGATTTCCGTCATCACGGCTGGTCGACTTCCTGGATGTGGCCAGGCACCGCCGAGCGCGACGATGACCGTATGACGACCACGCGACCCACGCGACCCACCCCACCCACCGGACCCCCCTGGCAGGTGGCCCGGCTGACCGCGCCGATGGCCCGGGTTCTTGCCGGACGGCGCCTCGTTCCGCTGTGGGCGGTCGTCCATCACCGCGGACGCGTCACCGGCCGGGAGTTGACCGTGCCGGTCGCCGTGCGTGCCACCCGGGAGGTCTTCGTCATCGTGCTGCCCTGGGGGCCGGGCACCAATTGGGCGCGCAACGTGCTGGCCGCGGATGGCTGCGTGCTGCGGTGGAAGGGCGTCGACCACCGGGTCGACGAGCCCACCCTGATCGGCGCTGCCGACGCGCGCGCCTACTTCGGCCGGGCACCCTGGTTCGTGGTGGAAAAGCTGATGCGGGCCGATTCCTTCCTCCGGCTCCGGCGCGAGCAGTAGGGCGAGACCTGTTGCCGGGCATCATGGTCGACCGGCCCGATGGCAGCCGAAGTCGGCCGCCGGTGTGACGCTCGCCCGGATGCGGGTTCAGCCGAGTTGGGCGGTGACCTCGACGATCGCGTCCCTGCCGAGCTGGAGCGACATGCTGTCGCCCAGTTCCTGATAGATCGGAATGCTCCTCTGGATCTCGCCCAGCGCGAACAGCCACTGGCTGCGGGTGAGGGTTGGGTGAGGGTGATGGCGATCGCCTGATGCAGGGGCGGCCATTCGTCGTCGACCCAGGGCACCTGATAAAGGCCGGCCTGGCGGATCGTCCGACGGATTCGCGCCGCATTCTCATCGCCGTACAGGGTCTCGTTGGAGATCACGTTGTCGATCTGGGCGTCGATCCCGGCCCAGAGCCGCGCGGTCAATTCCACGCTGATCGCGTCATCGTCGGGTACCTGCACGATGGGGATGATCTGTGTCCGATGACGAACGAGTCAAGGGCGATGGGAGGTTGAGCTTGCGGAGGACGCGGTACAGACGCAAGCCGACGGTCCGGGGCGAGAGGTAGAGCACTTCCCGGCGCTCAGAATGCGGGACATAGCCTTGCCGCGGATTCACGATGGCAGGGAGGGCGACGATGCGAGCGGCTGGGATTTCCCGCTGGGGCGGTGCGGTTCAGACTCTGCAAGTTCCCGCGCCGCGGCCGTTACGCGGTGAGGTCCTGATGCGCGCGATGGCCCGACCACGTTCGAGCACTGACGGATGGAGTTTGGTGTGGCGGCCGCAGTGAACGCCGCCAGAGGCGGTGCGGTCCATGCCTTCTCTGCTGTCGCTGACGGTGGACGGTTGGCCACCATCACCTCGGATTTTGCCGCTACCGAACGCGGCATCACGATCCACGAGGTGTACGTGCATCCCGATGGTCCGCAGCTCGCGACCCTGGCGGAGTTGATGGATCGGGGCGAGCTAGAGATGTCGATGTCGCCGCGAGCCATCCGCTGGAGCAGGCGTCCCGGCGCGCTCACCAGGGTGCTGTCCGGCGGGGGTGGTGCGGCAATAGTGTTGGTACCCTGAGGGTCTCGGGCCGGTGGAGCGAATCCGTCGGGCCACAGGCCCGCGGGTGCGGTCGTTGTGTACGACCGAACCGCCTGAAGAATCTGGCAGTCGAGTGGGTTGTGTTGCTCTAGATACGCGGACGATAATCGCGGCAAACTGCCCATGCCACAACACAGAAAAGGGGCCATCGTGGCAGCAATTGCCAATACCGAGATGGCGGCCATGTGGGATGGCGAAATCGGTGCACATTGGGCGGCCCATTGGCAGCATTACGATCTCGGGCTCGCCGGGTACCACAGTCGATTGCTCGACGCCGCGGCCTTCGACCCGCAGGACTCGGTGCTGGACGTCGGATGTGGGAATGGTCAGCTCACCCGCGACGCCGCCCGCGCCGCCTGCGAAGGCACCGCGCTCGGTCTGGATCTGTCGTCGCCGATGCTGTCCAGGGCGCGGGAGCGGGCCGCAGTCGAAGGCGTGCGGAATGTGCGTTTCGAGCAGTCCGATGTTCAGGTCCACCGTTTCGTCCCGGAATCGTTCGACGTCGTGGTCAGCCGGATGGGCGCGATGTTCTTCGCCGACGCCGTCACCGCTTTCCGCAACGTGCGCTCCGCGCTCCGCTCTGGTGGGCGGCTGGGCATGACGGCCTGGCAACCCGAGCAGTGCAACGAATGGCAACGGGAGGTCCGCGCCGCGATTCGTGCTGTGCTGGATGTTCCCGATCTCCCCCCGGTCGGTGCGCCGGGAGCGTCCGGTCTGGCTGATCCCGACCGGACCAGAACGATCCTGCGCGAAGCCGGGTTCGACCGGGTCGAGATCGAAGCCCTCGAAATACCCATGTGGTCGGGTTCCGACCCTACAGAGGCGGCGGCGTATCAGATGAATCGACCCATGGTGCGCCAGCTGACCAGCGCCGTGGGTTCCGAGCGGCGCGCGCAGGTCCATGATGCGCTGCTGAGAATGCTCACTGCCTACGACACCCGCGACGGGGTGATGTTGGGGTCGGCGGGATGGTTGATCCGGGCGCGACGCTCGCAGCGTTGACGCGGGTCGGGACAGCGCGCGGAACAGCGCGCAGTGCGAATCTCCCACGGGCCGGGATGACGGATGTCGTGGGGTGTCGGGTGGACGGCTGTTCGTACGCGCAGCGGGCTCGGTCACCACCTGGCACCGACTGGTGGGTTGCTGATTGCGGATGGCTGGTCCGGGTGACAGTCATACTCATCGTTGCTCGGCACCCCCACGGTGACGAAGGCGGCAGGCGCCGCCTCGTTGATGGTTCATTCAACGTCACCACCTCGTTGCTCGTTGCGACCAGGCAAAACAAAGGCGGATGGGGATGTGGATGTCCACGATCGAAAGGTGAGGCCCCGAGGCCCCCTCATTGTGCGCTCTTCCAAATCACTCGTCTTGGCCCTAGCCTTCAGGTGATGAACAATCGAATCCCCGCATCGACGCCCGATTTCTCGCTGATGAATGCGTTCGCGTGGTGGCCCGCGTTGCTGGAGTCCTTGAGCCCGCGCTTGCCGGGTTCCGGCAACTTGAAGAACAATCAGGACATCGCCACGTCGCTGGTGCGCTCGGCCGGTGACCAGCTGGGATTGATCAACATCAGCACAGTCGAGTCAAAGGATCCCGGGCTCGAGCGCAACATCACCAAAGACGTCGCGGGCTACGGCAGACAGCTCGGATGGATCATCGACGCGCTGGACGTCGTGATCAAGAAACATCTGGAGGCGCCGAGCCCGGATGAAGAGAAGGCCCTCGCGCAATTCAGGACACTCAGTGAAAAGATCGTCGAGGTCAAGGAGCGAACCGCGCGGGAACGATGTGACCGGATGGTTGCCGACATCCTTGCGCTGAAAGAAGATCCTGTCACCAACCACCAAGAACTGTCCAGACTCCGAGAAGCTCTCGGGCAGGTCAAGCCGGCCTGACGCCGCGGTCGTGGCAGCAATCGCCAATGTCGAGGTGGCCGCCCTATGGGACAGTGAGTTCGGTGCGCATTCGACTGCCCATTGGCGGCGCTGACCGCGGCCTCGCCGGTTACACACGTGCGACTGCTGACCGCCGCCGGCCTCGATCCGGCCGACATTGTGCTCGACGTTGGCTGCGGGAACGGTCAATTCACTTGCGACGCCACCCGCGTCGCGCGCGAAGGCACCGCGCACGGTCTGGATCTGTCGTCGTCGATGCTGTCCAGGGCCCGTGAGCGTTGGCCGATCCGGATCGGACCAGGACGATCGTGCACGGCGATCGCAGGTCCAGGCTGCGCTGCTGCGTGTGCTCGTCGCCCGCGGGCGTCGATCTCGTTGATGGAGAAGGTGATGGGTGACGACGACTTGGGACAGTGCCGCCCGCACGGCCAGACAACAGGACATTCATTGCTCAACTGACCCGGCCGCGATTCGCGTGGTTGAGCTGCAGGCGGTAGTCCGTGGGTCGGTGGATCAGGGCTGCGGCGCCGACCAGCCCGGCGTCGTTGCCGAGAGCCGCCGGCTCCACCCGGACGCGGCGCACGAATCCCAGACCTGTGAACTCGGCCAGTGACTTCCGGAGCGTGTCGAAGAGCACGTCACCGGCGGCGGCCACGCCACCTCCGACCACCACCAGGTCGAGGTCACAGACGGCCGCCACGGACGCGATGGTCGCGGCGACCGCCCGAGCGCCGCGG
>JADGOY010000353.1 GCA_017882715.1 Nakamurella sp. | reverse complement strand
CCGAGGACATCGCGCACGTGATGGGGGAGCCCGCGCGGCAACCGATCCGGGTCTACGCGTCGTCAGAATCCGCAGCCGACGCGGCCGACCGGGCGGCGCTGCTGCTCGCCGAGATCGACCGCACCGGCGCGTTGGAACGGTCAGTGTTCGCGCTGTTCTCGCCGACCGGATCCGGCTATGTCAACTACGTCGCGACGGAGACCTTGGAATACCTCACCCGCGGCGATTGTGCATCGGCGGCGATCCAGTACTCGGTGCTGCCCTCGGCGCTGTCGCTGGGCAAGGTGCACGACGGGACCACCCAGACCCGGACCGTGATGAACGGAGTCGTGCAACGACTGCTGGCCATCCCGCCCGATCGCCGCCCGAAGTTCTACCTGTTCGGAGAAAGCCTGGGCTCACAGGTCAGTCAGGAACTGTTCGAAGGTCAAGGTTTGACCGGGCCCAGCGGGATCGGCCTGGACGGTGCGCTGTGGATCGGCACACCCGCGGCCACCCTGTGGCGCGACCAGATCACCGCAGGCACGGACATCACCCGGACCCCCACCGTGCAACCCGGCGGGGTGTACGTCACCCGCTGCCTGACCGACTGGACCGACCTGGACGACAACGACCGCGCAGCAGTGCGTTTCCTGCTGCTGCAGAACGGTGACGACCCGATCCCGAAGTTCGCGGCGCCGCTGCTGTGGCGTCGCCCGGACTGGCTCGGGCCCAACGCCACACGGCCGCCGGGTGCGCCGCGCGGCACCCGGTGGATGCCGGTGACGACCTTCTTCGCCACCTTCATCGACATGCAGAACGCCCTCACGCCGACGCCGGGCGTGTTCGGGCAAGGCGGCCACGACTACCGACAGGCCATCCCGGACGCGGTACGAACAGTGTTCTCGTTGACGGCCACCGACCAGCAGACGGCTCGGGTGCAACAGGCCCTGCGGTCCCGCGAACTGGGCTGGGAAGCAAAGCGTCGGTGGGATGCCACCACGTCGATGCCACCAGCGGAGCGTGCGGAAGCCCGCTCCGCGCTGGACGCGACCGTCTCCGGCTGGGTCGGCCACACCGTGGATGACGCCGGGGTCGAGGCGATCATCGAAACGGACACGGGGGATCGATCGTAATTCGGGATCGACCGACCACCAACAGCCGTGCGGAGTGTTCCGCGCGGGTCGGTCAACGAGTTGGCAGCTGACTCGAGGAGAAAAGGGCGTTCCGAGGTCACCGCTGCGCGCAGCTGTCGGCCCGGTACCGAGGTCAAAGCGAAGGCGATGCAACGACAGTGACAACATTCGCAAGGTCCGATGACGCGGCGGCGATGGCCATCACCCCGTCGACACACGCCACGGTGGCGCAGGCCCCGTTAGGGCCCTCGGGTTGCAGCCAGGCCAGCGCCTGCTCGACGTCGGGTGCGGGTGGGGGTCGATGGCACTGAATGCGGCCCGACGAGGACTGCGAGTGATCGGCGTCACGCTGTCCCGCGAACAGGCGGACTGGGGGCGGCAGATGATCGCTCAGCATGGGATGCACAACCTTGCCGAGATCCGATACCAGGACTACCGCAACGTCACCGACAGTGCGTTCGACGCCGTCAGCAAGCTTCGTCCCGGAGGGCGGTTGCTGAACCACTGCATCACCCGGCCCACGAACTCAGGCCCCGTCAAAGCGGGGGCTTTCATCGATCGATATGTGTTCCCGGACGGCGAACTCACCGGATCTGGCCGGATCATCGCCGCCATGCAGGACAACGGCCTGGACGTCCGTCATTCCCGACAACCTTCGTGAGCACTACGCCCTCACCCTGCGCGAATGGAGCACGAACCTTCGCGAACACTGGAACGCCTGTGTGGGCGAGGTCGGTGTCGGCACCGCACGGGTATGGGGGTTGCACATGGCCGCATCCAGGCTGGCCTTCGAACGCAACGCCGTACAACTGCACCAGGTGTTGGCAGTCAGACCGACCGACAAGGGAGATGCCGCCGTTAGATGCCGCTTCAGCCCTACCATCACGGCCTTGGTGGCACGGGGAGAACGAACCGTCATTGCCCCGGAATCTCCGAGGATCACGCGACGGCGACGACCAGCGCCAAGCACAACGCGTTGCGATGGAGCCGCTCGAAACGCGTCACTGGATCTCACCTTCGGTTACTCAGCAATTCCCAGGGGTAATCGGATCAGGTCTGTCGCGGTCCGGACGGTCGCTCACCAACACATGCCGTAGGGCCGAGAATCCCCATTCGGGCAGACAATGACGATCCGACCTCGTTGCGCTACGGGGCATGGCACGGAGTGAAAACCCTGTCTGGCCCTGATGGGGTGACGTGTTGGGCCCGAGCACAACCTGCCACATTCATCCGAAGGAGGGGATGCCGCCCGGACTGACCCCGGCCTACGGTTGGCTCAAAGCACTGAAGTCGTTCTGTGGCAGAGGTGTCCGCCATCCCGGGTGCCTGGACCAGGACGTCGAGTGCAGGAAGGAGAGGGCCGCGACATTCCTGACCGCCTAAGACTTTCACGAAGAAGGGTCCGCGAAAGCGGGTGGGCGGATGGGCGCGGCGTTTCTTGGAAGTACCGCACAGATCCCCGATAGCGTCGTCCGGCTACTTGCGGTCACTGATCCGTGTCGCTCCGCGCGCCGAAGAGGCTTGCTTCTCAATGCTTCCAGCTGGATTCGCTGAAGAGAGAGGTTTTCATGGAGAAGCACAAGATCGTCATTGAGACGTACCTCTTCGGGTATCCGCTCGTGACCATGGACATGACCCGCAGGCAAGAGACGAACGTGCCCGTACCCGATGATGCACACGCACCCATGGGGCAACTGGTCAAGTTGCGGGCCTACCCGGCTGTGGACAATCACGGAGCTGCCGCACCCAACGCGGACACGCTCTACACCATGGTGTGGCTGGATGTCTCGACCGAGCCGTGGGTTTTCAGCATCCCCGACATGGGGGACCGTTTTTACATCATGCCCATGCTGAGCGGCTACAACGAGGTCTTCCATGTGGCCGGCTCGCGGGCCACCGGCAGCAAGGCCCAGGAATACGTCATCACTGGACCGGGATGGTCGGGCACCTTGCCGGCCGGCGTGACACATGTCGCCTCGCCGACCGCTTTGGTGTGGATCCTGGGGCGGGTGTACTGCGCCGGCACACCGGAGGACTACACCGCCGTTCACGCATTGCAGGACGGGTTCTCGTCGGTTCCGCTCAGCGCCTACGGCAAGCCATACACGGCGCC
>JADGOY010000352.1 GCA_017882715.1 Nakamurella sp. | reverse complement strand
GCCGGTTTCGGCGAGGGCACGCAACGGACCTACGCCTATCACCTGGTGGATCACCTACGTTGGCTGGCCGTTCATCGCTACAACGAGGACACGGTGGGGATCGGGGATCTACGGCGTTACATGGCGTTGTGCGGCGCCGGGTTCGCCGGGCCGTTGGGGACGCCTTGGCGTGCAACACCTCTCAGTGAGAATGCGCTACTGGTCCGGGCTGCTTGCGTGAAGGGGTACTACCTGGACCTGACGATCCGGGAGGGTGTGAACGAGCCGCTGCGGGCGGCGTTGTCGGCGCGCCGGTTGGTGACCGGGAGGGACCGGGACCGCTCCACGCTGGCACTTGGCGACGTCGATGGCGGCGAACCCGTTGTCGCACGGCGCGCCGCCGCGCCGGCATCCCCGGCTGCTGCCCGAGGGGGCGGCCGCGGCGATGCTCGCCGCGGTGCGGACGGCCCGGGACCGGATGATCGTGACCTGGCTGGCGGATTCAGGCCTTCGGGTCGGGGAGTTGTGCGGCGTCTGGTTCTGTGACCCGCACCTGCGCACCGATCATCCCTGCGGAGAAAGGAAGGGCCCGCACGTCATATCGTGCGGCGTCGGAACACCAACGGTGCCAGCGCGAAGACCGGTCGACCGGCCAGGGTGGTGGCCGGTGTCGTGACCGGCGGGACGGTCCGCCGGGCCAGCCCGGCGATGGTCGCCACCTATCACGAGTACCTGATCGAGAACTATCACCGGCTGCGGGCCGTGGCGTGTGAATGATCCCCATACAAGTCGGAACTTGGGTGAGCGTCGTCAGTGGGACGTGTCGCTCTCCATACAGGTCGCCGAGCGGATCACAGCACGGTTGGAAGCACGGATTGATGTCAACGCGATCCGCGACCAGCTCCTCGCCTACCGGTTCGTTCAGCGGCCAGAAGAGTTCAAGCCACTGATCGCAGACGTGTTCCGCCTGCGACCGAAACGGCCGTGGACCAACGTCGTTGCCACTCATGCGGTTACTGGTCTCGCTGCGGTTCGCCGCCACCGTCGACGCCCGCATCGACGAACTGCTCACCCGCGCGTTTTCGGAAACTCCACCAGAAACCGGCGACCCCGAATGAACATTCCAGGGTGGCGCAACCACACGGAGTGAGCGGCCGTCTCGCCGCGCAACCTCGACTGCATGCAAACACCGCGCGGCCGGATGAAATCAAGGAAGAAAGGATCTAAACCTCACCACATCGTGATGTACTCAAAGATCTAAACCTTACCGCATCGTGATGTATTCGGTGACGTGATGTAGTCATCGTGATGTATTCGGTGACGTGATGTAGTCGGTGATGTACTCGCGACCATAGTCGAACGATTCAGGAATCGAACGCCGAGGACGTCACGTGACTCAAGGAGCCTTCATGACCATCGCTGCCCCCTCCCACCACGGTCCTGAAATGAGCGAGCCAACCATCGTCGAAGCCATCCATGACGTTGCCGCCGCCATCCGAGAACTGGCCGAAGTAATGGCCGCAGCACGCACCACGATCCCATACGAACCACCACCCGGGATCTTCCGACGCAGCGAGAGAATGATCGCCTCAGACGTGTGGCGCGACAACCCCTGATGAGACAGCAATTTCCCGGATCGCCGAGGTCACCAGGCCCACACCCGTGTTTGGACTTCTATCTACCACCACGGTCGCCTGATGTTCGTTGGCCACCTGAACAACGCGGTCGGCCCAGGTGGCGGGACTCGCCCGCAGGCTCATGGCGGCCACTATATTGGCGTGCCTGGCCAGTATCGGGTGGGTCATCGGTGTATAGTTGACAACGACGCCAGCTCCCACCGGCAGGCAACGGGATCGATATTACCCACTCACGGGGTCCGCAGAAGAGTGTCGGATTTGATCCACCGGATTATTTGGACCAGTTGTTTGTTCGGACCCGATCGCGGCCTGGTAATGTGCCGAGTGTCGGCTTCCCGAAATGTTGTGGTGTTGGCATGTAGCCCCGCCGTCGAAGTTGGCGATAGCCTGGTCGTCGAGCCGCATTTTATCCAGAATCGACCGATACCAGCACGTCTGGAACTTCGCGACGGCCAATGGACCAATGGACCGCACCGCCGCGGGGTGTAACCCTGATTTTTCAATGTTCTGCGCGCGTTGGATGTGTAGACGGCGGCCGGTGCATCACCTGGCGTCCCGCCGCCTCGACATCACCGCCGAGGCCGCTGCGCGGCGTGCCGAAACCCGTCCGTCCGTTCTAGCTGAGGGGATCACCCATGCAGACCACCATCGAGCAGTACCTTCCCGATCATGAGTTCTTCACCGGACTCGACACCGCGGCCACCGACCTGCTGGCAGGCTGTGCCGCCGACATTGAGGTCCGGTCAGGCGAGTTACTCTTCCGTAAGGGCGACCCGGCGAACCACTTCTACCTGCTCCGCCGCGGTCGGGTCGCCATCGAGGTCCCCACGCCCGGCCGCCCGATGGTGTTGGACACGTTCGAGGACGGGGACGTGGTCGGCTGGTCGTGGGTGGTGCCGCCGTATCTCTGGACGTTCGACGGTCGCTCCTCCATCGACACCAGCGCGGTCGCCTTCGACGCAGCCTGCCTGCGCGGCAAGTGCCTGGCCAACCCAGTGCTCGGGTACGACCTCATGCGGCGGTTCGTCCAGTTGATGAATCACCGGTTGCTATCCGCGCGAATCCGACTGCTCGACTTGTACGGAGGGGACCCGTGGGTAAGCGTCGCCGACCTCCAGCCGGGCGGGTTGCGGCGACGCTAAACCCGGCTAGATCCGATGCTGCCGCGCCCGTTCGTGGTGCGCCGCCTCCACCTGAACACTCGGGACACGTACACCCTCGAATTCGAGTGGTGATCCAGAACGCGATCTGGCTTCGATTGGGCCGGTCCAGTTTGGTGAGGACGTGCCGCACGTGGTTCTGTGAGGTTCGTTCGGACAGGTACAGCCGCTCGGCGATCTCCGAGCCTTCGCCAACAGGCACAGCGGCGTGGCCTGTACGTATGCCTTGAACGGTCACTCGGACTACGCCATTAATTCCACGAAATCCTACGTAAAATGAGATCCGCGCCCGATAGTCGTCCGGTACCAGCACCAGCCGCGGCCGGCCAACCATCCTGTGAGTACCTTGCCGCAACCGCCGCAGTCCCTCAGCAGCCGGTCGCAGCGCCGCGGGGTAGCACGTACCGCACCGTTGTTGGCCTGGCGCGGCGGTCACCGCCGGAGCCGGTCTGCAT
>JADGOY010000351.1 GCA_017882715.1 Nakamurella sp. | reverse complement strand
GTGGCCGAGCCAGAGGGCGATCACCGAGGTATCGACACCCGACTGCAGAAGGGTCATCGCGCAGCTATGCCTGAGAACATGTGGATGGATTTGCTTCCCGAGCAGGGACGGGCATCGCCGGGCCGCGGTCGCGGCGTGGGTGCTGACCCGAAGGGCAATCGCGTCGCGGCTGAGTCGCCGCCCGGTGCGGGTGGGGAACAACGGGTCGCCGGGACGGCCGGCTCTCTCGGTCAGCCAGACACGCAGCAGCGCCTCGACGGGGCCGGTCAGCGGGACCGCGCGTTGCTTGCGGCCCTTGCCTTCGCAGCGGATGCTCGCGCCGGCGCCGAGGGTGACATCGCCGCAGTTCAGGCCGGTGAGTTCGGAGACCCGCAGGCCCGTCTGGATGGCCAGCAGCAGCAGCACCCGGTCTCGTCGGCCCTCCCACCGGGACTCGTTCGGAGCGGCGACGAGGGCGTCGACTTCGGGTGGGGTCAGGAACGTCACGATCCGCTTGTCGTACCGTTTCGGCGGAATCGCCAGGACCCGCTGGATGAGCAGGGCGTGCTCCGGGTGACGCAACGCGGCGTAGGCGAACAGCGACCGGATCGCTGTCAGGCGAACGTTTCTGGTCCTGATGCTGTTCTTCCGGTCGTTTTCCAAGTGGTTGAGGAAAGCGGAGATCGTGATGGAGTCCAGGTCCTCCCAGTCGAGACTGGATGGGGTGGTGCCGGTCTGCTGGTGGACGAACCCGAGCAGTAGTCGCAGGGTGTCGCGGTAGGACGCGATGGTGCGTGGGCTGGCCTGCCGCTGCTGGGTGAGCCGGTCGGTGAAGAAGGCCTGCAGTGTCGACGCGATCAGGGTCATGACCGGGCCGCCAACCACGCGGTGTCCTGTCGGGCGGCGGCCAGGGCGAGCAATTCCGGTGCGGCTGACAGGTACCAGTAGGTGGACGCGGGTTCACGATGCCCCAGGTAGGTCGACAGCGATGGGATTTTAGCCTGTACGTCCTCCCCTGATCGGTACCAGCCGAGCAGGGTGCGGACCGCGAAGGTGTGTCGAAGGTCGTGAAGCCTTGGCGGGCAAGGGGCCTCGGCTCCGATACCGGCATTGTCGACGAGGCGGCGGAAGGTCTGGGAAACGACGGCGTAGCTGAGTCGGTTGCGGGTAAGGGACACGAAGAAGCTCGGTTCCTTGGGTCGCCGCTGCAGTTCGTCCCGTAGCCGGGCGTGGTCGGTCAGTGCCCGCATGGTGCTGGTGTGCAGGGGAACCAGCCGGGACTTGCCGAACTTGGACTCGCGGATCAGCAGCACACCTGCGGCCCAGTCGATGTCATCGCGGTCGAGTTTGATGGCCTCGCCGATCCGTAGCCCGCTCGATGCCAAAAGGCCGATGAGGGTGTCGTAGGTTGCCGCCCTCAGTGGTGAGACGATCGACCGGGCTTGGCTCAAGATCGCGTCGATATCGGCCGTGGCGTAGATGAATGGCCGGCGCCATCGTTGCCGGTGCGGCATCAACCCGAGCGGGGGCACCTCGGTGCGCGGGTCGGTGCCGGACAGGTAGCGGGCGAAGCCGCGGGCGGCCGTCATCCGCCGTGGCCCGACGGTCGTCACCGTGCCCGTCGAGGAGTGTTGGGCCCAGGCCAGCGCCGCCTCGATCGTCACGGTCGGGTAATCGTGGGCATCGAGGTAGCGCACGAAATCCGGTAGCAACCAACCCGCCTCGGCCAGCTCATGGCCGAGTGAATGCCGGAGCTGCAGGTAATCCGAGAGTTCCTGCTGCAGGCCGTTCATCGGGCTGTTCCGGGCCACGGCTGGGCGACTCGCCGCAGCGCGGTCAGGTCGACCTTGGCGTAGAGGGCTGTGGTGGCCAGGTCCTGATGGCGAAGGACCTGGCTGATCGCGACCAACCCGGCGCCCTGGGCGAGCAGTTCGCCGGCGAGGGCGTGGCGGAGCCGGTGTGCACCCACATGCGGAAGGCCGGCTCGCTTGCATGCCCGCTCGACCACGTCGCCGACCAGGTCCGCGCGGATCGGTCCGCGGGGTGCTCGGCAGGTCAGGAACAGGTGACGGGCTCCCTCCGGGTTACGGCCGTTGGACAGGTAGGCCACCAGGGCTTCACCGACCTCGGCGGGCAAGGGCAGCCGGTCCTGCCGGCGTGCCTTGCCGCGGACGACGATTTCCCCTGCCCGCCAGTCCATGTCGCCCAGTTCCAAGCGGGCGACCTCGATCGAACGCAGGCCGAGCCGGGCGGCCAGCATCATGATCGCGAAGTCCCGGATGCCGACAGCAGTGCTGCGGTCGCAGCTGTCCAGCAGCCGCTGGACATTCGCGGGTGTCATAGTGGATGGAAGGGTTGCGAGCCGCCAGCCGCCGACCGGAGGCACTGCCGAGCCGAGTCGCAATGGTGTGATGCCCTGCAAGTACAGGAATCTCAGGATCGACCGCAGCTCGGCGACCCGACCCTTGGCCGACCCGGCCGACACCCGGCCGCACTCCCGGAGCAGGAACGCGTTCACATCCACCCCGGTCAGCGCCGCCGGCTCAAAGACCTCACCGTTCGACGCCTGCTCGAAAAGGAAGCGGCGGGCGGTGTTCTCGTAACGAAGCACCGTCGCAGGGGCCAGATTCCGCTCCTGCACCATCCAGCACCGGTACTGCACGAGCAGCTCGCCGAGCGGTGTGAGCGACGGCTGCACCGGCCGGGCCGCACCCACCTCCCGCAGATAGCTCAGCAGCGGCACCATCCCGCGGGTTCCCGGGACGTGCCGGTGACCGGTCGCGCGCCGGGCGCAAAGGAACGCCTCGATCCTGGCCTCGTCCAGTTGCGTCACGTCCATACTCTCGGTGGACAACCACACGCCCACCTGGCCCAAGTCCTTGAGCATGTTCCGGACAGTTCCCGGCGTATAACCCCGCTGCATCAACCAAGCCCGGTAACCCTCGACCTGCGGTCCCAGCCGACCGGCCTTTCTTCGCGTACCCGACATCGCACTCGCCTCCCTCGCGGGAGCACGGTGCCCCGGGATTGAGGCTGCCCTCAACTCGGAAACTATGCCGAGACCACGACGGGTCCAACACCGTCGGAAGCCTCACGCCGACTTGCCTCCGGGAGCCGAAAACCGGCGGCCTCGGCATAGTCGCGGTGTCGGCATAGGTCCAGGCACAGCAAGTCGAGCCGGGAGTAGCGCCCAACGACTCGTGAGAGTTGTTTACCGTCAACGGCTTCGGCGAGTTCGTTGACGAGCGCCGCGGTGGTGATGTAGCGGACG
>JADGOY010000350.1 GCA_017882715.1 Nakamurella sp. | reverse complement strand
CGGCAGAGCGTGTACGGCAGAGGGTGTACGGCAGAGCGTGTACGGCAGAGCGTGTACGGCAGAGCGTGTACGGCAGCGCGTGTGCGGCAGAGCGTGTGACCTGCGTCACGGCGGAATCCTGCCGTCGGAATACGCTGTGCGGGCGCGGAGCGAGCCCATAGCTGGGCAGGCGCCGCCGTCGTGGCAAATCTCACATCCGGCGTAAGGAGCAGACCGATGCCAGTGCCTGGTAGCGACGTCGCCGCGATGAACTCGGGTGCGGTGGTTTTCGCGCTGGCCAACCGCGACCCCGAGATCGATCCGATTCAGGCCCAGGCCCACGTGGCTGTGTGGCAACGGGGCGGTCGGATTTCCTCAATCAGATCAACACTGTGCTCGCCTCCCCGGGGGTCTTCCGGGGACTACTTGACGCACAGGCCACCGAGATAATCGACGAGATGCTCACCGCCGCCGCCGAGGCGATCGCTGACGTCGTGTCCCCGGACCAGCTCAATGTGTCCTATATCGTGCCAAGCGTGTTCGACGAGAGGGTTTCGCACGCCGTGTCGCGTGCGGTGGAGGCGGCTTCGCGGTCGCGCGCGCAGCCGGGTGGCGGGGCCAAAGAGTCGGTGCTGCAATGACTGTGGCCGACGGTTCGGCTACCAATGCCAGCTCAGCGGATGCTGGCTCAACGGATACCGGCTTTGCACACGATGGCTCAGCCCACGCCGGCTCAGCCCAGGTCGGCTCCGCGCAGGCTGGCTCAGCGCAGGTCGGCTTCGCGCAGGCTGGCTCAGCGCAGGCCGGATCCGCCCACGCCGGCTCAACTGATCCCGGCTCAACTCACGCGGGCGCAGCTCACGCCGACTCGACCACTACCGGGGCCGTCGGTGCGGGCGCGGCCGATGACGGACCCGGTCATCCCGGCTCTGCCGACGCGCAGACCGGCGACCGCCTCGCGTTGACCCACGTCGACGCCGCCGGCGCCGCTCGGATGGTCGACGTCTCGGCCAAGGAACCGTCGTCCAGGACGGCGACGGCGACCGCTGTGCTGCGGACCACCCCGGAGGTCCTCGCGTTGCTGCGCCAGAATGGGTTGCCCAAGGGCGACGCGCTGGCCACCGCCAGGATCGCCGGGATCATGGCAGCCAAGAGGACCCCCGACCTGATCCCCCTGTGCCATCCCATCGCAATCTCCGGTGTGGCGGTAGAACTGTCGCTGCGGCAGGCGGATGTCCAGATCTCCGCCACCGTGCGAACCACCGACCGCACCGGAGTGGAGATGGAGGCGCTGACCGCCGTCGCGGTCGCCGGCCTAACGCTGCACGACATGATCAAGGCCGTTGACCCCGCCGCCGTTCTGGACGGGATACGGGTAGAGCGCAAGGACGGCGGCAAAACTGGTACCTGGGTCCGGCCAGATGGTGTGGGGTCGTAGTGAGGACGGTCCCAGTCGTCATCGCCTGCAGTCGCGGCGCGGGTGCGAGCTGTGCAGATCCAGGCTCCCGGAATCGGTCGGAAGGCAAAGGGTCGTCGTGAGGACAGCCGCCGTCATCATCGCCTCCACCCGAGCGGCCACCGGGGTCTATCCAGATCGGACCGGACCGCTCATCGCAGAGTGGCTGGCCGCCAGGGGATTTCGGGTGTCCGGGCCGCAGGTGGTGGCCGACGGACCGGACCTCGAACAGTCCCTGCGGGCCGCAGTCGGGGTCGGGGTCGACCTGTTGATCACTTCAGGCGGTACGGGCATCTCACCGACCGACCGCACCCCGCAGGCCACCGCGGCGATCCTGGACTACGAGATCCCCGGTCTGGCCGCGGCAATCCGCCAGCAGGGCAGTGACGCGGTGCCGACGGCGGTGCTGTCCCGAGGCTTGGCCGGCATCGCCGGGCGCAGCCTGATCGTCAACCTTCCCGGGTCCACCGGTGGAGTGTCCGACGGGCTGGTGGTGCTGGACCGGGTGCTCGATCACGCGCTGGACCAGATCTCCGGTGGCGACCACCATTCATCCGGCCATCATCACGCGCCCGGAGATCCTCCCTCCCTGGGGGTTCATGAGGTACCCGGGGTTCATGAGGTACCCGGGGTTCATGAGGTACCCGGGGTTCATGAGGTACCCGCCCGCATGCAGTCCCCAGGAAGTCACCAGTTCCCAGGCGGTCAGTCTGCCGCCGGAGGTCGTCAGGACAAGGACGACCACCACGCCCCTGGAGGTCAGTCCGCCGCCGGAGGTCAGGACGCCCCCGCAGATCGCCGCGCCCCTGGCGACCACCACGCGGGAGGGAACGGATAGTGGCGGGCAGGGTGGCGCTGTGTCAGGTGGTCGACGAGACCCTCTCGCTACCTGAACATCTCGCCGCGGTCGATGACCCTGCGGCTGGCGCGACCGCGTCATTCTCTGGTGTGGTGCGAGACCACGACGGAGGCCGAAGCGTCGCAGCGCTGGAGTATCACGGTCACCCGACCGCGACCACGGTGGTGACGAAGGTGGCGACCGAGATCGCCGCCCGCCCAGGGGTCATCGCTGTAGCCGTGTCGCACCGTATAGGCCTGCTGACCGTCGGCGATGTAGCGCTGGCCGCTGCCGTGTCCGCGGCCCACCGCCGCGAGGCGTTCGCCGCGTGCACAGACCTGGTCGACGAGGTCAAGCGCCAACTGCCGGTGTGGAAACGGCAGGTCTTCGATGACGGCACCGACGAATGGGTCGGATCCGCTTGAGCCCCGGACACCCGCAGCCGCAATGGTCCTTAGGTCCGAAAACCCACCACCACCATGATTGACAGAGTAGGGAATTGACAGAGTAGGGAAAGGCGAAGCGTATGTCGCAGTCGCAAGAATCACCATCCCAGCTGGGATCGGCATCGCCGGAATCCGCGCTGCAACCGGAAACGCCGTCATCGGCCGAGCCGGTGGAGCAGTCCTCATCGGCGGCGAAATCGGATCCGGTGGTGAGCGAAGCACCGCAGCGCGACCGATTCGAGATCCGTGTTGGCGGCGATCTCGCAGGTTTCACCGTTTACCGCGTCGACGGCGAGCGGTACGCCTTTGTGCACACCGAGATCGACTCGCGTTTCGCGGGTGGCGGTCTCGGCTCGGTACTGATCCGCGGCGCCCTGGATGACGTGCGACGCCGGTCGATCCCAGTGCTCCCGTACTGCCCATTCGTGCGCCGGTACATCGCGCGGCACTCGGAATACTTGGATCTTGTTCCGCCGGATGCCAGGGCGGAGTTCGATCTGCCGGCAGCCTGATTCCGGGCTGGACGAACGCC
>JADGOY010000349.1 GCA_017882715.1 Nakamurella sp. | reverse complement strand
TTCTCCGCCGCAGGGGATCGGACCCGGCCGCTACAACAGGTCGTCGTCCGGGCTGGTGCGATGTCGCTCTTGGATCGCGGTCAGGTGCGCCTCCAACGCGGCGCGCGGCCCGGCAATGATCACGACCTCGTTCGTCCGGTCCCGCCGCCAGGCCACCGACGGCGACGGCTGGGCTGCTGACCACCATGAAATCCGAATGCCAGGCCCAGCACCCACACCCTGGGTGAGGAAACCGTGACGCGGTCCCGGCGCCGACTAGGAGCGGACCATTTCACCACCCTGTTCGCCTGCACAATGCTGGCGTTCGCGAACGCTCGGAACGGTGACGCCGAGCAGGGACGCGCACTCGGTGAGGACACCATGGAACGCGCCCGGAACTCGCTCGGCCCGGACCACCCGATCACCCTTGTTGCGGCGGCGACCATCTCACTGGCCCGGCTGGGCGCCACGGAACAGGCCCACACCCTGGCAGCGGACATGTTGGCGCATGCCTGAAACCGGCTGGGCCCCGACCACCCTTACACCCGTTTCCTGACCCAACAACTCGCGCCTACCCCACCCCTCGCAGGCACATAGCCACGCCACGATCTCAGCCAGGACGTGAGCATCTCACCGGACCAGCGGTTCGATCAGCGTGCAGTTGACGAATCCGTCCCTACAGCCAGTCCTCCAGCAGTGCCGCGGCCCGTCGGTTCAGCTCGTCCGCGCGTCGCTCGACGTCGGTGAGCACATCAGTGATCCCGGCCAGATCCTGGAGTTCCCGGCGGCGGCGTTGCATCGCGGCCGCCGCCTCCGCCGCTCCGTAGGCACTCCTCGGCGGCGTGACGGTTGGTCGACTTTCCGATGCGGCCGGATCCGGGTCGGGGTCGACGGGCAGGTCGCGGTGCGCGCCGAGGTCCCCGGCCAGCAGGTCCCGGGTGCGGCGGGACAGCGAGTGCGGGGTCAGCGGCTGGAGCGGGAACGGTTCTATCCCCATTGGTCGATCGGTGGCAGCAGCGGCCCGGCCCGAGTCGCCGCACCGAGGACCGGGTCGGTGTGGCAGACGTGCGATGACCGGTGGTCCACCGGGTTCGTCTTCTTCAGGGCGCCGGCGATGGTCCGGGTGCTCAGGTGGGTCACCGCCAGATCCAGGATCTTCAGCCACCGGACGACCGCGCACGGCGCGCGCACGGTCGCGTCGTCGGCTGGACGGAGCGTCCACTCCCCCGCCGCCGCCCGGATCGTCGCGGCACCGTCCGCTATATGGATGTCGCCGGCGGTGAGGGTTGTGAATTTTCGAATTATCTGGCACTCATTTTGTTCACGCTATCTGGCACCTTTGGGCACTGCATGAGACGGCCTCGGCGAGGTCTGCGTGCATCTGCGCTGGTCAGTGCTCCTCAGCGTCGATCCAGGCGCTTCGACAATGCCAAATAGCGTGAACAAAAGGTGCCACTTACCGTGGAAGACGACACACCAGGGCGACACAGCAACTCGGCGTGCTGCACACGGGGCCGTTGCCGGTGGTGCTGCACCGGTTGACCGGCGCGGCGGCCTGAGCTTTGCCCCTCCGTTGGCCGCAGTGCCCAGGCGGGGCCTGGATCCGCAGTACGCGTCGGCCTCGCGGACGGATCAGGCGGCCTCGAATGCCAGCACGACGTTGTGCCCGCCGAAGCCGAAGGAGTTCGACAGCGCGACACCAGCGTTGATCTTCCGGCCCACCCTGGTCACCACGTCGAGTTCCATCCCGTCGTCGACCGCGTCCAGGTTCCTCGTCGGCGGAGCGATGCCGTCGTGCAATGCGCACACGGTCGCCACCGCCTCGATCCCCCCGGCGGCCCCCAACAGGTGCCCGGTGGTGGACTTGGTGGCGCTCACGGCGACCTCCGACGTGCGCGCACCCAACACGGCGGCAATGGCCGCGGCCTCAGCCCGGTCGCCGAGGGGCGTCGAGGTCGCATGGGCATTGATGTGCACGACATCGCCCACCCGACGCTCGGAATCAACCAGCGCCGCGCGCATCGCCCGGGCGGCCCCACGCCCCTGCGGATCGGGCTGGGTGACATGGTGGGCATCCGAGGTGATGCCGGCACCGATCAACCTGGCATACCGGCGGCACCGTCGCGCGGCCGCATGCTCGCCGGATTCCAGCACCAGGATGCCAGCACCTTCACCGAGCACGAAGCCGTCGCGGTCCCTGTCGAACGGCCGCGACGCGGCCTCCGCAGGATCCCCGCGGGTGGACATCGCCCGCATCGCCGAGAAGCCCGCGATCGTCACCGGATGGATCGCCGCCTCACTGCCACCGCACACGACGATGTCCGCCCGACCAGCGCGGATCAGGTCAAGGGCCAGCGCGATCGCCTCTGAACTGGACGCGCACGCCGAGGTGGGCGCGTGTACCCCGGCCTCTGCACCCAGCTCCAGCCCGACCGTGGCCGCGGCACCGTTCGGCATCAGCATCGGAATGCTGTGGGGCGAGATCGAGCGGGCACCGCGCTCCACGTACAGCTCGTGCTGGGAGAACGTGGTTTGGATCCCGCCGACGCCGGACGCCACCACGACCGCCAGCCGCTCCGGGTCAACCTCGGGTGCACCCGCATCCGACCAGGCCTCCCGTGCGGCGACCAGCGCCAGTTGCTGATTGCGATCGAGCCGGCGAGCTTGCACCCGGTCCAGCGCGGACAGCGGATCCTTCATGGCGGGTGCTGCCACCTTGACCGCCATCCCGGCGGCCCATTCCGCCTCCAGCGTCACCACACCTGACTGTCCGGCCAACAAGGCGGCCCAACTGCTGGGAACATCGCCCCCCAATGGTGTCGAGGCTCCGAGTCCGGTGACGAAGACGTCCGTCCGGCCGTTTCTCTGGGACATGGCACATTCCTCTCGTCGAGAAGTGGAGGTCAGCTCGTCCACGCCGATTTCGGCAGACCGAACCGAAGAACCCCGGGCCACATAGATATCGATTGGCCACCGGTAAATACACGACAGGTCCAGTGCCCGGATCGCCTGAAGCTGGCCGATCTCGGTCATCATCGATTCCAGACTCACGTTGCCCGGGCTGGCCTTGATCAGAGCGAGGACAGAGGCGTTCACGCTGTCGAGGTCGCCATCCTCGCTGACGGCAATCAGGCCGAGAAGGCGGGCCGTCGCCGACGGATTCAGTCGGCCGGCAATCCGTGACGCCCAGTTCTGTTCGGCTGTGCGCAGGGCCGAACGAACCATCCGCACCAATCGTCCGGGAGTCGGCGGCTCGATCCGTAACCTGCGGAAC
>JADGOY010000024.1 GCA_017882715.1 Nakamurella sp. | reverse complement strand
GGGTACGCCGCGGGCGTGCTGTTCGGCCGGCATCCGATGGCTCCGTCGATCTCGCCGAAGAAATCCTGGGAGGGCTTCGCCGGGTCGTTGCTCGCCGCGATCGTGGGCGGGGCGCTGACGGTGTGGCTGATGCTCGGCGGAGTCTGGTGGCAGGGCGCCCTGGTGGGTGCGGTGCTGGCCGTCACCGCGACCGCGGGTGACCTGGCCGAATCGCTGATCAAACGCGACCTCGGGGTCAAGGACATGGGGAACCTGCTGCCCGGGCACGGCGGGATCATGGACCGGATGGACTCGCTGCTGCCCTCGGCGGTTTTCGCCTGGCTGCTGCTCGCGGTGTTCGTGCCGGTGGCCTGACCACACCGACCCGCGCTGACTCCCAAGGTATCTGCCGCCGCCGGCTCATCGTGCCAGGATCGGGGCGTGGAGAACCTGGTGCTGTTGCACGCCTTTCCGCTCGACTCCCGGATGTTCGACGCGGTGCGCGCCGATCTCGCGGTGGCCAGCTCGTTGCTCACCCCCGACCTGCGCGGATTCGGCTCCGGTCCGCCACTGGGGGCCGCGGACCCGGACCTGGGTGTGCTGGCCGACGACGTCGTCGCCGCGATGGACGAGGGCGGTGTCGACAGGGCGGTGGTCGGCGGCGTGTCGATGGGTGGGTACGTCGCGCTGGCGTTGTTGCGCCGGCATCCCGGGCGCGTCACGGGCTTGGTGCTGGTCGACACCCGCTGCGGTCCGGACGATGCGGCGGCGCTCGAGCGGCGGCACGGTGCCGCGGCCAGAGCCGACCGCGGCGACATCGCCAGCGGGCTGGATGCCATCGCACCGCTGGTCGCCGGCGGCGCCTCCGACGAGGTGCGCGCAGGGCTGGCCGCCATCGCCGGCGCAGTCCCGCCGGCCACCATCGCCTGGGCTCAACGCGCGATGGCCGCCCGGCCGGACTCGACCGATGTGCTGGGCCGAGCCCGCATTCCGGTGCTGATCGTGGTGGGGGAGCAGGACGCGATCACCCCGCCCGCCGCGGCCCGCCAGATGGCCTCCGCCGCAACGGACGCCGAGCTGGTCGAGCTGCCCGGAGTGGGACATCTCACCCCTGCCGAGGATCCCGCCGCGTTCGCCAGAGCTGTCGTCGGGTGGCTATCCCGTCGATTCTGATCTTGCTGAGCTCTATCGTTGGCGCATGACGGATCCGACGACGAAAAGCGATCAGAGTTCACCCTCAGTCATGATCCCGCATTACCCCGGGCAGCAGCAGGCCATCCGGGCCGCGGCGGGTCAGGCCGTCGCGTTGCGGGGACTCACCAAAGCGTTCGGCGGCCGCAGGGTGGTCGACGCGATCGACCTCGACGTGCCCACCGGTTCGTTCTTCGGCCTGGTCGGCCCGAACGGGGCGGGCAAGACGACCACGCTGTCGATGGTCACCGGCCTGCTGCGGCCCGACGCGGGCCGGGCGATCGTTGCCGGCATCGACGTCTGGGCCGATCCGCCGACCGCCAAGGCCAGGATGGGGGTGTTGCCCGATGGGTTGCGACTCTTCGAGCGGCTGTCCGGTCCGGAGATGCTCAGTTACCTGGGACGGCTCCGCGGCATGCCGGCGTCAGTGGTCAACGACCGGGCAGGCGAGTTGATCACGGTGCTGGACCTGGACGACGCCGGCAACAAGCTCGTCGCCGACTACTCGACAGGGATGCGCAAGAAGATCACCCTCGCTGCGGCGTTGCTGCACTCGCCACCGGTGCTGCTGCTGGACGAACCGCTGGAGGCCGTCGACCCGGTGTCGGCGCGGATCATCCGCACGGTGCTGTCCCGGTACACCGCTGCGGGCGGCACCGTCGTCTTCTCCTCGCATGTGATGGCCCTGGTGGAAGGGTTGTGCTCGCATGTCGCGGTGATCGCGGGCGGCCGGATCATCGCCGCCGGCGAGCTGGCGGCGGTCCGCGGCTCCGCGGCCAGCCTGGACGACGCGTTCCTCAACCTGATCGGGGCCTCCGACGTCGGCGAAGGAGGGTTGTCGTGGTTGGGATCTTCGCCGGCTTGAAGTGGCGTCTGGTGACGAGCCGGTTGCGCGCCACCAGCGGAGCCACCCGAATCTGGATGATCATCGGGTTCGTCGTGGCCGCGGCCGCCGTCGGCCTGCTGACCGTCGGGTTGGCGGCGTTGCGGGCGATTCCCGAGGCTGCCCAGCCGGTCGTCGTCACGCTGTTCGTGGTGCAGCTGGTCGCCTGGGTGCTGAGCCCGTTGGTGGCCTTCGGCGTGGACGAGACGGTCGATCCGGCCCGGTTCGCGCTGTTGCCGATCCGCACCCAGACCCTGCAGCGCGGGCTGCTGGTCGCCTCGCTGATCGGATATCTGCCGCTGGCCAACATGGTGATTCTGCTCGGTGCCGCGGTGGCCATCGGGGTGCCCTGGTCGGTGTTTCCGGTGGCACTGGTCTGCGCGGTCGTGCAGTTGATCATCTGTGTGGTGCTCTCCCGCGCGGCGTCGACGTCGATGTCGTCGCTGATGGCCAGCCGGCGAGGCCGTGACCTGGGGATGGCCGTCGGGTTCGGGATCTTCGTGCTGTACATGGGCTTCGTCGCCCTGCTGAATTCCGGAGGTGACCAGACTGGGATGCCGGCCGGCGCCTCCAGCCTCGCCGCGGTGCTCGCCTGGTCCCCGCCGGGGGCGCTGGCCTCGTTGCCGTCGCTGATCGCCTCCGGCGAGCTCGCCAAGGCCGCGCTGGCCGCCCTGATCGCTGCGGCGACGCTGGCGCTGGCCTGGTGGTGGTGGTCGTTCGCGCTGCAGCGAAGCCTGACAACGGTGCCGTCGACCACTGCGGGTTCGTCGCCCGCCGGTCACGCACGGGAGGGCCACGCCGTGGCGATCGGCGTGCGCGGGACCATGCAGGTGGTGGCCGGTCGCGATCGGCTGCTTGTCTGGCGGGATCCGATGCGCCGGATGCCCTGGCTGATGATCGGCTTCCTGACCATCATCTACCCGTTCCTGGTCGTGCAGGGCAAGGGCGCGGTGTTCGCCGTCGCGTTCGGCGCGTTGCTGGTAGGCGCGCAGGCCGGCAACCAGTACGGCGTGGACGGATCGGGCCTGTGGCTGCACCTGCAGACGATCAGCGATCGGGTCCGCGCACGGGGCGAGGTCCTGGGGCACGCCATCGCCGCGATTGTTCCGGGCACCGTCGTGGTGCTGGTGGCGATGGCGGTACAAGCCGTGTGGCGGGACGACTACGACAAGGTGCCGGCGGCGCTCGGGGTCTGCTTCGCCGCGCTGCTGGGCGCGATCGCGGTGGCGTGCTTCGTGTCCGCAGTGCTCCCGTACGCCATGCCACAGAGCCGCGTGTCGCTATTCGCCTCGAGCGTGCCCGGTCAGAAGGGCCGAACGTTCGGGG
The DNA here is from genome assembly GCA_017882715.1 of Nakamurella sp. GTDB lineage: Bacteria > Actinomycetota > Actinomycetes > Mycobacteriales > Nakamurellaceae > Nakamurella. The sequence continues at coordinate 28,523 of JADGOY010000024.1, read as the reverse complement.
CCAGCCTGGCCGTCCTCGGCGGTGGGGCGCTGATCGCCGCGCCGGCGGGAGTTGCCGCGGTGCTGTCGGTGACCGTCAGCCCGGTGTGGGGCTGGGTGGCCCTGGCGGTCGGGCTGGTCGTCGGTGCCCTGGCGGTCTGGCTGTCCTCCCGGCTGACTGCGGACAGCTATCTCGAGCGTGCGCCCGAGATCTTCGCCGTGGTGTCCGCGGGGGATCGCGTCTGAGCTCGTACGCAGCGACCGTCAGCGGGTGCGGGCCCGTTCGGAGAAGGCCCGGAACCCGCCGTGTTGGGGGGACTGGCTCGGGAGTTCCTGCGCGACGGAGGCCAAGTGCTCCTCGTCGATGGTGGGAATGGTGTCGGTCTCGGCCGAGGAGACGGCGATCTCGTCGGGCTCGTCGGGCTCCTCGGCCGAGACCGTGTCACCGGCCGATTCGTCTTGCGCGGCCTGAGTGCTCGGTGCCGGGTTTTGCTCGGCGCTCCACCGCGCACCGGAACGGTAGGACTCGACGGAGACCTCGTCGTCCCACGGCCCCGGTTCGCCGCTGTCGTAGGACTCCGGGAGCCCGGTATGACGGTCGGCGGGGTCAGCGGGGAAGTCGCCGGTGACCGCGCGGCCGGACTCGGACTTCGGCGGATCCAGTAGTGCCGGAGCGGAGGCCGCCAGCTGGTCGACCTGGCCCAGATGCGAGCGCAGCGAGTCCAGCTGCTCGAGCAGCCGGGTGCGCAGATCGGTCAGCGCGTTGACCGCCTGATCGGCGTCGGCGACCCGCTGGTGGGACTCGGCCGCCGCTCGTCGAATCAGTTCGGTGGCGTGCTCGGTGGCCTCCTCCACCCGTCGGTCCGATTCGGCGGTCGCCTCGGAGAGGAGCCGGTTCGCCTCCGCGGTGGCCTCGGCGACCCGATGCTCCGCGTCGGCGACCGAGATCTCTTCCCGCTCGGTCAACCGCTGGTGGGCCTCGTTGCGCCGCGCGCTGATCGCGATCTCGAAGTCATCCGCGACGTGGCGGCGGTAGACCTCGCCTTCGGCGTCCAATCGTTCGCGTTCGGCGGTTGACGTGGCGGTCAGTGCTTCCGCCTCGGCCCGGGCGGAAGTCGTGGTGTGCTCGGCCACCTGGCGGGCGTTGGTCAGCGTCGCCGTGGCCTCGGTACGGGCGGCCGTCAGGGTGCTCTCCGCCTCGGCCCGCGCATCGGCCAGCGCCCGGGTCGACTCGTTCCTGGCATCCGTCAGGACTTGGTCGGCCTCGGTGGTGGCGGCGGTCAGCGCGGCCTCGGACTGGGCCGCTGCCGTCACGCGGAGGGTCTCAGCCTCGGTGTTGGCCTCGTTGATGAGGTTCTTGACCTGCTCGGCCAGCTGCCGACGGGTGCGCTCCCGCTCGGCGTCGAAGGCCTCGCGCTCGGCCGCGGTTCCCGAGGTGATCGCCGCGGCGGCGGCCCGCACCTGATCGGCCTCGGCGTTTGCGCGTGCACGGATCTCCGCGGCCTCCTCCTCGGCGAGCCGGATCATCCGCTGCATCCGGTTCGACAGCCCGGTCATCGAGACCGGCTCCAGTGCCAGGTGATCGAGCTGTGCTCGCAGATCGTCTGCCTCGGCTTGGACCGCCGACAGGTGCGCGGTCAGCTCGGACAGCCGCTGATTGGTCGCGTCGCTGTTCGCGGTCGCGATCCGCAGGTCGTATTCCAGACGCTCCAGGTGGGCGGTCACCTGGTCGGGCGCGAAACCGCGGCGCACGAGGTCGAACGGGATTTGGGCAGGCAGCCACTCGTTAGGGCTCATGCGGTCATCGTCCCACCGCTGGCCGCCGAGCCCGTGGAGGCAACGCCGTCGAGGGTGTCGGCGGTGGCTGACATTTCGGGTACCCCGGCGGCTGCGTGCGGTGGTGCGGGAGCCGCCGGCTCCACCAACTCCACCAGCACCCCCCCGGTATCCTTCGGATGGATGAAGTTGATCTTCGAGCCGGCCGTGCCGCGCCGCGGTTCGTCGTACAGCACGCGCAGGCCTGCGGCCCGGACCGCATCGGTGGCCCGGCCGGCATCGGGCACGCGGTAGGCCAGCTGTTGCAGGCCGGGCCCGCTGCGGTCGAGGAATCGGGCGATGGTCGACTCCGGGGTGAGCGGCGCCAACAGCTGTACCTGGGCGCCGCTGTCGTAGGCGATCATGGCCTCGCTCACCCCTTGCTCGTGGTTCTCCTCGCGGTGCGCGAGCCGGCCGCCGAGCACGTCGGTGTGGAATGCGATGGCCGCGTCCAGATCGGGCACTGCTATCCCCACGTGGTCTATTCCAGTGATTCCGATGGTGATCTGCGTCGCATCTCCAGGCGCCATGAGCCCACGGTAGCCCCCGGCCCCGTCGGTTCGGGGTATTAGATTCCAGGTATGGCTTCAACGGTGATCGTGGCCGGGGCTCGAACCCCGATGGGACGTTTCAACGGAGCGCTGGCCGGGGTCAGTGCGACCGATCTGGGTGGGACAGCGATTCGCGGGGCGCTGGAGCGCGCCGGCGTTCCGGGCGCCGATGTCGAGTACGTGATCATGGGACAGGTGCTGCAGGCGGGTTGCGGGCAGATCCCGGCGCGGCAGGCCGCGGTGGCCGGCGGCATCCCGCTGGACGTCCCGGCTGTGACGATCAACAAGGTGTGCCTGTCCGGGCTCCATGCGATCATGCTGGCCGACCAGCTGATCCGTTCGGGCGAGTTCACCACCGTGGTCGCCGGCGGCATGGAGTCCATGTCCCGGGCCCCGCATCTGCTGATCGGTTCGCGGGCCGGGTTCAAGTACGGCGACGTCACCATGATCGACCATCTGGCCTTCGACGGGCTGCACGACATTTTCACCGACGTGCCGATGGGTGAGCTGACCGAGCAGGCGAACGATCGCGAGCCGATCACCCGGCAGGAGCAGGACGAGTTCGCGGCGCGCTCGCACCGGCTGGCAGCGGCCGCGGCCGAGGCGGGTATCTACAAGCAGGAGATCGAGCCGGTGGTGATCGCCGGCCGCAGGCGTGAGACCGTCGTGGACTCGGACGAGGGCATCCGCGGGGACACCACCATCGAAATGCTGGCCATGCTCCGACCGGCGTTCCGGCCGGACGGCACGATCACCGCGGGAACCGCGTCGCAGATCTCCGACGGTGCGGCCGCAGTCGTGGTGATGGACCGGGACGAGGCGGACCGGCGCGGGCTGCACTGGATCGCCGAGATCGGGGCGCACGGCATGGTTGCCGGTCCCGACTCCACCCTGCAGGACAAGCCCGCCAAGGCCATCCGCAGGGCCTGCGAGAAGGCCGGCATCGACCCGAGCACCCTGGACCTGATCGAGATCAACGAGGCGTTCTCCGCAGTGGGTATCGCTTCCGCGCGCAACCTGGGGATCAGCGAGCAGATCGTCAACGTCAACGGCGGGGCGATCGCGCTCGGACACCCCATCGGCGCCTCGGGCGCAAGGCTGGCGCTGCATCTCGCTCTGGAGTTGGGCCGCCGCGCCGGTGGTACCGGCGCGGTGGCACTGTGCGGTGGCGGCGGTCAGGGCGACGCACTGATCCTGACCGTCCCGCGCCGAACCCAAAGCCGCTCCTGACCATGCTTTGGTGAGCACAGGCGCGGTGCCCGATCCCCCGGCCGGGACGGTCGCGACCCTTGTCGCCGCCGCGCAAGCCGGGTCGATCAGGGCTACCGCGCGCCTGTTGACGGCGATCGAGGCGGGCGGAACGCGTGCCGCCTCGGTCGCCGTGGCGTTGGCCGGGCTGCCGAGGCGCGCTGGCATCATCGGGGTGACCGGACCGCCCGGGGTCGGCAAATCCACACTCGTGACGGCACTGATCGCGCGCTACCGGCAGCAGGGGCTGCGGTTGGCTGTCCTCGCCGTCGACCCGTCCAGCCCGTTCAGCGGTGGCGCGCTGCTGGGCGACCGGGTGCGGATGGCCGAGCACAGCACCGATCCCGGGGTCTTCATCCGCTCGATGGCCAGCCGCGGGCACCTGGGCGGACTGTCCGCGGCCGCGCCGGGCGCGGCGGACCTGTTGTCCGCCATCGGGTTCGACCTGTTGCTGGTGGAAACCGTCGGTGTCGGCCAGAACGAGGTCGCGGTGATGCGACTGGCGGACACGGTGCTGCTGGTACTCGCACCGGGCATGGGTGATGGCATCCAGGCCGCGAAGGCCGGGGTGCTGGAGATCGCGGATGTGCTGGTGGTCAACAAGTCCGACAGGGACGGGGCGGCGGCCACGATCCGCGACCTGAAGGCGATGGTCGCACTCGGCCGGTCCGGCACGGCCGGCCCGCAGCAGTGGCGGGTTCCGGTGCTCTCCACGATCGCCGCCGCGAATGCTCCCGGAGCCGGCGGGGCGGCGGGGATCGACGAACTGCTGGACAGCGTGACGGCCCACCGGGAGTTTCTGAACGCCCACGGCGGTGCCGCGGTGCGCCGCCACCAACGTGCCGAGGTAGCGGTGGAAGCGGTTGTGCTGGAACGGATCCACGCGGCTCTGGCGTCCGCCGCAGGTCGCGCGCAGCTGACGGCGGCGGCGCACGTAGTGGCCGGTGGCCAGACCGATCACCATGAGGGGGCGCTCCAACTGCTGACCTGGCTGGCCGCCGAGGTGGGCGACAACGGTTAGGGTTCCGGGTTCCGGGTTCCGGGTTCCGGGTGTCGGTGTCGATGGCTGTGCCGGTGGGCCAGCTGATCCTGTTCGTCTCGATTTCGGTGCTGCCGTTCCTCGGCCTGCAGCTGTCCGGGGCCTGGTACATGGCCATTCCGCTGTTTGATGGCCGGCACCCTGGCGATCGGGCTGCTGGTCGGATCGGTGGCCAAGACGGGGGAGGGTGGCCGCGGGTTGGCAAACCTGATCACGCTGCCGATGGCCTTCCTGTCCGGCGCGTTCATCCCGTTGGAGTCCGCCCCGGTGTGGTGGGTCACCGTCTGGCGAGTTCCTGCCGATGGGCTACCTGGTCGAAGGCATGAAGGACCTGATGGTGCGTGGCGAGGGACCATCGGTGGCCCGCCGATCGTGATCCTGCTGGCCTTCGCCGCGGGTCATCACCCTTGTCGCCACCCGGTGTTCACGTGGGACACCGCCTGAGTGTGGCCAGGGACCTCACGGCTCAGACGGAGCCTCGGCTCAGGCGAAGTCGCCGGCGGCCCTGCGCACCTTGGTCAGCAGCGTGGACAGCTCCCGCAGTTGGTGGTCGTCCAGGCCGACGAAGCCGAAGTCGGCCCTGGTCACCGCGGTGGTCGCATCCAGCAGTCTGGCCCGGCCGGCCTCGGTGAGCTCGACCAGCGTGGTGCGCCGGTCGGTGGGGTGCGGGAGCCGACGGGCGAGCCCGTCGGACTCGAGCCGGTCGACGATGTTGGTGATCGAGGTCGGATGCAACTGCAGCCGTTCGCCCATCATGCGCATGGGCAGCGAACCGCGCTGGGAGAACGACAGCAGCACCAGCGCCTCGTACCGGGCGAACGTCAGCCCGTGCGGCTTGAGTCGCTCGTCCACCGTGGCCTGCAGGATTTGCTGGACCCGCATGACGTTGGTGACCGCCGCCATCGATTCGCTCGGCCCGATGCGTTCCGACCAGGTCTGCGCCGCTCTGGCAATGGGATCGAACGGCAGTGCCGGTGCTGGGACGTGCGAGGTCATGGCAGAACGGTAGCAAGGTGGCAGGCCGCGGGGGATCAACGCCGCACCAGATGAAAGCTCGGTGGTCCGACTATCGGATATCCTGGCATTGCCGGGGCAGCAGCGCCCCGAGGCGAGAGGGAGTGTCCGGATGGGCAGCATCGATACTGGTCAGCACGACGACGCAGGGCCGGGTGACGGTGCCCGACGGTCCGTCAGGGATGGCCGACGACGGTGGTCCGAGCGGTTCGCCGCCGCGGAACTGGCCGGACGGATGCGTGACGCCGATTACACGACGTTGTCCGGGGCGACGGTCGATCCGGTGTACGGACCCGGTCCTGGCGATGTTGTGGAGGGCTTCGAGCGCATCGGCTGGCCGGGCGAGTTCCCGTTCACCCGGGGGCTGCACGCCACCGGATACCGCGGAAAGCCGTGGACGATCCGGCAGTTCGCGGGTTTCGGCAACGCGCGGGACACCAACGCGCGCTACAAGATGATCCTCGCAGAGGGTGGCCACGGCCTGTCCGTCGCCTTCGACATGCCGACGCTGATGGGTCACGATTCGGACGACCCGCGCTCGCTCGGCGAGGTCGGCCATTGCGGGGTGGCCATCGACTCCGCCGCCGACATGGACACCCTGTTCGAAGGCATCGACCTCCGCGAGGTGACCACGTCCATGACCATCTCCGGGCCGGCGGTGCCGATCTTCTGCATGTACCTGGTGGCCGCGCAGCGGCAGGGCGTGCCGATCGCCTCGCTGAACGGCACGCTGCAAACCGACATCTTCAAGGAGTACATCGCGCAGAAGGAGTGGATCTTCCCGCCGGAGCCGCACCTGCGCCTGATCGGCGACCTGATGGAGTACTGCACCGCCGACATCCCCGACTACAAGCCGTTGTCGGTGTCCGGGTACCACATCCGGGAAGCCGGATCGACTGCGGCACAGGAACTGGCCTACACGCTGGCCGACGGGTTCGGGTATGTCGAACTCGGCCTGGCCAGGGGCCTGGACGTCAACCGCTTCGCGCCGGGGTTGAGTTTCTTCTTCGATGCGCACATCGACTTCTTCGAGGAGATCGCGAAATTCCGTGCCGCGCGGCGCATCTGGGCCCGATGGATGCGAGACGTCTACGGCGCGACCGACCCTCGAGCCCAGTGGCTGCGGTTTCACACCCAGACGGCCGGCGTGTCGCTCACCGCCCAACAGCCGGACAACAATGTCGTGCGCACCGCTGTCGAGGCGATGGCGGCGGTGCTCGGCGGCACGAACTCTTTGCACACCAACGCGTTGGACGAGGTGCTGGCACTGCCCAGCGAGAAGTCGGCGCAGATCGCCCTGCGTACCCAGCAGGTGATCATGGAGGAGACCGGGGTGGTCAACGTGGCCGACCCACTCGGCGGAAGTTGGTACGTCGAGGCGCTGACCGACCGGATGGAGGCGGAGGCGGAACGGATCTTCACCCGCATCCGGGACATGGCCGCCCTGGCCGTCCCATCCGGGCAGCACCCGATCGGCGAGATGACCAGCGGCATCCTGCGCGGCATCGAGGACGGGTATTTCACCGGTGAGATCGCGGACGCATCCTTCGCCTACACCCTGGCGGTGGAGAAGGGCGACAAGAAGATGGTGGGGGTGAACTCCCGCATCGGGGGAATCGGCGACGACCTGGAGATCCTGCGGATCTCGGGGCAGGTGGAGTTGCAGCAGAACGCTCTGCTGGCCCGGCGCCGGGTCTCCCGGGACGCGGCGGTGGTGCAGAAGAGGCTGAACGCCCTGGTCAGCGCCGCCCGGGGCAAGGACAACCTGATCCCCCCCATGCTCGAGGCCGTGCAGGCGGAGGCCACTTTGGGGGACATCTGTGACGCACTGCGCGGCTTGTGGGGTCACTACACCGAGCCCGCCAGAATCTGACCGAAACGGGAAGTCGAGGGTCAAGATGATGATCTTGGTCCAGCGCGCCACGGGACCTTCGACCCTTCACCCGCACAGCCCCTGACCGCGAAGCTGGGACTCGATTAGCCTATCGGGTGACGGTCGGGGCCTGTACCGTGCGGGACCCGGCTGGCGCCACCTCGATCGCACAGCGTCGTCCGGCCGACCGTGGGAGTTCACTATGTTGTCCCCTTATGCCGCAGATGCGGTTCGGGCCACCATTCCGGTGGTAGCGGAGCATCAGGCCGAGATGACCCGGAAGTTCTACGGGATCATGGCCGCGACCCATCCTCCGGTGCTGCAGGCGTTCGATCGCGGCTTTCATGCGGCCGGCGTCGACCGCGCGGCGCTGATGAGCGCTGTGCTGCATTACGCCCGCCGGCTGGTCGACATGGCGGCGATCAGGGACGGCGGGCACGTTGCCGAGCCCGCCGGCCTCGAATCGCCCGGACTCAGCCCCGTCATCGCCGCCTACCGCGCCTCGGGGTTGACCCCCGACCAGGTGCTGATCGCTGCCAGAGTGCTGTCCAAGGCCTTCACGGAGGTGCTGGGTGACCGCACGACGCCGGAGATCGCCCGGCATTGGGATCAGGTGTTCTGGCTGTTCGCGACCTCTTCGATCGCCGACGACGCGATGCGTTATCAGCATGGCGAGCTCACCGAGGACGTGGCCTGGCGGCCATGGTCGGTGGTCAGGCGCGAGGACGAGGCAACGGACACCATGTCGTTCACCCTCGAGCCTGCCGACGGCGGCCCCACGCCGACCTTCAAACCGGGACAATATGCGGCGGTTGCGGTGAACTTCCCGGACGGCACCAGGCATCTGCGGCACTACACGTTGGCCCGCGGCCGGCAGCCCGGTTCGATCCGGATCACCGTGCGCTGGCTGCGTGGCTACGACGGGGCCCCGGACGGTCTGGTGTCGAGCTATCTGCACGACGCCGTCCACGTGGGAAGCACTCTGGACGTCGGACCGTTTGTCGGTGACGTCACCCTCGACACGAGCATGGCCCCGCTGATCCTGATCAGCGCCGGTGTCGGCATCACCTACACGGCAGCCCTGCTGGACCATGTCGCGGAGAATCAACCGACCCGCGAAGTGATCTCGGTGCACGCCGACCGCAGCCCCGGATCGCACGCGTTGATGAGTGAGATCGCGCTGCGCGCCTCGCAGCTGACCAACTTCGCCCAATACACCTGGTATGAAGCCCCCGACCCGGGGCCGGACGGCTACGGACCCGAGGCGGACGAGTTCGTTCAGCCCGTCGGGGCGGGAAACGTTCGGTGGGGACGGGTCAAGGTGCAGGAGCTGACGATGCCGGGTACCGGGCAGATCTACCTGTGCGGCCCCTTGGGATTCATGAACGACATCCGCAACGGCCTGATCCGGATCGGCCACAATCCCTATCGGATCCACTACGAGGTCTTCGGTGCCGATCTGTGGGCTCGGCGGCGCAGCGCTGACGGCCCGTACATCCCGAGTCAGGATCCGCAGGCACACGAAGAGCGGGCGGACCAGCCCGCGGGGCAGGGTCAAGAGCCGGATCCCGCCTGGACGTGGTGAGGTCACCGCGCGGTGCTGCCCACTCGGGCCAGGAATTCCAGGGCCCGGCCGAAAGCGAGGGTGCTGGATGCCTCGTCGTATTCGCGCTCCAGTGACGAGTCCGTGAACAGGTGCCCGTCGATGGGGTAGTCCAGGAACGCCTCCACCGGAGAGCCCGAAGCCTTGACCGACTCCAGGAACGGATCGACCCAGCTCTGGTCCCGGAACGGATCGCCCACCGAGTAATGCAGCTGCACCGGGGTACCTGCCGGCCAGCTCCCCAGGCCGACCATCGGCAGCGGCACCGCCCCGGCGAACTGCAGCGACCCGGGCACTCCGCCGCGTACACCGCCGCGGGTTGCCGTGACGTATTCCGCCATGCCGGCTCCGTTGGAGAATCCCGCGGCGACGAACGGGCCGGCGTCGTCCACGACGGCGTCGAGCGCCGCCTGCATGAGTGCGGGGTAGCCGATGGAGTCGGCGAAATCGCTGGCTTCCGGATAGTCGTCGAAAACCCGGCCGTCGTACTGATCGATGACGTGGACCTCGTGCCCCGCGGCACGGAAGACCTCGGCGGCGGCAGTGATGCCAGGGCGTACCCCGAGAACGGAGTGAAACAGCGCGATACGAGTCATGTCGGCAGTGTGGCAGGGGCTACCGACAGTCCGTCAGGATCGCGTCGCCGACGGCGGGTGGGGCAGCGCGAGGGTCCGTGTGAAAATGGGCGCATGACCCGCCCGCAATCCCGGCAGCAGGCCGCCATGTCCGCGGCGTTCACCGGCGCGATCGACCTGTCCGGCTTGAAGAACCGTCCCGCAGCACCGCCGCCCGGGACCGGCCCCGTCCCTGACGGTTCCGGTGGGGCGTCCGGTACGTCCGGCCGATCGCCGTTCGTCGTCGACGTCGACGAGGCGACGTTCGGCGACGTCGTACAGGCCTCCACCCAGGTGCTCGTCGTCATCGACCTGTGGGCGACCTGGTGTGAGCCCTGCAAGCAGCTCTCGCCCATCCTGGAGCGGCTGGCCACCGCGGCCGGGGGTTCCTGGGTGCTGGCCAAGGTCGACGTGGATGCCAATCCCCGGATCGCGCAGGCGTTCGGCGTCCAGTCGATTCCTACTGTGGTCGCCGTTGCCGGTGGTCAGCCGGTCGATGCCTTCTCCGGTGCCCTTCCCGAACCACAAGTGCGAGAATGGATCTCAGCCCTGCTGGATGGGCTGCGGGACCAGTTGCCGGGCATCAACGCGGCCGAGGCGCGCGCCGCGGCGCAGGCGGGCGACGCCGTCCAGACACCCGAGCCGGAACCCGAGGATCCGCGGTTCGTGGCGGCCGAGGACGCCTTGGCGGCCGGCGATTACGCCGTGGCAGAGCGCGCCTACCGGCAGATCCTGGAGACCGAACCAGGCAACGCCCAAGCCACGGCGGCACTGGCGCAGACCACGCTGTTGGCCCGGGTGGACGCCCTGCCTCCGGACGCGCTGGCCAGGGCGGACGCGGCACCGGACGACGTGGACGCGCAGTGTGCCGCCGCCGACCTCGAGCTGGCGTCGGGCCTGCTGCGGGAGGCGTTCGACCGGCTGATCGGCACCGTCAGCCGGACGTCGGACGAGGATCGGACCAAGGCCCGCGAGCACCTGGTGGAACTGTTCGGGCTGTTCCCGCCCGACGACGAGCAGGTGATCAGGGCGCGCCGGGCGCTGGCCGCCGCACTGTACTGAGGTCGCCCGCGCACTTGCCGCCGTCGCACCGCGGGCTTCAGCCGCAGCCGCCGACGCCACCGTGGAACCCGTCGGCGTAGGCGGCAACCTGCTCGAACGTGGCATTCGGCCGGCTGCGAACAAGGTCCAACGCCTCGTCGGCGTCGCCCGGCCACGAACCCAACCCGTCGGCGACCCGGCCGAACACCGACGCGACCCACGCGCCGGCGAAGCAGGCTGCGCCGGTGTCTTGCCCCGTCGTCGCCCGTCCGGTGGCCAGCGCGACCGCGGTCGCCGCCGCGAACTGACCGTAGGGTGCAGCAGTTGCCAGGTCGGCCGGGTCGGGCGTGGCTGGGGCGCCCACGGTGGTCAGTCCCGATTCGCGGGCAAAACCGGCCACCGACTGACCCGCGGCGGTGACGGCGGCGTCGGTCGAGGCGAATCGCGGCTGGGTGGAGGCGTCGCCGGCGACTCCGGCCCGGCCCAGGGTCAGATCGAGGTCGTCGGCGGTCAGCTGATGGCAGGCGGCTGCGCCCTGGCGGAACCCCCGCAGCAGGAATGTCAGTCGATCCAACCCGAGGCCGTGCGCGGTCGGGTCCGACGGCGAGATGGTCACGGGATCGCGGAAGTCCAGCACCGGGGTGACCGCCCGCAGCAGGGACTCCGGCGGTACTCGGACCCGAGACGCGTCGCCGGCGACCGCCCAGGCCAGGAACGCCCCGGCGTCACAGTCGGCCTGCGCCTCGATCAGGATGGAGGGGAATCGGGTGGGGTCTGCCTGCCGGTCACTGGCTGTCGGCCCGATCCTGGCTTGCACGGCGTGCGCGAACTCGTGCGCGAACGCGGTGGCCAGCGCCGCCGGACCGTAGTCTCCGAGCAGCACCGGGACCAGCGCGGATGAATCGAAGACGATGCCGTCGCCCTGCGGGCAGTAGAACGCGTTCCCGGCGATCCGCCCGGGGTCCGGGATACACAGCGCGGATTCCCCAGCTGACCCGCCGGCCGACCCGACCGAGGAATCCATCGACACATACCCGCCGGCCGGTCGAGCGGACCCAGTCACACCGTGCGCCGACCAGAAGTCCTCCAGGTCGGCCAGCACCGCCGCGGCACTCTGGTCGTTGGCGGCCAGGTCGGACAGGTCGGACAGGTCGGACGAGCCACCGAGGGCGGCGCCGGACGGGGTGGGTGACGGTGCCTCGTCGGCCGCCGGCACCGACGACAGGGGAACGCCGCCCGCCGCCAGGTCGATGCGCTCGGCGGCGATCGCCGCTCCGTTGGTTTGCCGGGACAGGGCAGCGGCGGCGACCACGGCCCCGAACAACGCGACAGCGACAACGACAACAACGCCGACCCGCCAGGGCCGGCGTTGTTGTCGAACGCTGTTCAGCAGCTCACCAGCGGTTCATCGGAGGAGTTACCGGGACGATTCGGGAACCAGCCACAGTGCGCCCAGCGGCGGGATGGTGATCGTCGCCGACGCCGGCTGCCCGTGCGAGGGATTCTCGGCGGCCACCACGGCGCCCATGTTGCCCGTGCCGGAGCCCCCGTACAGCTCCGAGTCACTGTTCAGGGCCTCGCGCCACACCCCGCTGAACGGCAGCCCGATCCGGTGTCCGCTGTGCGGCTTGGGGGCGAAGTTCAGCACGCAGGCGACCACCGACCCGTCCGTGCCCCACCGCAGGTAGGCCAGCACATTGCCCTCTCGGTCGTTCGCGTCCAGCCAGGTGAACCCGGACGGGCTGAAATCCTGCGTGTACAGCGCCGGGCTGCTCTTGTAGATCCGGTTGAGGTCGCCGACCAGCCGTCGCACCCCGCTGTGCAGGGGGTAATCCTTGAGCTGCCACGGGACTTGGATCGCCTCGTTCCATTCCCACGGGTTGCCCAGTTCCTGTCCCATGAACAGCAGCTGCTTGCCCGGGTGCGCCCACTGGTGGGCGAGGAACGTCCGCAGCGTCGCGGCCTTCTGCCACTCGTCGCCCGGGATCTTCGACCACAGCGAACCCTTGCCATGCACCACCTCGTCGTGCGAGATCGGCAGCACGAACTGCTCGGAAAAGGCGTACATCAAGGAGAAGGTCATCTCGTTGTGATGCCACGACCGGTAAATGGGATCGCGTGAGATGTAGCCGAGGCTGTCGTGCATCCAACCCATGTTCCATTTCAGGTGGAAGCCCAGCCCACCCAAATGGGTTGGCCGGGTGACGCCCGGCCACGCGGTGGATTCCTCGGCGATCATCAGCACGCCCGGCACCCGCTTGCCGACCGTCGCGTTGGTCTCCTGGATGAACGCCACCGCGTCCAGATTCTCGTTGCCGCCGTAGATGTTCGGCAGCCACTCGCCGTCCTCGCGGGAGTAGTCCAGGTACAGCATCGAGGCCACCGCGTCGACCCGCAGGCCGTCGACGTGGAATTCCTCCAACCAGTACAGCGCATTGGCGACGAGGAAGTTGCGCACCTCGCGGCGACCGAAATCGAATACGAACGTTCCCCAGTCCGGCTGCTCGCCGCGCCGCGGGTCGGCGTGCTCGTAGAGCGACGTGCCGTCGAAACGACCGAGCGCCCATTCGTCCTTGGGGAAATGCGCCGGCACCCAGTCAAGAATCACGCCGATGCCGGCCTGATGCAGCCGGTCGATGAGATACCGCAGATCGTCCGGCGAGCCGAAGCGGGCGTCGGGTGCGTAGTAACCGGTGACCTGGTAGCCCCAGGACGGTGCGAACGGATGCCCGGCCAGCGGCAGGAATTCGACGTGCGTGAACCCGGTCTCGCTCAGCTCGTCGATCAGCTCGTCGGCCATCTCGCGATAGCCGATGCCCATCCTCCATGACCCGGCGTGCACCTCGTAGATCGAGATCGGCCCGTTCAGCTGGTCAGCCCGCGCCCTGGTCGACATCCAGTCGCTGTCGTTCCAATCGTGCCGCGCGACTGTCACCATCGATGCGGTGGCCGGCGGCACCTCGGCCGCGTAGGCCATCGGGTCGGCCTTCTCCCGCCAGACGCCATCCTGGCCGAGTATCTGGTACTTGTACCGCGTGCCCTCGCCGACACCGGGCACGAACAGCTCCCAGACCCCGGACGAGCCGAGCGAACGCATCGGGGTACCGGCCCCGGACCAGTGGTCGAAGTCGCCGCTGACCCGGACACCCCTGGCGTTCGGCGCCCACACCGCGAACGACGTGCCGGTCACCGGGCCACCGGGAGTGTCGTAGGTCCGTACATGCGCACCCAGGACGTCCCACAGGTTCTCGTGCCGGCCCTCACCGATCAGGTACTGGTCGATCTCGCCGAGGGTGGGCAGCCAGCGATAGGGGTCGTCCACCTCGTAGACCGCGCCGGGGCCGTAATCCACCCGGATCCGATAGTCGCCGACCGGGCCGTCGAAGACGGCGGTGAACACCCCGCCGTGGGTGTGGGCGAACGGGGTCTCCTCACCGCCCATCAGCAGCGTGACGCTCTTCGCGTTGTGTCGCAGGGTCCGCACCACCGTCCGGCCGTCGCCGGTCGGGTGGGCGCCCAGGATCCCGTGCGGGTCGTGGGTGTCGCCGCCGATCAGCTTCTCGTACTCGTCGGTGCTCGGGCCGGCCGGCAGTGACGGTGGCGCGGCGTCCGGTGCGCTCGCGTCGTGGGTGGTGGTGACGCCACCGGGCTTGGTCACGTCGTGGCTGGTGCCGGCACCCTGACCGCTGGCCAGCGGCGTGTCCACCGACAGCGGAACCGTGGAGCTGCTGGTCCGCTTGGTTGCTGCCGGCTCTTCGACGGACGCGGTGACGGGGGTGGCATCGGGTGTGGCTGCCACCGGCGTGGAGTCGGGCGTGCGGTCGGGTGTGGCGGCAGGGGCCGCAGCGGCCTCTGCCCTGGACTTGGCGGGCGCCTTCGCCGCTGCCGCCTTGGCCGCTGCCGCCTTTGCCGCTGCCGCCTCGGCCGGCGCCTTTGCTGCCGCCTTGGGGGCGGCCGGTGCCTTGGGGGCGGCCGGTGCCTTGGCCGCTGACGCCTTGGGGGCGGCCGGTGCCTTGGCCGCTGACGCCTTGGGGGCGGCCGGCTTGCGCGTCCGGGTCACCTTGGCAGGCGCGGCCGAGGCCTCCGCCCCGGCGGCCGCGGTTTCGGCGGCCGAGGAGGGATCCGGTGTGTTGTTGGTGGTCACGAGATACCTCCGGCGTTGATGAGGGCGACAACGGCCTGCATCGGGATGGCTGCCCAAAGTGGACGGTGTCCATGTTCGTAGACAACTTCATATATAGCTTTGTCAAGCTCGAAAGCGCGCAGCAGGCCGCCGGCCTGCCGGGGGTCGTTGCCCGCGACGCTGGCATACCCGTCACTGAAGGCACGCCGGTTGCGCTCGGCCCATTCAGCTGCTCGGTACTTGTGTTGCGCGTCGGTGTGCGGGCTGATCACCAGGCCGCGCGCGGCGTAGTCGTAGGAGCGCAGCATCCCCGCGATGTCCTTCAGCGGGCTGTGCATCGCTCGCCGGTATTCCAGCGGCTTGGACGGCTCGCCTTCGAAGTCGATCATGCTCCAGCCGGTCAGCGTACGCAGTACCTGCCCGAGGTGCAGGTCTCCGTGGATGCGCTGCACGTTGAGCCCGGCCGCGTGGTCGCCGGCCCGGGCGAACGTCGTCAGGATCGCCTCGCGGTGCTCGGCGAGTTCGGGCACCAGCGCGAAGGCGATCTCGGCGTCGGCGACCATCTGATCAAGGATCTTCGACAGCTCCTGATGGTCAGCCACGGTCGTGCCGAATGCCCGCGCGAGGTCGGCGTGCACGGCGGCCACCGCCTCGCCCAGCCGGTGCGATTCCGCGGCGAAATCGCCGCCCACCTCGTCGGCGCGCAGATCGCCCTCGCTCATCAGGTCACGGACGCTGGAGGTGGCCATCGCCCAGCCGTCCGCGCTGTTGGCGAAGAACTCCGTCAGCAACGCGAGGGTGGTGTCCTGGCCCTGGACCGGCCCGGTGATCTCGCCCAGCGGCTGGGCGATGTGCGTGGAACCGACCGCATGCAGCGCCCGGTGGATCTCGGCGTCCGGGTTCGGCCCGGGCTCCAGCCGGCGAAACACCTTGAGGATGGCCGAATGTCCGTACACGATCGAGGTGTTGGATTGCTCGGCACCGATCACCAGTCCCGGCGCGGTGGTGTCGATGTCCGCGTCCGACTCGGCCCTGGCCCGTACGTCACCGAAGTCGACGTTGTCCGCGATCGCCTTGATCAACAGGCCGGCCACGTTCGCGTCCTGCAGCGCGTCGTAGGCCACCCGGCCCCACCCGGAGCCGATCGTGGCGTGCGCCAGCCGGTCCGGGAGTTGCCAGCTCCAACCGATCCACAGCTGATACCGATGGATGCCGTACGCGGTGTCCACAGTGAACAGGACCTGCTCGATGTTCGAGCCTTCCAGATCCCTGGCCGCGACCACCCGGCCGATGATCTCGATGCTGCCCATTTCCTGGCCCTTGGCCGAGAACCACCGCTGGTGCGGGAGGTACTCCGCGAGCAGCGGGATCAGCACGTCGTCGGACAGGCCCACGCCCGTCGGTGCGGTCTCTATCGATGATTCGTCGCTCATGTCTTCACATCACCTTCCTTCGCCGGTGATGTCGAGCCAATAGAAACCGTGGCCCGGCAATGTCAACAGGTAGGGCAGCTGGCCGATCCTGGGGAACGGAGTGCCGCCGGTCAATTCGACTGGTACAGCCCCCTGATGGTCACGCAGGTCCAGCTCCACCGGCTGAGGAAAACGGGACAGGTTGTTGACGCACAGCACGGTGTGCGCCGGCTGATGCTCGTCCCCGTCGTGGTGCAGCGTGTAGGACAGCACCGTCGGGTTGGAGCCGCCGAGATCGATGAACTGCCCGATCGCGAATGCGGCGTACCGCTTGCGGATCTCGATCATCCGCCGGGTCCAGTGCAGCAACGAGGCAGTGGAGTTCATCTGCGCCTCGACGTTGACGGTCTGGTAACCGTAGACCGGGTCCATGATCGCCGGCAGGTACAGCCGGGCCGGATCGCACCGGGAGAAACCCGCGTTACGGTCCGGCGACCATTGCATGGGGGTACGCACCCCGTCCCGGTCGCCCAGCCAGATGTTGTCGCCCATGCCGATCTCGTCGCCGTAATACAGCACGGGAGATCCGGGCAGGCTCAGCAACATCGCGGTGAACAATTCCTGCTGGTTGGTGTCGTTGTTCAGCAAGGTGGCCAGCCGCCGCCGGATGCCGATGTTCGCCTTCATCCGCGGGTCTTTGGCGTATTCGGCCCACATGTAGTCGCGATCCTCGTCGCTGACCATTTCCAGGGTCAACTCGTCGTGATTGCGCAGGAAGATGCCCCACTGTCCGCTCTCCGGAATCGCCGGGGTCTGGGCCAGGATCTCGGAGATCGGGAAGCGCTGCTCGCGTCGTGCCGCCATGAAAATGCGTGGCATCAAAGGGAAGTGGAAGCACATGTGGCATTCGTCCCCGCCCACCGACGGGTCGCCGAAATAGGCGACGACATCTGCCGGCCACTGGTTGGCCTCGGCCAGCAGCACCGCGTGCGGGTATTCGGCGTCGATCACCTTGCGGCACCGCTTGAGGAATTCATGGGTCTGCGGCAGGTTCTCGCCGTTGGTGCCGTCCTCCTCGAAAAGGTATGGCACCGCGTCGAGTCGGAAACCGTCGATGCCCAGGTCGAGCCAGAAGCGCAGGATGTCGATCATCTCGTCGGCGACGGCCGGGTTCTCGAAGTTGAGATCCGGCTGGTGGGAGAAGAATCGATGCCAGAAGTACTGCTTTCGCCGCGGGTCGAAGGTCCAGTTGCTGGGCTCGGTGTCGACGAAGATCACCCGGGCGTCGGGATAACCGGTATCGTCGTCGGCCCACACGTAATAGTCGCCGTACGGCCCGGTCGGGTCCCGCCGTGACTGCTGGAACCAGTGGTGGGCATCGCTGGTGTGGTTCATCACCAGGTCGGTGACGACGCGAATGCCGCGGGCGTGCGCGGCATCCAGCAATGCCACGAAATCCTCGACATTGCCGAACTCGGGCAGCACCTTGCGATAGTCGGAGATGTCGTAGCCGCCGTCGCGCAGTGGCGAATCGTAGAACGGGGGCAGCCACAGGCAGTCCACACCCAGCCAGGACAGGTAGTCCAACCGGTCGATCAGACCCCGCAGGTCGCCGGTGCCGTCCCCGTTGGAATCGGCGAAGGCGCGAACAAGCACCTCGTAGAAGACCGCGTGTTTGTACCACTCCGGCTCGGGCGCGATCTTGCGGGCTGAATGAAAATCGCTGGCCTGCGGCTCGTGGACAGTCGAGTGCGCCACCGGCCCGGCGGTCTGGGTCATGCTCACCCTTCTTCGATCGTGTGTCGCGCTGCCTGCCGGGGAATGCCGGTCTAGCGGTGGGCTACTGATTCCGCACCCGCAGGACGTGCGCCGCCCGCCAGTGCGGGTCCAGTCCGACCGCGTTGCGTTGCCCCCACTGATAGACCTCGCCGGACAGTTCGTCGACGACCTCGACGACATCGTTCCAATCCAGGCCGAGGGCGGGCATCCACAAATCGGTCTCGCCCCACTGCTGGGACTGCGAATCCAGGCACACGACGACGATCACGGTGTCGCCCGTGGTCTCGTCGCGACGCGAGTAGCAAAGCAGGCTGTCATTCGAGATGCCGTGGAACCACAGGCCTTTCATTCGCTGCAGGGCCGGGTGCTGACGGCGGATCTCGTTCAGCCGGGTGATCAGCGGTTCGAGCGAACGCCCCTGCGTCAAAGCCGCCTGGTAGTCCCGTGGACGCAACTGGTACTTCTCCGAATCAAGGTACTCCTCGCTGCCCGGCTTGACCGCCTGGTGCTCGAAGAGCTCGAACCCGGAATAGACCCCCCAGGTCGGGGACAGGGTGGAGGCCAGCACGGCGCGGATCGCGAACATCCCTGGGCCGCCGAACTGCAACGACGCGTGCAGGATATCCGGGGTGTTCACGAAGAAGTTGGGCCGCATGTAATCCGACCCGGCGACCAGTTCGACCGCGTAGTCGGTGATTTCCTGTTTGTAGGTGCGCCAGGTGAAGTAGGTGTAGGACTGGGTGAATCCGATCCGCGCGAGTTCGTGCATCATCGCGGGCTTGGTGAACGCCTCGGCGAGGAAGATGGCCTCCGGGTACTTCTCGTGGACCCTGGCGATGAGCCATTCCCAGAAGTTGATCGGCTTGGTGTGCGGGTTGTCCACCCGGAAGATCGTCACGCCGTGATCGATCCAGTACTGGACCACCCGCAGCACCTCGGCGTAGAGCCCTTCCGGATCGTTGTCGAAGTTCATCGGGTAGATGTCCTGGTACTTCTTGGGCGGGTTCTCCGCGTAGGCAATCGATCCGTCCGGCCGGGTGGTGAACCATTCCGGGTGGCTGGACACCCACGGGTGGTCCGGCGCGCACTGCAGCGCCAGGTCGAGGGCGACCTCGAGCCCGCGGTCCTTGGCGGCCGCCACGAACTCGTCGAAGTCGTCGATGGTGCCCAGTTCCGGGTGAACGGCGTCGTGGCCGCCGTCCTTGGACCCGATGGCCCAGGGCGAGCCCACGTCTCGCGGATCGGGGTTGACGGTTCCGCCTGGTTCTAGGGAGCTGTTGCGGCCCTTGCGATTGACCTCGCCGATCGGATGGATGGGTGGCAGATAGACGATGTCGAAGCCCATCGACTTCGCGCGGTCGAGCTGGAAGATCGAGTCCTTGAAGGTGCCGTGCCGGATCGGCAGGCCGGCCGAGTCGATCTCCGCCCCGTTGGAGCGCGGGAAGAACTCGTACCAGGAACCGAATTCGGCCAGTGGCCGGTCCACCCAGATCTGGATCGGATCGGAGGCGGTGATCAGCTCTCGGATCGGGTCGGCCGTCAGTACCGGCCACAGTTCGGCGGACAGCGCCGGTCCGATGCGCTCGGAGACAGACCGGAACCCGTCCCGGAGCGCGTCGACGGCGGCCTTGATCGCGGTGGCATAGCGTTGCTTGGGGCGCGCGGCGATCTGCTCGAGCAGCAGCGCCCCGGTCTCCAGGTCGTTGGCCATCTCCTCGCCGGATTGCCCCGCCGCGTCCTTGGCCTCGACGGCATGACGCCAGGTGCCCAGCGGATCGCTCCAAGCCTGGACCTGGAAGGTCCATAGGCCCTGCCGGTCGGGAACCACGGTGGCCTCGTAGCGGGTGCTCCACGAAGCCTCGCGGGTCATCCGGATGAGCGGTCCGGCGTCCTTGGTGGGAACCCGGCGGCGGACACCGGGCGATGCCGGGGGTCGCCAGAGCACGTTCGCGGCCACTGCGTCGTGCCCTTCCCGGAACACGTTCGCCGAAACGGTGATCACTTCGCCGACCACGGCGCGGGCCGGATAGTGCCCGCAGGCGACGGTGGGGGAGATGTCGTTCAGTCCGATGCGTCCAGCCACCGGGCCAACGTACCGGTACGTCCCTAGCCCCGCAGTACAGGTTCGGCCTCCCACGCGGCGGCCCGGGGACACGCCACGGGGACGCCGGCAGGAGGGCCTGGTGGACGAGTGCCGGCCCGCGGATGCATGACGCAGGGTGGCTGATCGCGGACTGTCGGTGGTCTGGTCACCGGTCGTTCTCTGATTCGGCCGGGCCCGAACGTGCCGTTCTGGGTGATTACCGCCCATTCTGCCCGCCGGTCGCCGGACACGCGCACCGCTGGTGGCCTGCTAAACCGATCCGGCCTGCGAACTCTTGTGTGGGTTACGAACGGTTGTACACGCGTCACCTGGTTTTCCCCAAGGCCGTGAGGAAGTAAATTGATTCGTTGTGAAGGCTCTTCGACGGTTCACCGTGCGCCCGCAGCTGCCCGAGGCCCTGCGACCGCTCGGTGGGCTGATCCGCAACCTCCGGTGGTCGTGGCATCCGGCAAGCCAGGACCTCTTCGCCGACATCGACCGCCGGCTCTGGACCAAGCTCGAGGGTGACCCTCTCAAGCTGTTGGGAGCCGTCTCGGTGTCCCGTCTGGAGGAGCTCGCCGCCGACGAGTCGTTCCTGACGCGGATGCACAACCTCGCCGACGACCTCCATCACTACCTGAGGGATCCGCGGTGGTACCAGAACCAGGAGGCGATCGAAGCACCTGACTCGCGCCTTCCCAAGGCCATCGCCTATTTCTCGATGGAGTTCGGTGTCTCCGAGGTACTCCCGAACTACTCCGGAGGCCTTGGCATCCTGGCCGGGGATCACCTCAAGTCCGCGTCCGATCTGGGCGTACCTATCATCGGCGTCGGTCTGCTGTACCGCTTCGGGTACTTCTGGCAGTCGTTGTCGGGCGACGGATGGCAGCAGGAACACTACCCGGCCCACGACCCGCAGGGCCTGCCGATCGACCGGGTGCTGGGCGCCGACGGGCGGCAGTTGTCCGTCCGCGTGCCGATGCCCGGGGGTCGCCAGCTCACCGCCCGGATCTGGTCGGCCCAGGTGGGCAGGGTGCCGTTGCTGCTGCTCGACGCGGACAACGAGGCGAACGACGACTTCCTCCGGCAGACCACGGACCGCCTGTACGGCGGCGACCAGGACCACCGCATCAAGCAGGAGATCCTGCTCGGTATCGGCGGTGCCCGGGCGGTCAACCTCTACGCAGAGGCCACCGGGCACGCGATGCCCGAGGTCTACCACATGAACGAGGGTCACGCGGGCTTCCTTGGCCTGGAGCGGATCAGGTCGCTGATCTCCGACAACGGGCTGACCTTCTCCGAGGCGCTGTCCGCGGTTCGGGCCGGAACGGTGTTCACCACCCACACCCCGGTGGCGGCGGGCATCGACCGCTTCCCGGTCGACCTGGTCCGGCACTACCTGGATGCCGGTGGTGACGGGCTCTCCCGGCTGCTGCCCGGCATCTCGGCCGACGAGGTGATCGCGCTCGGCTCCGAGGACGATCCCGGCCGGTTCAACATGGCACACATGGGGCTGCGGCTCGCCCAACGCGCCAACGGGGTGGCCAAGCTGCACGGTTCGGTGTCGCGCAACATGTTCGCCCCGCTCTACCCGGGGTTCGAACCGGACGAGGTGCCGATCGGCTCGGTCACCAACGGTGTCCACCTGCCGACCTGGGCAGCGCGGGAGATGTACGACGTGGCCGGCGACATGGCCGACTGGCAGGACCTTGCCTCGGCGTCGGAATGGCCTGCGGCGGAAAAGGTGTCCAGCGAACGGTTGTGGGAACTGCGGCAGACCCTGCGGCAACGGCTGGTCGCTCTTGCTCGCAACACCGTGCGCCTGTCCTACCTGCAGCGCGGCGCGACCGTCGCGGAGTTGGGCTGGACGGAGAGCATCCTGGACCCGGAGATCCTGACGATCGGATTCGCCCGGCGCGTGTCCACCTACAAGCGGCTCACCTTGATGTTGCGGGATCCGGCCCGGCTGCGGAAGATCCTGCTCGACCCCGACCGGCCGGTGCAGATCATCGTCGCAGGCAAGGCGCACCCGGCGGACGACGGCGGCAAGCGCTTCATGCAGGAGATGGTGCGGTTCACCGACGACCCGACCATCCGGCACCGGATCGTCTTCCTGCCCGACTACGACATGGGTATGGCCGCGGTCTTGTGCGCCGGCGCCGACGTCTGGCTGAACAACCCGGTCCGTCCCCAGGAGGCGTCCGGCACCTCGGGGATGAAGGCCGCGCTGAACGGCGGCCTCAACCTGTCCATCTCCGATGGCTGGTGGGACGAGCTGTACGACGGTCATGACGGCTGGACCATCCCCACAGCCGACGGGGTCGGCAACGAGACCCGCCGGGACGACCTGGAAGCGGCCGCGCTGTACGACCTGATCGAGAAGCGGGTCGCTCCGCTGTTCTATCGGCGGAACGAGACCGGACGGCCGGACGGCTGGGTCGACTCCGTCCGGCACACCCTTGCGTACCTGGGCCCGCGCGTCCAGGCGACGCGCATGGTTCGTGACTACGTCACCGGCTACTACGGCCCGGCCGCCGCCTTCTCCAGGGATGTCACCAGCGACCTGACCGTGGCCAAGGGGCTGGCCGCCTGGAAGGACCAGGTGCGCGCCGCCTGGCCGAACGTGCGGGTGGTCAACGTGGACACCTCCGGGATCGGCACCGAGCCGTCGCTGGGCAACGTGATGACCGTCCGGGCCTACCTCGACCTCGGGGGTCTGGCTCCGGAGGACATCGAGGTGCAGACGGTGACGGGGCGCGTCGACATCAACGAACAGCTGCACGACATCTCCACGGTGCCGATGACCTTCGTCGGAAACGGAGACGGGTTCCGCTACGAGGCCCACCTGCCGCTGACCACGTCGGGGCCTGTCGGGTACACGGTGCGGGTGCTGCCGAGGAACAAGCTCCTCGCCTCGCCGGCGGAGATGGGGCTGGTCACCACCGCCTGACCCGCGGCCGTCGGCCGGTGGTGATGCGCTGCGCGTGACGGTGATGCGCTGCGCGTGACGGTGATGCGCTGCGCGTGACGGTGATGCGCTTGACCGAGCCTGGGTGAAGTGCGCCGACCCTGTTCACGAGTGGCGCGGATCAACTTCCGTCGCGCGGATAAACGTGGCCGCTTTGGGACCGATGTGACAGGAGGCAACGGGTTCATCCGCGCCCGCGATGTTGATCCGCGCGGATAGGGGGCCGCCGCGCGGATGGGGGGCCGCCGAGATGAAGGGGCGCGCCTCAGGACGGCGGGCCGGACCGGTGGGCGCGCAGCAACCACACCGTCCGCCCGGGCAGAGCCAGTGGGGTCCCCACCGGGAGCGGGGTCGGGTCGACGGGCTCGCCGGTCGGCGTGTCGGTGTCCAGCACCGGCGCGTATTCCTCGCCGTAGGGCGGCCCGGGCAACGTCACCGAGGTGTCACCGCCGTCGGCGTGCACGACGAGTAGCCAGGAATCGTCGGTCAGCGGGTCGCCGCCCGGGCCGTGGCCCCGCACGTCGCGGCCGTCGACCCACATCTGCAGGGTGCGCCGGGTGCCGTCGAACCAGTCGTGCTCTGTCATCGGCTGGCCCCACGGGTTGAACCAGACCAGGTCCGGGATGCCATCACCGCCGCCCGGCGCCCGGCCGTCGAAGAACTCACCTTGATGCAGCGCGAAGGCGTCCCGGCGAATGGCCAACGTACGGCGGAAGAAGGCCAGCATCTGCTGAGCCTCGCGCCCGCCGCTGACCGGATCCCAGTCCAGCCAACTGATCTCGTTGTCCTGGCAGTAGGCGTTGTTGTTGCCGCCCTGGGTCCGCCACAGTTCGTCACCCATGCAGATCATCGGGGTGCCGGTGGACAGCAGCAAGGTGGCGGCGATGTTGCGCGCCTGCCGGGTGCGCAGCGCGATGATCGTCGGGTCGTCGGTTTCGCCCTCTGTACCGTAGTTGCACGATCGGTTGTGGTTCAGGCCGTCCCGGTTGTCCTCGCCATTGGCCCAGTTGTGCTTGCCGTCGTAGGACACCAGATCCCGCAGGGTGAACCCGTCGTGCGCGGTGACGAAGTTGACCGACGCCCATGGCCGGCGGCTCGCGCCGAAAAGGTCCGACGAGCCGGACAACCGGTAACCCAGGTCCCGGATTCCGTCGATTCCGCGCCAGAAGTCGCGAGTGGTGTCGCGGAAGCGGTCGTTCCACTCCACCCAGTTCTCGCCGAACCGGCCGACCGCGTAGCCCTCGCCGGTGGCGTCCCACGGTTCCGAGATGAGCTTGCGGGCCGACAGCAGCGGATCGGCCGCGATCGCGGTCAGCAGCGCGGAGCCGGCGTCGAACGGCCCGCCGTTCGGCCTGCCGTGCACCGAGGCGAGATCGAACCGGAATCCGTCCACACCAAACGCATCCGCCCAGTAGCGCAGCGAATCGGTGATCATTCGCACGGCGGGCAGCGTGCCTGCGTTGAGCGTATTGCCGCAGCCGGTGATGTCCATCCCGTCGGGCAGGTAGTACGACGCGGGCGACAGCCCACGCCAGGACAGATCGACGGTCAGCCCGTGACCGCCCTCACAGGTGTGGTTGTACACGACGTCGAGCACGACCTCGATGCCGGCAGCGTGCAGCGCATCGACCATCTGGACGAACTCGGTGATCTCCAGGCCCGGCACGGTGGCGAAGCCGGGATCCGGCGCGAAGAAACCCAGCGTCGAGTATCCCCAATAATTCTTGAGCCCGCTCGCGTGCAGGTGCGGCTCGGCGGCACTCGCCTGTACGGGCAGCAGTTCCAGGGTTGTGACGCTCAGACTCTTCAAATGTCCGATCACCGCCGGATGCGCCACACCCAGGAACTTCCCGCGCAATGCAGCGGGCACGTCCGGGTGCAGGCGGGTCAGGCCCGCGACGTGCGCCTCGTAGATGACGGTCTGCTCCCACGGCACCCGCGGCCGAACGGAGGTCGATCGGAGCGGCGCGGTGACGATGCTCAACGGAACCCGGCCGAGGGTGTCCACACCGTTGGAGGCGGCGGCGATGAGGTCATAGTCGGTGGTGGTCAACTGCCGGGCGTAGGGGTCGAGAAGGATCTTGGACGGATCCCGCTCCGGCACCCGGAACCCGTACCGCTGACCAGGATTCACGTCCGGCACGAAGGTGTGCCAGATGCCGTAGGTCTTCTCGTCCATGGTGACCCTGCGCTCGCCGCCGGCCGCGTCGACCAGGCAGAGCTGGACGTCGGAGACTCCTGGGATGCCGTCGGCAACCACGGCGAAGTTGGTGCCGTTCTGGTACGGCGTCGCGCCCAGCGGCTGCGGCAGGCCAGGGAAGGGGTTCGACCCGACTCGCGGAGCCGCCTCAGGATCGATCTCGCCGGGGCCGGCGCGCTTCGCCCGGCGCTTCTTCCTGCCGGATTTGACCTTGCCTGGCCGCGCGGCGGCCGGATCACCGGGGTCGTCCGCGATGCCGACCCGGTGCACCCGGTCGTCAACGTTGTCGTCTTCAGCGATGCGGCGAGCCATGCGGAAATTGTCCCCGACCCGCCGGAAGGCGGCGACCGGCGGGTGCCTCCGGGTCAGTGGGGCGGGAGCGGCCGGCAGTGCGTTGCCGGTGTGCCGCAGCGCGCGCGGCGGGGGGAATGCCCGCACGTCGGTGCGCAACAATGTCCCGCGTGACCTCCAGCCCTGCAACGTCCTCGCGCCCGTCGATCCTGCCCGGACCCGATTCCGTCGTGCACCTGGCGGAGGTCACCGTCCGGCGAGGCGACGCGGTGCTGCTGGACGCGGTGCACTGGAACGTCGATGTCGACGAGCGGTGGGTGGTGTTGGGGCCGAACGGGGCCGGGAAGACGACGCTGCTGCAGATTGCCTCTGCCCAGATGTTCCCGACGTCCGGGCGCGTGCACATCCTGGGTGAACGACTCGGGGCGGTGGACGTCGGCGACATCCGGACTCGTGTCGGACTGTCGTCCGCGTCGATGGCCGGACGCGTCCCGTCCGCCGAACGGGTCGTCGACGTCGTGGTGTCGGCCGGTTACGGCGTGGTCGGCCGCTGGCGGGAGCGTTATGACGAGCTGGACTTCGACCGGGCGCGCGGCCTGCTCTCCGCGATGGGCGTTGCCCAGTTGGCCGGCCGGATGTACGGCACGCTGTCCGAAGGGGAACGCAAACGCACGCTGGCCGCGCGGGCGCTGATGACCGATCCCGAGTTGCTGTTGCTGGACGAACCGGCGGCCGGGCTGGATCTCGGCGGACGGGAGGACCTGCTGACCCGGCTGTCCGCGCTGGCGGTGGATCCGGCCGCGCCGACCACGATCCTGGTGACTCACCACGTCGAGGAGATCCCGATCGCGTTCAGTCACGTGCTGCTGCTGCGGGCGGGCAAGGTGCTCGCGGCCGGACCCATCGGAGAGACCCTCACCGCGGCCAATCTGTCCGAGACGTTCGGGATGAGCTTGACACTTCAGACCCGGGGCGGCCGGTTCTTCGCCTACCGGAGCTGATCGTGAACCGGACCCGATTCAATCGAGAGGCGTGACGGCGTGGGCGATTTCGTTCGGCTGGAGATGCGGGGCGCGGTCGGCGTGATCAGGCTGGACCGGCCGCCGGTGAACGCCGTCAACATCCAGGTCCATCACGAGTTGCTCGCCGTCGCCCAGCAGGTGGCCGAGAGCGGCACCATCAGGGCCGTCGTGCTGTACGGCGGTGAGCGATCGTTCGCCGCCGGCGCCGACATCAAGGAATTGGCGACCTGCGGGCCCGGCGAGATCACCGCGTTCGGCCGCACGCTGAACCACGCGATCAGCGCCATCGCCCGGCTCGGCCAGCCGGTCGTCGCCGCGGTGAACGGGTACGCGCTGGGTCTGGGCTGCGAGCTCGCGCTGGCCGCGGACTTCCGGATCGTCGCCGACGACGTCCGGATCGGGCTGCCGGAGATCACCCTGGGCGTCATCCCCGGCGGTGGCGGCACTCAGCGGCTGCCGCGGCTGGTCGGCGTCAGCAAGGCCAAGGAGCTGATCTTCTTCGGCCGGCCGGTCGACGGGCCCGAGGCGGTCCGGATCGGGCTGGCGACCCGGTCGCTGCCGTCCGGGGCGGTGCTGCCGGCGGCGATGGAGCTGGCCGAGCGCCTGGCATCCG
Organism: Nakamurella sp.; assembly: GCA_017882715.1. Taxonomy (GTDB): domain Bacteria; phylum Actinomycetota; class Actinomycetes; order Mycobacteriales; family Nakamurellaceae; genus Nakamurella. Next base: position 1,256 of record JADGOY010000024.1, on the reverse strand, counting down.
GACCGACGGCGGCGCTGGCCGCCGCGAAAAGGGCGATCGACGACGGGATGGACGGCAGCATCTCCGCCGGGCTCGACCTCGAGGCGCGGCGGTTCGCGGAACTGTTCGCGACTGACGACCAGACCATCGGCATGACGTCATTCCTGAAGGACGGGCCGGGGAAGGCCACGTTCACCGGCAGGTGATCGTGCTGCCGTGGCCTATCCGTTCACCCTCGATGACGTCCGGTACCTGACGGGATCGGCGGGCGGGGACGCACTCGCGGCGGCCGGTGACCTGCCTTTGACCGAGGCGTCGTTGCTGGCGGACCTGACGAGGCTGCGACGAACGGTCGGTGAGCGGTCGGCGGCGGTCGTCGAGACAGTCAGGCTGCGCCGTCGGGCAACCGCGAAACTGGCGGACACCGGCGGGCGGTGGTTGTTCACCGACGAGTCACTGCAGCAGGCCAGCCCTGCCGCGGTGTCCGCGCACCGCGCGGCCCGGCTGACCGGCCTCGGGGTGCACGACCTGACCTGCTCGATCGGCACCGACGTCGCCTTCCTGGCTGCGGTCTGCCCGATCGTTGTCGGCTCCGACCTCGATGCGGTGCGGCTGCTGATGGCCCGGCACAACCTGAGCGAATCCGCGCTGACGCCACGGCTGGTGGTGGCCGACGCGCTGACCCGGTCGACCCGCGGACTGCTGGGCTACGCCGACCCGGCCCGGCGGGACCGCACCGGCCGCCGGATCACTTCGGTGTCCACGGTGCCAACGGTGGCCGAGTTGGACGCCGCTCATGCGCACCGCCCTCCGGTGCTGCGGCTACCGCCCGGCGTCGACTACGACGAGCTGAACCGGCCCGGGGAGGTCGAGATCGTCTCCCTGGACGGCGCCGCAAGGGAGGCCGTGCTGTGGCCAACCGAGCTTGCCACCACCCGCCGCCGGGCGACCGTCCTGGCGTCCGGGAGCCAGCTGAACTCCGGGGACGGGGCTTACGAGCTGACCAGTGACGATCCGGAGGAGGCGGGCGCCGGCCCGATCGACCGGTGGCTGATCGACCCGGATCCCGCAGTGGTGCGCGCGCACCTGGTGCGGCACTACGCCGCCCGGCACGGCCTGGTGTTGCTCGACCCGCATCTGGCCTATCTGACCGGGCCGCGCCCACCGCCAGGCATCCGGGCGTTCCAGGTGCTGGATTCCGCGCCATACCGGGAACGGACGGTCGCCGACTGGGCGCGGCGCGACCGCGTCGGGACGCTGGAGATCAAGCAGCGCGG
>JADGOY010000348.1 GCA_017882715.1 Nakamurella sp. | reverse complement strand
CGGAGTTCGTCACCCTCGCCCGAACCATCCAACGGTTCCAGCAGCTGATCTGGAACACCCTGCGGCACCACCTGTCCAACGCGCTGTCCGAGGCCACCATTATCTGGAGTCGGGAGATCGCTGTTTCCGACGTCGTTGAGGTGGCCTGAAGTCTGCGTGGGAGACACGTTCTCTGGAGCGTGTCCGGTGGTGACGTCCCACACCGGGGAGCTGTTGGGGAGTACACAGGGGGCGGCTCGATGCCGTGCCGATCGGGCCGTCCTGGACAAGAGGACGTTCGGTGAGAGCACAACGGCTGTTGACGCCGGTCACGGGGATGGTGTCCTGGACGGTGGTCGGTGCCGATCTGCGGCCGGTGGACCCGGCCGAGCGGTATCTGGCGCACTTGGCCGCGATCGAGCGGTCACCGAACACGGTGCGTGCCTATGCCCATAGTTTGGCGTTCTGGTTCGACTTCCTGGAAATGCGTGGGACGGGGTGGTCCACCGCGGGGGTTGAGGATGTTGCTGAGTTCGTGCGCTGGCTGCGGGCTCCGGCCGGCAACGTGATCGTGTTGGATGCGTCGGCGGCGCGGCGCAGCGAGTCGACGGTCAATCGACATCTCGCTGCGGTGTTCGGTTTCTATGAATTCCATACTCGTTGCGGGGTGCGCTTGGCCGAGAGTTTGGTGGCGTGGCGGCGGGTGCCCCGGGGGTCCTTCAAACCGTTCTTGCACCACGTCGCCCGGGGTCGGCCGGTCCCGACTCGCCCGGTGAAACTGCGGGCCCCGCGACGCCTGCCGCGGACGTTGGGCGTGGAAGAGGTCGCGGTGATCCTCGGCGCCTGCACCCGGTTACGGGACCGTTTCCTATTTGCTTTGTTGGCCGAAACAGGCATGAGGATCGGGCAAGCCCTGGGGTTGCGGCATGCCGATTTCGTGTCCCGCCGCCGTGAGGTCAGGATAGTGCCACGACTCGACAACGCCAACGGGGCGCGGGCGAAAACGGCGACCACCGTTACTGTCCCGGTCTCGACTTCGCTGGCCCGCCTCTACAGCGAGTACATGCATGTGGAGTACGGCGACCTTGACAGCGACTACGTGTTCGTCAACCTTTGGAGTCCTCCGGCGGGGCACCCGATGCGCTACGACGCCGTTGCCAAGTTGGTCGGCAGGCTCAGGAAACGCACCGGGATCGCTTTCTCTGCTCATCTTTTCCGGCACACCCGGGCGACGGAGATGATCCGCGCCGGGGTACCAATCGAGGTGGTATCCAAGATGCTCACCCACCGCTCGGTGACGACCACGAGCGACACATACCTGCATCTGACGGTGGAGGACGTGCGCGGCGAATTGATCCGGGCCGGGATCTGGCCGGACCCCGAGGCGGACCGGTGACCGCGGCTCCGGCAAGGCTCCCCACCGACGGCGACCAGTTGCTGCACAAACTGCGGTCCATCGTGCGCCCGTCGTTCCAGGGTGACATCGTTCGCATCGACCCCGACGACCCGGTGTTCGCCCGCGGTCGTTGTCGGGTCGTTGAGTGCGAACGCGGTGCGTGGAGCCGACTGTTGTGTCCGGCGCACTACAACCGTTGGCGTCTTCATGGTCGGCCCGACTGGGATGTCTTCATCGCCACCACCGGGGTGATCCACCTCAAGCCGGCATCGGACATGACGGATGTGTTCGATCTACGATCGCTGACCGAGCAAACGCGCCTAGAGATCGCTTACTCCATCCAGTGTCGGCACGACGACCGGACCGTTCGGCTGCTACCCACCATGATCAGTGGCCTGGTTGCTTTGGTCGTGGAAACGGGTGTTGTTTCACTGCTTGAGTTTTCCCCGGACGAGTGGACCGCCCAGGCCCACGCCCGCGGGCTGGACAATCGTAGCGGGCGGGCTCTGGGGCAGTTGCGGTATGCCTGTCGGCAGCTGCTCGACCTGGCCGAGGGCAGCGACGCCGAATCCGAATTCGCCCGGGACATCTGGCGGGCGAGTGTCTTGGGGGTGACTCATTCCCGCACGCCGCGAACGATCCGCTTCGATGGGATCGCGCAGGCGTGGCTACGAGCTGCGATGAAACGCTGCTTCCGCTTCCGCCTCGCCGCCGGGAAGTCGTTCGGCAGCGTTAGCGTCGACGAGCGCGCGCTTCGCTGGTTCTCCAGGTTCCTGACCAGTCATTACCCGGACGTCACCGGGCCGGCCGGGCTGACCAGGCAGGTCCTCGAGCACTACTTGTCCTGGCTGGCCGGATCCCACCTGGGCGGGAATACCAGCAACACCTATCTGGTCGTCCTGCGCGGCTTCCTCGAGGCCTGCCGCCGTCACCACTGGATGCCCGACCTGCCGCCGCGGGCGTCGATCTACCTCGACGAGTTACCCGCCCGCCCCCGGCCGCTGCCCCGGTTCATCCCCGAGTTCGTCATGGCCCAGATCGAGAACCCCGACAACCTTGCCCGCCTCACGGACCACACAACCCGGCACCTGCTGATCCTGATCATCGAAACGGGCCTACGAGCCAACGACGCGTGCGCCCTGCCGTTCAACCCGATCATCGATGACAGCGCCGGCTGGCCGTGCCTGAGATTCCTCAACAGCAAAATGGCTGCGGAACAACTCGTGCCCTTGTCCCGGAAAGCCGCCGAGGCGGTCCGAGCACAGCAGACCCAACTCGTGCAACGCTGGCCTCACGGCCCCGACCGACTGTTCCCATCCCCACACGCCAATCCCGACGGAAATCATGAATTCAGATACAACACGTTCCGGACGCGTCTGGCCGCCTGGCAACGGGACATCGGACTTCACGACGAGGCCGGCCAGCAGGTGAGCGTGACTGCTCATCAATTCAGACATACCCTGGGCACCAGGCTTATCAACTCGGGCGTCCCGCAACACGTAGTACAGAAATTGTTGGGTCACGCCTCACCACAGATGACGGCCCGATATGCCATTATCCACGACTCCACAGTTCGCGCCGCATTTGACGACTATCAACAACACCGCGTCGACATCCGTGGAGAGGCAGTCAATTTCGACCCGAACGGGCCGACCGCCGACGCCGAGTGGGTCAAACACAACCTCGCCCGAGTGCAGGCAACCCTCCCCAATGGTTACTGCGGGCGGCCACCCCAACAGAATTGCCCGCACCCCAACGCCTGTCTGACCTGCCCCGACTTTCAGACCACCCCGCAATTCCTGCCGCTGCACCGCCGACAGCACGACGAAACCCTCAAACTCATCGATCTCACCGAGCGCCGCGGAAACACCCGGCTGGCGGT
>JADGOY010000347.1 GCA_017882715.1 Nakamurella sp. | reverse complement strand
CTGTGGGGGATCCGCGCCGCCATCTGGGCCGTCGCCGCGCTCACCGCGGCGTCCGGGATTCTCACGGCCGCCCGCATGTACGAAACCCACCCGCCGGCGCCCAGGCGCACCCGCGCCGGCCGGTCGGGAAAACCTTCAACGGGGTGAGCCCCGGAGTCACCGGCTTAATGCGCCACCGCACTCGACGCAGCCGAGTCCGCCCTCGAGGTGATCAAGAAATGAGTACCGACAGCGTGTCCGAAACGAGGACCGACAATACACCGGCCAAGACGGGCGATGCCATCTGGATCACTCTTCGGGAAACCCCAAGACCGGCCAAGGCTCTTCTGGTCGGGGTATTCATCAGCAAACTGGCCGGATTCATCCAGCTGTTTCTCGTTGTCTTCCTCACTACGCGCGGATTCTCCGCCGAACAGGCCGGAATCGCGCTCGGTTGCTACGGTGCCGGCGCTGTACTCGGCTCATTTGTCGGCGGGATGCTGACCGACCGGTTGAGCCCCCGCACCACCACGCTGATCAGCATGTGCGGATCCGCCGTGCTCATTCTCTCGGTCCTGTATCTGAGCCAATTCGCCCTTCTGCTGATCGCCGTCACCCTAGTCAGCGGGGTCGGGCAACTCTACCGTCCGGCGGCGCAGGTCCTGCTGACCGAAATGACCCCCAAGCATCGGCTGATCATGGTCACGGCGATGTACCGCCTCGCGCTGAACCTCGGCACAACCGTTGCCCCACTAATCGGCGCCGCGCTGTTCACGATTTCGTATGACCTGTTGTTCTGGGCGGAGGCCCTGGCCGCGGTATTGTACGCGCTCATTGCTGCCTTCGCGTTGCCGGGCGGCGCCAGGGTGCGGAAAAAGGTTGCCGACGACGCGGTCACGGCCGGCCGAATCGGGTATCGCGCGGTGTTCGCCGACAAGCGTTACAGCATCTACCTGCTTGCGGTACTGCTGATCTCGATCGTGTACTGCCAGTACACCGCCGCCTTGCCGCTCGACATCATCACTTCGGGCCTGAGCCTGTGGTGGTATGGGGCAGTCGTCGCGATCAATGGCTTCATAGTCATTACTTGCGAGCTGCTCATGACCAAGGCAACCCAAAATTGGCCGATCCGCTTGACCGCCTTTTTCGGTTTCGCGTTGGTAAGCGTCGGCTATGCCGTATACGCAATCTCTCCGCTACCGGTGTTCTTCATCCTCGGAACCCTGATCTGGACCTTGTCCGAGATCATCGGCGGTCCGACCGTGTTCGCATATCCCGGCATGGCAGGCCCAGAACACCTGCGCGGCAGGTACATCGGCGCAATGCAGAGCGCCTTCGGTCTCGGCGGGGCGATCGGTCCGGTCATCGGCGTGATGCTCTGGTACAACGTTGGTCGCGCCGTATGGTTGTGGGCAGCACTCGTCGCCGCGGCCGCCACCGCCGCGGCCATGTTCGGGATGCGCATTCAGACCCGCAACGCCGGGCAACCCGAACCCGATCATGGCACACAGGGCGGGTGAACAAATGGCCCGGATCGCAGTCATAGGCGGTGGAATGGCAGGCACCGCACTCGCGTGGCGGCTGTCGGACAACTGGCCGCCGATCGAAGTCCACCTGTTCACCGGACGACCGACTCGCATCGACGCCAGCGCAGTCTCGGGCGGAATGGTGCGCGTTTTCGACAAGGATCCAATCCAGTGTCTGAATTCGGGCGCCAGCCTGACTGAGCTGCGCAGCAGCGCGAAGCTGAGGAAATGGAGCGGCTACCAGGAGATCGGCTCGACTTTCCTACTGGCTGGCGCTCCGACCGACCTTGGTCCGGTTCTCAGCCAGATAGAGCGCGTCATCCCCGGGTCGGTGTCACTCCTTACGGCCGAGCAGATGGTCGATGCCGGATGGTTTCGTGACCTGCCGCACGGCACGCTCGCGGTGGTCGAGCGACACGCCGGGTATCTATCACCCGACCGGCTTCGAAACAACTTGCTCGCCCACCTCGTGGCGAAGGGAATGCGGGTGACCGAACGGCCGGTCACCGCAGTGACCACGGACGGGCGGGTCAGGTACGAAGGCGGCGGTCCAATTGGGTTTGACGTAGTCGTTGCCGCCGCCGGTGCGTGGACCCCGGCGCTGCTGAGGCGGAGCGGCCTCAGCAGCGCCGGGCTGCGCACCAAGGCCATTCAATACCTCTTGGTGGGGACCAAATCGACGGGCTGGAGGGGGGTGTTCATAGACGAGACAACCGGACTCTACGGACGACCGGTGTCCGGCAACCGGTTCCTGCTCGGGTTGCCGACGGACCGTTGGGACGTCGGTCCAGGCGCGCTGTCCCCGGACCTGCTGCTGAACATCGGGGTGCTGGAGGTCGCCAGCAGGCGACTCGGGCTCGGTCTGGCGGCCCCACAGATCTCGACCCACACTGCAGTCGAGTGCTACCACTCCGATCCGGGTCTGAAGCTTCGTCCGGTTGAATCCAGCAGCAGGCTCTACTCATTCACCGGCGGCAGCGGAGGCGCCGCCAAGACCGTGCTCGCCGCGAGCCAGCGGGCGGCTGCCAAGCTGGCGCAGCAACTCGCGCTGGCGCAGCAACTCGCGCTCGGCGCCACCTGATGTTGCCCGGTTGGGCCACTGATGTTTGGCTCTCCTGACATATCTATGGGTCGGGAGTGGTGTGGTATGGCCGGCTGATCAGGAGAGCTGGGTTTGGTGGGGCGCACGGGTGTCTCGTAGGTTCAGGAGCTTCCTGACAGCTGCCGACCCTTCCCGGTCACATCCCGCCCGGAAATCACGGCAAACCGGTGACCCCGTCGGCGTTGTCGCTCTCCCAACTGTGTCGTTGGTCGCGGTAAGTGGTTCTGTCACACTTTCCGTGATGCGGGGCGTGGCTGTCCTGAGGTGCGTGGCCCTGCCGCCGCGGACAGCTTGCCCGGAGTGCTGACGAGGTTCCCAGTCGGCCGGCGGCATTCCTCATGCCATGTCAGGTGGCTGAATCCTGTTGTCAGGTAGCCGGTTTCACCGGGGCGGTCGTGTTGTCTCGGAATCAGGTGCGATGTTCAGGCCAGGAGTATCCGCTTGCGCAGAAGGTCGGGTTTCGCACGTCCGTACATCGCCATCTTGAGCTGCTTGATGCGGTTCACGGTGCCTTCGACCGCACCGGAGTTGTAGTCCAGGGTCAGTCCGGCAACGACAGCGTCCAGGTCGCGGCGCAGCCCGGCGGTGAACGACCGTAGGGTCGGTAGGTCGGCGTTGACCGCGCCGATCCATTTGGTGAGCGTGTTCTGGTCGCCG
>JADGOY010000346.1 GCA_017882715.1 Nakamurella sp. | reverse complement strand
GACATCGAACCTGAACTTCCAGGCCGGGCAGAACATCCCGAACCTGGTCGTGGTCCCGGTCGGCGCCGACGGACAGATCCAGCTGTTCAACGGATCTTCCGGCACCGTGCAACTGCTGGCCGACGTCACCGGGTACATCGTCGGGACAGTCCCAGGCCCCGCACCGAACACACCGGCATCGGCCGCCCCCGGAGCGACGCCACTCATGCTCTCACCGAAACCCGCCGGCGGATAACCAGGGCGAGACAACGGCCACCGATCAGGGACCGCCCGCTGCAGGCACAGCGGGCGGTCGCCCCGGTCCAAACACACGTCGTCATCGCGGACCGCCGTCAGCTCGGCCGGATCATCCTCACGACCAATACGGTCTGACCCATCCCTTCCCTGTCGGGCGGTGAGTTTGGGTTCGCATCGGCCGGTTCCGCCGCGGGGATCTGGCGGGCTCCAGTCCTTCCAGGAGCCCTTCGATCAGGATGTTGAAGACCGCTGACGGCGATGGCGAACGCGGCAAGCCCCCACGCCCCCACGACACCGGATTTGGCAAGCTGCTGGGCCAGGGCGAACCCGGCTCCTCGGAGCCATGTGCGAGCGTGGACGCGCGAGGCGCACTCGTTGTCATCAGGGGCGGCGTGTATCTGGGTTCCGACGCCGCTCGCCGACGCGAGGTCGGGCCGTGCCACTTGCTAGTTTCGCCATGGTGATGCGAAACCGCACCACCATCCGCAGCATTGTGATCGCAAGAATGGCGGTCTTGACGGGATCGCCCGTCACCGATGACGTTCCGACCCTGGGGTGGTAGTTGACCGGGACCTGTACCACCTTCGATTGCCGGATCACGGCCAGCAGCAGCATCTCCAGGCCGAAAGCGGACCCTGCGGTTCGGGCATGCGCCACGATGTCAGCCGCACGGTCTCGGGAAAGCACCCGGAAGGTGCAACCCACGTCGCTGAGATAGACAGTATTGAAGAGCACCTCGATGAGCTTGGCAACTGCCCAGTTGCCCCACTGCAGGAAGACACCCATGTTGGCGCCGTCCCAGATGAAGTTCGATACCGTCCGGGAACCGACAACGAAGTCGCACTCTTCCGTGAAGGGCAACAGTTTCAACAGGTCCCGAGGATTGAAGGTCCCGTCCGGCTCGCACACGCAGATCAGATCGGTCGTCACCTCCTGTAGCCCGCGCTGGATGGCTGCGCCGTAGCCCTGCCGGTGCTCGGTGACCTCGCGCGCGTTGGTGGTCGCGACCTCCTCCGATGTCCCCACTTCGGCGTTGTTGTTCACGACGAGGATGTCGTCGACGATTCCCAACTGGTCAAATCCACCGATGCAGAGCGCGATGCTGGCTCTCTCTTTGTAGGTCGGGAGCACGACCGACAGCGTCTTACCGTGCCACATGGGTCGTCCCGTTCGGCGCGGCGACCAGCAGCATCTGCCCCGCGAGTGGCTTGATCGGAGAACGCATGTACCAGGGAACCAGGAACGTCAAGCGGGAGGCCTTGCTTTTGAGAGTCAGCGGGAGGAAGCGAGGCATTACAAACTCGACCTTCCAGCCCAGCGATGTCAGGTAGTCCGACAAAGACCTGTCGGTGTAGATCGCGACGTGGGTGAAATCATCGAAATACCCGCCGGGGTTGAGCCGGAAATTCGGTTGCATCAAGATCAGCCGGCCCGACGGAGCAAGCACCCTGGCTGCCTCGGCCAGCAACTTCTCGGCCAGGTCGCGGTCGAGATGCTCCAGGAGGTTCGAGGCGAAGACCACATCGAATTCGGCCGACCCGAACTGCGACAGGTCGGTGCAGTCCCCGACGACGGCTTCTACATGGTTTGCGGCCGCCTTCTGCACGGTCGAGTCCAGGTCCATGGCCACCACCCGCGCCGCTTCGACATGATTGGCGAAGTCGCACCATCCCGCGCCGAGCTCGAGAACCCGGGAGTTCGCGGGGATGAACCGGGACAGGTAGTCGCAGATGTGCACCCAGACCTGGCCACGATTGGGGTTTGCCGCCAGCCGGGTCTCGAAGTACCCAGGCCGAAAAGTGCCCGCAGAATATGGTTCGAGTCCTGGGTTGGGCACGGTTCTCAGTCCTCCTGCAGTTGAACTGACGTCGCGCACGGACGGCAGAGCGGTCACTGCCACTCTTGCCGAACCGATCCGCACTACGTCACTCGGACCATGACCGCCGATCCAGATATGCGGTCGGCGCTTCATCGTATAACCGGCACCACGATCTCCGAGCCAGGTGCGGCCAGGGCGAAAGACCTGGTCGGGCGGAACTTTCGGCCGTTGGCGCCGAACCGGGTCGTGGGTGGCCGACTTCACGTATCAGGCCCAGCTCCGTTTATGTGCAGGGCGGGGGGAGGGCCGCGTTGTCGTCGCTGTTGCTGCGTTGTGGGGGTGCACATAATCACAGGGTGTCGAGGAAGGCGAGGAGTCCTTCACCGGGTTGGAATCGCGTCTTCGCGGGGTTGGGGTCGGTCAGTGGCTTCAGGACCGCTTCTTTGGTGGCGAGGTCGGCTTCGAGGTACTGGTGGGTGTGGCGGGGTCGGAATGGCCGAGTCATAGGGCGATGACGACAAGATCGGTGCCCGATTGCAGTAGGTGCATGGCCGTGGAATGGCGCAGGGTGTGTGGTGACACGTGCTTTCCCTGCAGGGATGGACAATTCTTTGGCTCCGCTGACATGAATGTGGGTGGGTCTACGTGTGGTATGGCAGTTCGAGTTTGACCGGTCCGGCAAGCGAGCATGATGAGTGGGAGGGCGGCTTCGGCGCAGTGGAAGCCGTAGGCGCGGTTGATCATTGTGCGGATCTTGTTGTTCAATCCCTCGTGACGTCCGTTGGCTTGGTCGCGGTCGACGGCGGCGGTGATGCCGGCCTGGTGGCTGCGGATCGTGCGGGCGGCCTTGAAGAACTCGGGGATGCGGGACCGCTCGGCGCGGGAGCACCAGCGGCCCAGCAGTTCCATCACGGCCAATTTTTCGTGTCAGTTGTCCGGGGCGCTGCGCGCCGCCGTGGGGGCGGGAAAATGCGCTGCCCGGGTCGGTGGTGGGAGGGGTGTCGTGGGCGAATTTTCACGTCAGTTGTCCGGGGCGCTGCGCGCCGCCGTGGGGGCGGGAAAATGCGCTGCCCGGCGGGCGGTGGGAGGGGCTGCCGGGGCGAATTTTCACGTCAGTTGTCCGGGGCGCTGCGCGCCGCCCCTACCTGCCAAGCTGAAGTGAGACACCCCGGAGCCCCTGGGGATGACTGTGGGGCCTGACAGGAGACAGTCTGATGAGCAGCAGCGCAGTGCGGGT
>JADGOY010000345.1 GCA_017882715.1 Nakamurella sp. | reverse complement strand
GCACCGACGCATGCAGCGGCCCAGCACCCGCGGCCCGATGCCACGATTTCTTGACTCCAGCGCAATCCTCACGACGAACAATCTGAAAGGGGAACCGGCCGATGACTGCCGACGGCAGTGTGATCCGGGTCCGCCGCACCGATCTGCCTGCCGACTCCAACGGGGCGCCGATCCCGCCGGCGAAGGTGGTGGAAGACCGATACGTCTTCTGCTGGACCGACCGCCAGCACGGTGATCTGGTGTTCACGCGCAACGCCAACGACCTGCTGTCGGAATGGTGGCCGGCGTACCGGTCAGCCGACTACGACACCCGTCAGCGCATGCGACTGGAGCATGCCGCGGCCACTCGCTCCCAGCTGGCGGCGGACATGGTCGTCGCTGCCGAGGCCGCCGGCACCGATCTGACCGCCCCGCAGCGGGAGCAGATGCTGCTACCGACCTCTCGACTGGATGAGCTGGCCGGTCTGATCTGGTCCAGCACCGTGCCACTCGTGCTGATCGAGGGGGCCTTCGCCCCCGACACGACCCTGCCCGCCCCGATTTCCGGCACCGACGGAGACGTGCGCGAGCCACGGAATCTGATCTGGCTGCGACCCCGCACCGCAGAGGGCTACCTGCTGTCGTTGGCTCGAGCCGGTCAGATCGAGCTAGCCATCCTCGGGCGGTAACCCGATGGCGGTACCCACCGACAGCACCCAGCAGCACCACTGCACCGTGTGCGGACGGCCTCTTCGTTCAGCCAGGTCGATCGCCCGAGGCCACGGCGATCGATGTGCTCCGGACTCCGGCCCCGCCCCGCACACGCCGGCGACGGGCGCTCCGCCGAGCGCGCCAGCCATCGTCACCCAACCCCCACCTGCGCCGGGCACCACCATCCAGAGGACGCCGGCCGCGCCGAGCGACGCACCGACATCCGTCGAGCTTCGAGCACCACCGCGGATCATCACCAAATACACAGCAGTGCAGATGCCTGCCACCACCGAAGACGCCACGACGGTGACCGGAATCGGCTACGACTCCGAGTCCCGACGTCTTGAGCTGCAACTGGACACCGGCCTGATTCTGGCCTACCGCAACGTTGGCCCGGACGTGCACCGCGCCCTCCTGGTGCGCGCCGGTGCCATCGATGCCCCGGACTGGCAACGGGCCCAGACCTACTGGACACCCGAACGGGTGCGTTCCCGCCCCGCGTACCAATACCGGAACCTCGACGAAGCGGACAGCGCCGGACAGCGCCGGCGCTGCGCCATCTGCGGGCAATTCACCGGCGGCGAGCACATCTGCCGGGGTCGTCCAGACATCGCGAGCCCATGGCAACTCCCCGCGGTCATCCGCGACGGCGACGCCCAGACCCTCACGGTGACCTCACCCTCACCGGACGGGGCACCCATGGTGGTCCGGAGCTACCCGCTCCACCAGGTCGCCGACGACCTCGCCGCCGCTCCGTACGGACTGCTCGAGGTACCGGTCCGGGCCATCGTCCCCAACGATGTCAACAATTCGGGCCTGGACAACATGTCCGACCTCTACAAGGCCAGACTGTCCGGTCGGCTGCTGGTTTCCCTTGTCGACGAACAGGTCTCGGTCGATCCAACCGATCTGCGCTGCGGCTGCAACCCCTACCACGCCCACCGGGACTGCCGGCACCTGCGGGAGGTCGCCGGCGGCATGCGGGCCGCGCTGAGTGAACAACTGCCCGGTCGCCGTGACCGGTGGTCGACAAGGCTGTCCGCGGTAGTCCCAGACGAGCCGGGAGCCGCTGTCCCGGCCGACCTCTCGACGTTCAGGTACAGCGACGACCCGGCATTGTTCGCACAGGACGTCAACGCTGCGCTGGCTCGTGACGCTGATGCCGTGGTGCCGTTCCACGACGGATCCGACGGACCGGTCATGTACGGGTTCGGATCCGGCCGCAAGTTCGGTGTCGAGCTGGAATACACCCTGCATTCCTATCCGTCGGCGTGGGGTGATGAACCCGTCGATGAACACCTCGGTGAAGCAGGCTGGGAAGAACAGGAAACCGACGAATTCGGCGACTACGACGAAGATGTCCTGAAGCCGGACGGCGCTGAGCGGACCGTCTCTCGATACGGCTGGCATACCCAAACCCGGACGGTGTTGACCTTCGACGGCGACTCCGACCCGGACATGACCAAGGTGGTCCCGGCACGCATCGCCGCCGCGATGTACGCGTCGGATCTGACGTCCGACGACACGATCGGCGGGCATGGAGACACCGGCGCTTACGGATACAGCAACCAACCATGGGGCGGCTGGACCCTGGAGAACGACCCCACCGTGCACGGCGAGGTGATCTCCCCGATCCTGTCCGACACCCTGGACAGCTGGCGCAGCCTGCGCATGGCGTGCCGCCACATCACTAACCACGGCGGCGGTGCCAGCGCCGAGACCGGCTCGCACGTCACCGTTTCCGCAGGTGATTTCGTCGACTCGCCCGACAAGGTGAACCGGCTGATCGGTGTTCTGCGGCACTACCAGCGCGACCTGTACCTGATGGGCGACGCCGGCCACGGCCGGGAAAGCCGCGAGAACCAAGGCTACGCAAGACCGTTCACTGACCCACCACCGCTCGGCTTCCTCAACGTCGACGAGATACAAGAGACCCGCGGCCGATACAGCATGGTCAATCTCACCCACATCCCCTCCGACACCGAATTCCGCGAGTCCGCGGACAGTGCGCGGATCGAGTTCCGGTGGTGGGACGGATCGATGGAACCGGGCCGCATCCAAGCCCAAATCAAGGTGTCCGCCGCGCTGTTGGACCACGTCTCCGCCGGCGGAGCCACCAACGCCACCAACGGCGACGAGGACGATGACGAACCCGCGCATCCGAACCACGACCCCGAAGGATTCGTTCGCGACACCAAGAAGGTCCGCGTCCTGATCGACACCCTGTTCCACCGGGACAGGGACAAACAACAGGCAGCCGCTTTGTGGGCCGCGGGCGCCCGCGACAGATACGGATGGCGCTAAACCGTGAACGACTCAGCGGCAAGAGGCGGGCCAACTTCGACCACGTTCGGGACCCCGTCGCCGCCGGTCACTGGTTGCCTATCCGGGGAACCCCAGCGCTCACCTGCTCGGGGTTCGGCCGCCCGGCAGTCGACGGCGCGGGTCTTTGAATGGCCTGCCGTGGTTATGTTCTCGTTCCAGTTCTGTCAGGAAGCAGTCCAGCGCGGTGGCGATGAGGCGGTTGGCGCTGGTGACCCCGGGGACCAGGTCGGTGTCGTCGGCGAACCGCGCGGCTCCGAGGATCCGCTGATGCAGGGAGACCGGCATGGT
>JADGOY010000344.1 GCA_017882715.1 Nakamurella sp. | reverse complement strand
GGTGCCATGTGCGAGCGGGTTGCAGGCGAGAAGCTGGACTCGACCAGGCTGGCCGGGCTGGTGGACATCGGCGTGGACGAGATCTCATGGCGCAAGCACTACAAGCGTTGCGGACCGTCGACCACCACCCCGAGGCGACGACCGTCGGCCCGGTCGGCGAGGCCGAGGCGTGCCTGTGGCCCCGCAGGCCAGTCCGTTGCACAGCCATGCCGCCAATCGGGAGTTCCGGCCGGAGGCCTCGATCACCAGATCGGCCGGCACTGAAATCGCCACCATCAGCAATCCCTACCGTCCAGCGTGTCCCGGCGGCGTCCAGCCCGACGACCGGGCGACCGCTGACGAACTGCACTCCGGTGAGTTCGACAACCCTGCGACGGAGGGTTGCTTCCAGCAATGGTCGACTGGTGGACAAACACCTCGAATGATCTGCTGGTGCGGTTGGCCCAACCCTGCTCGCCGAGCCCCGCGAGGTCCGCGCTGTTGAAGGGAACGGCGCCGACGGCAAGCAAGTCACCACGGAATCCGGAGAGCAGTTGCTCGGCGGCCAGCATTCCCCGGTGCAGGAAGACGTGCGGCTGCCCGCCCTGTGACACACTCGGTCGGGCCACCGGAACGGCTGGCAGATCGTCCCTCGAGGACGGTGACGGCGCGGCCAGAACCGGCCACGGCGGCGGCGGCGAACAGCCCGGTCGTGCTCGCTCCGATGATCACGACGCGGTGTGTTGGCATCGGACCCCTTGTCGGTGGTTCAAGGGTCGATCATCCCAGCGCCAGCGTCGGTGGCCCAGGAGTGGGAAGCCGAGGTGGACGCCCGGGACCACGCGCCTGTTGAGCGTCCCGCTGGCTGAGGACGATCGGTGATGACGGTAGGGCTTGACGGCGCGGCGGTCGAGGACGTCCTTGGTTCCGGGTTGTTGCGGTGCCCGGTGGTCGACTGCGGGGAGCCGTTGGCGCGGCGGGCCACGGCCAAGGCCGACCGGTTGACCACGGGCGGGTGGGGGCGGACCCGGTCGCGGGCCGCCGCTGGGGCCGGCTGCAACGGGGCGGTCACACCCTGGCTGAATTGCTGGACAGATAGGTCAGCCTGCACGACCCGGATGCCCGGCCGGTCGCCAACGGTCGGCTTGGGAAAACCGGTCGAATTCGGTGCCAGGCGCAGGTCATGGTCCACGACGACGGGGTCATCGTGGACCACAACGTCGACCGGGAAGAAACCCCGACGATGAACCGCAGGTGTGGCGGACGCGCCCCCGTCTGCCTGCGCCGATGCCCGGGCCCGCCGGGTCGGCCTGGCGAAGGGTTCCCGCCCTACCACCCGCCGATGCGGACCTAGCTTTCGAGTCCGCCAGCCACCGTCAGCCCGGCACACCGGGCCGATGAAACCGCCCGGCCACCGCAGCCGCTCGAAATGGGCCAAACAGGGCAGCGTTGTCGGGGAACCATTCCAGCAGCTCCTGAAACGTCCCAGGATCATCACCCGGATAATCCACACAACAAGCCGGATGGGCAGAACCCGGGGGTGACATGCCCGGTATGGCACTTGGCTCAAAGCAGGGATGCAGTGCGTATGGCTTCGAGGACGTGACGCAGTCGCGGTCCGACACCAAGGTCGGCGGGACGATAGGGGGCGAGGTCCGATGCTCCGATCGCGTTCCGGTAATTGCCCGACGGAGTGGGTCGATCGTGCGCCGGTATTTCTGCCGCACCCGACGACGACGACCCCGGGGCCGAAATGGGCAATCACGTCCCGCGGATGTTCGACGGCTTGTCTTCATTTCACAGCGATCAACTGGTGAATACAGGGCATCGCCTGGTCGACGTCAGCGTGAGGTCCATGCCGGGGACGTCGGCGGAGCGGGTTACCGATGGTCACTTGGTTCGCGGATACGGTCGCTGCGTCGCTCTTTCGATAACACTGCTCTCTCACCACTACGCGCGGTAGCGTTCATCGCCTCATCAGAGTTAAGAGTGAATACTCCGCAGTGGCGCGCGCTATTATCAGCGGATAGCATCACCATGAATTCCGGATTTCGCTTGCCGGCGTCCCTGCCGGCGGTCTGATCGCTATCATCGCCCCGTTCTCGGGTGGGGTTCGTGATAACACGTCCTTCCCAGTTCGCAGGTGCTGGGCATTCATGAAGCCGGGTCGGGGTCAGGGCCTCGGCATTCTCGGTTGCCGGTGTGTCTTAGCAGGTCAGCAGTAGTGTGATTGGGCGATAGTGGTCTCTGGCTTGGTGTCTGGTGGCTGCTGCGATGTTGATCGCGCCGGTCAGCCGGAGCAGGGTGATCGCCAGGTTTCGTAGTGTGGCCATCACTTGTGGGCCGGAGGCTGTGCGGATCTGGCTCAGGTCTTCTGCCCAGGTGACGTCGCGTACCCAGTGGAGGCGGTTTTCTATCGCCCAATGTCCGCGTAGCCACGCTGCGAGTTGGTGGGGTTGGGCGTGTTCTGAGCCGAGGTCGGTGACCGCGTAGACCGTTTCGGTTGTCCATTTCCTGCCTTTGAGGGGGCGGCTCTTCCGGATGATCTGCATCGCCTGTGAAGCGTGCGGAAACAGAATCCCGGCGGCGACGGTGACGACCTTCGTGGTTCGGATCTCCACGCGGCCGTGGCCCCTGTCCTGGGCGCGGTGAGAGATCGGAACATCCGCCCAGGGCAGGGCGGCGAACTGCCGGCGGAGCTTGGGCTGATTCCCTTTCACGGTGAGCAAATAGTGCGCGTGCCGCTCCACCAGGTAGGTGGCGTGGTCGCGCACACAGTGCAACGCGTCGGCTGTGATGACCGCACCGACAATGTTGATGTCCGCCAGAAGCCTTGGTAGCATTGGCACCTCGTTGGTCTTCGCATCGACATCGACCTGTCCCAGGACCAGGCCGGCACCGTGAGTCAGAGCGGCCAGAAGATGTCGGCACCGCCCCGACGAGCCGATCGCGCCGCGGATCGATTTACCGTCGATCGCGATAACCCGCCTACCCTGGGTGTCGTCCTTCAGCGCCGCCCAGGTGCCCAAGATGGTATCCAGGCCATCAGCGTGCAGGCGTTGCAGCGTGCGTCGGATCGTGGATTCACAAGGCGGATCACCATCCACTCCGATCAGGGCCAACGCCGCCGGGGTGGCAGCGACCGCCCATTCGGCGATGGCGACCAACGACTTCGCGCCGGCCACCACGGCGCACGCGGCGATGGCCAGGATCGACGGCAGCGGATGGCGTCTGCCCTGCGCCGCCCGCGGGTCCGGGACAGTGGCCAAGGCGGCCAGCAGTTCCGCCGGGGCCCGCGGGATGTCCGGGAACTCGTCTTCGTCGAATTGGTCA
>JADGOY010000153.1 GCA_017882715.1 Nakamurella sp. | reverse complement strand
CGCACGGTGCGGCGCTGACGCACCTCGGCCAGGACGGATGGCTAACGTCATCAGACCCGGTGGAATACCCGCTGACCCGTCAATGGGCTGCTGTGATCCGTCGCTGGTGCCCCAACACCGACGGGCTGGGCCTATCGGTGCCGGCACGACAACGACCGGCTCGCCTACATCACCTGGTCACCGGTGCCGACACTCCTGCACCCAGGATTCTCGCACCCAGGATTCTCGGTGGAGTCGACCATCGCCCTGACCGATCCGGACGCCCTCACCGAAGTTCGGCGGGTGGCACAAGCACACAACGCCACCATCGCCAGGTAGGGCCACGGTCGATGCAACCCCCGCCGAGGAGAGCGACGATCCGCCACCGTCGCTGATCTCATCACGCTCGGATGGTGCTGACGAGAGTGTCCGCTCAGTGAGCACGACCGGTGTCACGAACCTGACGCAGGCGTGTCGGTGTCGGGTTGGAGCGTACTGGCCATCCCGGCAAGGTCTGGTCGGCCACCGACAGCGTTCCAGCACTCGGTCCACCCGCCTTGCGGAAGTGTTCGGCCGTCGCGTCTTCGACCAGCCAATCACGGTACTGATCGAGCACCACCCTTCGTTCGATGAGCAGAGCGGTCGCACGGTTTTCGACGGTCAGCACCTCAAGCAGATGCCCGCCACGGCCAATGTGGGACCGCAGTCGTGCGTTGCGGGCGGGTGTCTGGTTGCGACGCAATCGATGTGGGGGAGTGCTGTGTCACACCGGGTCTGTTCGGTGACGAACGCGTCGAAGCCGGGCAGGGTGAACCCGACTGGACGCGGCCGACGGCGGTGATCACGCCTCTGTCCAGCGCAGTCTGCTGCATGGATAGCTCAGTTGAGCCGAGGTGCGGCCCATTCGGGCGGAGACAGCGTGGCTCTCTGCGTGCCGTCCGTGCCGAGGCATGCGGCGATCGCCGAAAGGTACTGCTGCTCCAGCGCGCTGGCCGGCTCCACCGGCCTCGGAACAATCGGAGTGCAACTCGGTGGTCGCGGTGCGGAGTCCTGCCTGGGCATGCTCGAGCCGGACCCGGCCCCGCGTTGAGCACGTTATCGAGGATGAAGTCGTACCGCTCATCACCCCGGGTGAAGCCTTCTCGGGTGGGTATCAGTGCTCAGCACGATCCGCACGTCGTGCAGCGGTTGCGGGCCCAGGTCGTGTGGCCACCACAACTCGACGTCCGGCACGTCCAGTTCCAGGGTTACCGACGACGCGGCTGTCGCCATCACCGACGTAACGCTGGTTTCTTGCTAGGCCCGCAGTTCCGGAGAGGATCGAGGTGGTCACCGTGAGCTCATGGTTTGCCTGTTCCGGGTCGACCCGGTCCAGGTCGACGCTGATATCGACGTGTCCCGTTGATCCGTGGACGGACACCGCAGGTCGAACCGCGGCGATCCGGGCCGAGGACAACGACTCCGGGAAGATCGGCTGCCAGATCCCTGCGGTCACCAGCGTTGCCCCCAATCCCAGCCGAAATTGCAGGCCATCTTCCGGATGAAGTTGAACGGTGCCGGGTAGGCGTTCGGCAGCGGCCCGAGTTCGTCCCGCAGCGACTCGGCGTGCGGCCAGGCGTCGTCGAACACCACTTCGATGGTGTTGTCACCCTCGCGCAGGAGCGACGCCACCGGGAAGCGATGGACACGATGCTGGTTGGAGGTGCGTCCCACGGCTACCCCATTGACCAGCACGGCGGCCACCGTGTCGAGCCCCAGGCAGACCAGCTCGGTCCCCTCGCTGTCTGCGATCTCGTTGGCGGACAACATGAATGACGTGCGATAGCGCCACTGCTGATGACCGACCCAGGCCAGCGCGAGCTCGTTCTCGTCCAGGTACGGGTCGGGGATCAGGCTCGCGGAGAGCAGGTCGGTGTGCACACAGCCCGGCACCGACGCCGGTATCTGGTCCGGCAGGTCCGGACAGGGAAGCCGGGTTACGGCCGGACAGCGACAGCGTCCATGCATCGGCAAGTGGGCGACGGGTGACGGGCATCGCGCGCTCCTCTTCGTCCGCTGGCGCCCGGGCGGATGCTGCGTCGGCCGGAGGTGCGTCGTCGTCGACGTTGCCGGTCCCGCTGACTGCTCGCTCCAGAGGGTAGTCCCACCAAGATCAACAAGGTCGCCATCAGCTGCCGGCCACGGCCGTTCGTCGCGCCGGCCGGCGAGCGGCCCGTCCGCAGTCACGGCCGGGGCGAGACCCGCTTTTCTACTGGCATGAACGTCTAGCGCCACCGCATCCCGTCGCTCAGGCGGTTGCGCGGCGAGCCAGCGGCCGACGATCTCCTCGGAGATCCCGGTCGAGTAGACATCCGCGGTGTCGATCAGGTTGCCGCCGGCGTCGACGAACGCGTCGAGCTGGGCGCGCGATCCGGCCTCTCGGTTTCGGCGCCGAAGGTCATGGTGCCCAGGGCGAGAGTCGAGACGGCGCATCCGCTGCGGCCGAGGGTTCGGTATTCCATGCGGCACATCCTGCCTCGACGATGAATCAGCCTGCCACCTGCCGTCCTATGTGGTGACGGCCTGGATTTCATCCTGGTTCGGAGTCTTTGGTCGGAGTCTTTGGTCGGAGTCTTTGGCCGGAGGCTCCCGGGCGCGAGACCGGGGCTGTCGGGGCTCCGTGCTGTACTGGCGGCGTCAGATTCGCACAGGGAACTCTCAGTCGGGGAAGGGATTCGAGATGCAACATCGACCGACCGCGGCCGGCGTTGAGCCGTCCCGTCGTGATCAGCGGGAGGCATGATGGCAGCCGTCGAAGTTGAGGGACTTGTCAAGAAGTTCAAGGCGACGACGGCGCTGGCGGGCGTCGATCTGGCGGTGCCCGAGGGAACCGTCCTGGGCCTGCTCGGTCCCAACGGCGCCGGGAAGACCACCGTCGTTCGGATCCTGTCCACGCTGTTGCGCGCCGACTCGGGTACCGCCCGGATCTTCGGCAAGGACGTGATCGCCCACCCGAACGATGTGCGGTCGATGATCGGTCTCACCGGCCAGTACGCCGCGGTCGACGAGTACCTGACGGGCCAGGAGAACCTGGAGATGATCGGGCGGCTCTATCACCTGACCAGGTCCGATGCGCGGCAACGGGCAACGACGCTGCTCGAGCGCTTCGATCTCGCCGACGCCGCCGACCGCATCGCAAAGACGTATTCCGGCGGAATGCGGCGCCGATTGGATATCGCCGCCTCATTGATCGCCCGGCCGCGCGTGCTGTTCCTGGACGAACCGACCACCGGGCTCGACCCGCGCAGCCGGATCGGGATGTGGGAATTCATCGGGTCTTTGGTCGCGGAGGGAACGACGATCCTGCTCACCACCCAGTACCTGGAAGAAGCCGACCGGCTCGCCGACGGGATCGTGGTGATCGACCACGGAAAGGTCATCGCCCGGGGGACGTCGGACCAGCTCAAGTCCCAGGTGGGCGGCCACCGGCTCGAGTTCACGGTCTCCGACGCGGCCGATCTGCCGATCCTGCGGGAGCGTGTGGCGCCGCTGGCGGTCGACGATCCGGTGGTCGACGAGCAGGCCCGGTCGCTGTCGGTACCGGTGCGGGGCGGCGCGGAGGTGCTTCGGGATGCGCTGCGACGGTTGGACGACTCCGGGGTGACTCTGGTGGACGTGGGTCTGCGGCGTCCCGATCTCGACGACGTGTTCCTGATCCTCACCGGTCATGCGTCAGAGACATCGCCGGGTGGTGCGTCCAGCGGTGGTGCGTCCAGCGGTGGTGCCTCCAGCGACGGTGCGTCCGATGGTGGCGCGCCGGTCGCCACCGGGCGGCACGCGTTGAAGGGAGCGGACCAGTGACGACGCTCGCCCAGGCCGTCGGCGACGGCGCGGTCATCACCAAGCGCAACCTGCTCAAGATCAAGCGGGTGCCCGAGCTGCTGGTGTTCGCCACCCTCTCGCCGATCATGTTCGTGTTGCTCTTCGCGTTCATCTTCGGTAGCGCGATCCCGCTGCCGGGGGTGGACTACAAGGAATTCCTGATGGCGGGCATCTTCACACAGACCGTCGTGTTCGGCAGCACCATCACCGGCGCCAGCCTCGCCGAGGACCTGCAAAAGGGGCTGATCGACCGATTCAGGTCGTTGCCGATGGCGCGTTCGGCAGTGCTGGTCGGCCGTACCAACGCCGACATCGGCAACAACATCGTCACGATGTTCGTCATGGCGGTCACCGGTCTGTTGGTCGGCTGGCGAATCCGGACGTCGGTGCTCGATGCCCTCGCCGCATTCGGATTGTTGCTGCTGTTCGCGTATGCGATCTCCTGGCTGATGGCATTGGTCGGGTTGTCGGTGAACTCGCCCGAAGTCGTGCAGAACGCGTCGTTCATCATCATCTTCCCGCTGACCTTCATCGCGAACACCTTCGTGCCGACCGACAACTTCCCGCCCGCGTTGAAGGCGTTCGCGGACTGGAATCCGGTGTCGTCGGTGACGTTGGCCGCACGCGAGTTGTTCGGCAATACCAGCCCCGCGCTGCCACCACCGGACGTCTGGCCCGCTCAGCACCCGGTCGTGTACTCGTTGATCTGGATCGTCGGGATCCTGGTCATCTTCGTGCCGCTCTCGGTGCGTAAGTACGAGTCCGTCGCCGGGCGGTGAACGGAGCACCGCACCAACGCAGTCAAACGTGACGCCGGGACGGTGATGTTCACCAGCCGGGCTCCACCTTGCGGCACCGCTCGGTGCGCCGGTCGACCGGTAAACGTTCATCGGCCGACCGGACGATCAGTCAGCACTCACGGGTTCGGGTTCGGCGAGACGGCCCTGTGCGGCGAGGGACAAGGCCAGCAGATCGAGCACCACATCCGGGGCCGCGACGATGCCCCTGATGTTGGGTTCGAGCTCACCGACCCGGCCCTGCGTGACGCGCATCGTCACTCAGGCGACGGCGATGATCCCCTCGGCGTCGACCGCGCCGCTCTGTTTGATGAGTTCCGCGACCTGCCAGTAGAGCTTTTCGGCCAGCTCGAGGTCTCCTGCGACGTGCGCGAGCATGCCGCCGTTCATCGCCACGATGCCCCGAGACTGACGCCAGCGGTAGCGCTCGACGAGTATCCCCGCCCGCTCGGTGTGCTCCCGGGCGGCCGCCAGGTCGACGCGCGCACCCGCCACATAGGGGACCGGTCGTCCCGGCCCGGTGACGCCACCGTTCATGGTGCTTGCGCAGCCCCGAGATGACCGATCAGCGCGAAGACCGCCAGCCCCGGTTGTGCGCCGATCTCGATCAGCACCGGTCCGCCGGGCCAGTGACTCGGCCTCGTCGGCTGCCTCGAGCGCGCGCTGGTGGTCTTCACCGCTCACCTCGGCGACCAGCAAGCAAGCAGCCGGCACCGGGTTGTGTCATCCAGACCCCGGTGCGCAAACACCTCTCGATCAGCGCGATGACGAAGGAACCAACCGAACCATAGGTGCGGCTCAGCCACGGCGTGGGCAGATCCCACGCGGTGAGCACCCGGATGATCAGGTCGTCCCGACCGGCCCGGTCAGCGAGCCGAAGCGCGCGACTGCGGCCGTCCAACGCCTCGACGCCGGCGCCCGCTGCCAGCTGTGGGTGATTCCTGGCCCTCCGCCGGCCTTTCCCTTCGCAGGCCCTTCCGAGGGGCAACCGACCTCGGTCCGTTCCAGGCGCGGCCCGCACGGCGGGGCCGGTCGTCCATGGATCCCGGGAACTGCCGTACAGATGCCCGCCGGTACGGGTTGACCTCGGCTGCCGGGTGGCGCCGACCCGTGGCGACAAGTATTGCTGCACAAAGAGTGTGGCAGGGGTTGGTTGGTTGCGCGAGCGCCGCACGGGTCGGCCCGTCGACTGCTCTGGGCGTGCCGTCAGGTGACAACCGACTCCGACGCCGACCTGCCAACCACCGGAAGTGCGGTATCACCACCAGTCGGGGCCGACTCTGTCCGATGGTTGCGGGGGCCATCGCTCGGGCTGCTGCTCCGGCTGGGGGGAGGGAGCAGCAGCCCGAGGAAGACGTCAGGTCCGGCGTGGTCCTGCTCACCCGGGAGACCGCGCCGACCCAGAAAGCCCATTCGGCAGGACAACTGGGGTGCGGACGGGCGCCCTCACCGATGGTCACGTCGGTCGCTCACCGGGCAGCCGACGACAAACCCGACAAGAATCGCTGCTGGGGGATTCCTGGTCCGGCGCGTTGGAGGTTGTTGATGCTCGGTTTTCTCTCGGCCCGGCCAAGTTCGCGCGCCGACCGCGAGTTGGCCGCGGCCGAAGCGTTGTCGCAGAGTCCCACAACAACCATGGCCGGGGTGCCCCGGTCTGCCGCGGTCGCCCGCTCGGGGACCGGGATGCCGCCGCTGGTCCATCGGGAGATCCGCACGGCAGTGGAATTCGAGGCGTTGTCGATCACCGCTGGTGACCTGATCGCCAACGGCCGGGTGGCGAAATTCCTCGTCGATCTACGAGATCCGGGCTTACGCGAGGTGTACTTCGTCAACGGGAACTTCACCGAAAACGGCACTGTTCCGGACGCCGCGAAGTACCACTTCTTCTTCGCCAAGGCTGCCCTGGGGATTCCCGAACGACTCGAGGAATTCAATCGGGTGACCTACTTCAGCCCCGCGAAGCGGTACGCGGCGGGCGTCGTCCATACGTACTTCCTGGACGGGGCCGGCGACCCGGTGTACGCCCTGCAGTTCTACCCGCAGGACGTGCTGAACGAGCGCGGCGTCGTCGATGTGATCACCCTGGTCCGGCAGAAGATCACCATCGGCGGCGCACGGTTCGCCTTCGTGCCCAGCGGTACACAGCAGACCGTGGCGACGGTGGGCGAGGACCTGACCGCGGCCGGCATCGAGACGCTGACCCTCGACGGGGTCCTCGGGTCGGTCCGTTACGTGCCGCTCAACGCGGGTGAGGCGTGGGGCTACCTCCGCTTCTTGTCGGTCGGTGATGCGGAGCTCACGCCCGCGGACATCCCGGTATTCGATCAATTGCCGCTCGACCTCTCGGTGGTCGCCGGGGTGATCACGAAAGCCGTGCAGGACAGCAATTCCCACGTCAACCTCAAGTCGAAGGAACGTGGCACCCCGAACATGGTGCTGCGAGATGCCGGACCCGACAACGCGCGACTGGCGCCCTGGCGGGACAAACCGGTGCATTTCGTGGTACGGACGGACGACTTCCTCCTGGAGGCTTCCACCGATGAACAGGTTGCGACGCGGCTGGCCGAACGCAACAACAAGCCGTGGATTCCATTGGTCTGGGAGCCGGAGAGGCTGCTGCGGTCCTACGACGAGATCGGCGCCGGGTCCGCGGCCTCGGCATTGGGTTTCGCCAAGAAGTACGGCAGCAAGGCAGCCAACATCGGGTTCCTGGCTCATCGCGCCGTGTTGGGACGGGTCGAGGACGCGGGTTCGGCGAGCGCGCGGTTCGGATACGACCTGGTGCCGGACGGGTTCGGGATCCCGTTGTCGTTCTATCGCAACCTGGTGGACCATCCGGCCAACGCGGCCCTGCGGGTCGAGCTGGACGCGTTCATCCAGGCGGAGATGGCCGGCACGCTTTCCAGTGCGCAGCGGGCGCAGCGGGTCTACGAGGTGCAGACCTGCTTCCTCGACGCGACGATCCCGCCGGAGGATCTTGCGGCGGTGAAGGCGAAGCTGGCCGAGGTGCTCCCGGGCGTCAAGAAGATCAAGATCAGGTCGAGCGCGAATGCCGAGGACGTGCCGAACTTGGACGGAGCCGGCCTGCACGACAGTTTCGCCGCGACCGTCAGCAAGCAGGACAACGCCGACGGCTCTTGCGCATTCGAGGTGGACGACGAACAGGGCGGCGAGGTCAAGCGGAAGGTGTCTCCGAAGTCGGTCGGCTGCGCGATAAAGGGTGTGTACGCGAGCCTGTGGAACCAGCGGGCGGTCGACGAGCGGACCTTCGCCCGCATCGACCACGCCACTGTCGCCATGGGGCTGTCGGTGGTCGCCGCCTACGACACCGAGTCCGAGGTCACCGCCAACGCAGTGATCGTCACCCGGGTGCTGAACACCGCCGGCGTCTACGGCTACACGCTGTCGGTGCAGGAGCGCAACAACCTGGTCACCAACCCCGACCCCGGAACTCAGACCGAGGTGACGATTGCCGCGCTCGGTCTCGGTGACGAACCGACGTCGTTGACCATCACCCGATATGCCCAGCCGATTGCAGACCAACCGCAGCGCGTCGAGCCGGTGCTGCCTCGCGCCGACATGCTTCGCCTGGTGGACATCGCCGCGACCGTCGAGCGTGCCTATTGCGCAGCGAAATCTACGTACTACGAGGGCGATTGCCGGTATGTGGTGGTGGACAACGAGAAACCGACGTCGGTAGACATGGAGTTGAAGATCCTGGCCAACGGCCAATTCCTGTGCAAGCAGGTGCGGGAGTTCGGCGGGAAGTAGACGTCGGGTCCCTTGGGATGATCCGGGGCCGCCGTGATCGGCGACCGACCGCATCCCGGGGCACAGCTCACCCAAGTGGTAGCGGCGACGGCGGCCGATAGTTCGACGGTGCCCGCCGTGAACGTCGGAGCTGGGCGTTCGACCGGCTCACCCGACCCAGGTTACTCAGCCTGGTTGTCTGCCAGTTCGTCGGCATGCTCGCGGGCGAGTTCGAGATACCGCTGCGCGTTCAGCTCGATCCCGATCCGTTCCTCGGCGGTGAGCTCCCGGCGGACTTTTCCGGGAACCCCGGCCACCAGCGAGCCGGGCGGGATCTGCGCCCCTTCGAGGACCACCGCGCCGGCGGCCACCATCGATCCGGCGCCGACGACGGCGCCGTTGAGGACTACCGCGCCCATGCCGATGAGGCAGTTGTCCTGCACGGTGCATCCATGCAGCACCGCCCGGTGCCCGACGCTCACCCCGGAGCCGACGCTGGTCGGGAAGCCGGCGTCGGCGTGCACGACAACGCCGTCCTGCAGGTTGCTGCGTTCGCCGATGGCGATCGTCGAGGTGTCGGCGCGGACCACCGCGCCGTAGAAGACGCTGGCGTCTGCGGTGATCCTCGCCGCGCCGATCACCGTGGCGGTGGGGGCGATCCAGGCGGACGGGTCGACCGCCGGGGCCACCCCCCGGAACGAGATGCGCTGCGGTGCTGGGGACATGAGTCCTCCTCGGGATGCTCGGTCAGTTGCGGGGGACGACGAAGTCGATCAGCGTGGTGGTGGCTCCCCGCCCGACGTCCGCCCACTCACCGTTGACCGTGAGCACCGCGATGGCCGAAGTCGGGAACTTGGTACGCATCCGGGACACGGCTGCCTTGTCGGATCCCGAGCCGGCCAGGTCCGCGGCCAGTCCGGGCAGGCCGGGTGCGTGCCCTATCACGACGACCGTGCGTTCCGCTGGGTCGACGGTGCGGATGACGGCCTCGAGTTCGTCGGGGTAGGCCTCGTAGATGTCGTCGGTGTAGGTGATCGGCACAGTCAGCGCCGTCAGCCCGGCCTCGGCCGCCGTCTGCGAAGTACGCTCCGCGGTCGAGCAGACGATCCGATCGATCTCAGGCAGGTGCCGCCCGATCCACGCGCCGGCCAGCGCAGCCTCGCGTCGCCCCCTCGGCGCCAGCGGCCGTTCGTGATCACCGACGCCCGGCGGGTAGGCGGATTTGGCATGCCGCAACAGGATCAGCGTACGGGAGGGGTCGGCGACGGCCATCTGGACATCCAACCGCGCCGACTGCCCGGCGTCACGCCCGGGGGCGGGCGGCATCGACCGGTGCCGGCCGGCCGCGCGCTCCCCGATCACAGCCTCCCACCCAGCCCCTGACAGACCGCTCAGTTGCTGACCAGCCCGCCCAGTCGCTGACAGTCCGGTCCGTATCGGCTGTCGAATTCACTCGGCAGGAGGGACTGGCGCGTCCGGCGGTCGGGCGAACTCGCGCTCTCTACTCCAGTAAGCAGGGCCATGAGCAGCGCCAATACCATTGAGAGCAACAACTCTCGAGGCCGTCCGGCGATCAGCCCGGTGTGTCCGGGCCGACTGATCTTCCTCAGCCGAGGATCCGGGTCGGTCTGCGATCACCGGCACGTTCTTGCCGAAGGTCGGTATCCCGTGTTCCAGGACGGACTCGATATCCCAGGCTGGGGATGGTTTGGCGAAGAGGAATCCCTGGGCTCGGGTGCA
>JADGOY010000343.1 GCA_017882715.1 Nakamurella sp. | reverse complement strand
ACCTCGCGCACCCGGAGCCGGTTCCCGACCGGCGTAGTCAGTCCCTCGCAGGTGCTGCCCTGCTGCCGGTTACCCCGTCATCCAACCGGTTCTCGTGTTTAGCGGTGGCGCGCTCGCGCGCGACCAGCACAGAACACGCCTGGCAGTGAGGTTTATTCATGCTCGACGTCGTGTACTACCCGGTGTCCGCGATCTTGTGGTTGTGGCATCAGATCTTCGGCAGCTTTCTCGACCCTTCCGGCGGGGTCGCCTGGGCGCTCGCCGTGGCCTTTCTCGTGTTCACGTTGCGCATCGTGCTGTACGCGCCGTTCGTCCGGCAGGTCCGATCCCAACGGGCCATGCAGCGTCTCCAACCGCAGATCGCGGCGCTGAAGAAGAAGCACGCCGGCGACCGCCAGGGATTGGCGGTCGCCATGCAGGCACTACAGAAGGAACACGGGGTGAACCCGTTGAGCAGCTGCCTGCCCGTCCTGCTGCAGGCCCCGGTATTTCTGGGGCTGCTGCACGTGCTCAAGTCCTTCAACCGCACCGGATCCCCGTTGTGGATGAGCTTGCAGGACAACGCCCATACCCCGAACTACGTGTTCGGTGCCGGTGATGTCATGTCATTTCTGGACGCCAAGTTGCTCGGTGCTCCGCTTGCCGCGTCCATCAGCTCTACCCCGGCGCAGCTCGCCGCCTACAGCGGGGATGTCACGCGCCTGGACGTCGCGCTGGTGGCGATACCGCTGATGATCATCGCCGCGGTGGCAACCCATTTCACCGCCCGAGCCTCAGTTGCCCGGCAACGCAGCTATTCCGACGGCACGCCGCAGACCGCGATCGTGAACAAGCTGGTGCTGTGGGTCTTTCCCCTGGGAGTCCTGGTCGGCGGCGCATTCCTTCCCGTTGCCATCCTGGTGTACTGGCTCAGCAACAATGCCTGGACATTGGCCCAGCAGCAGTATGTCCACCGCGCAATGGACCGCGAGGAAGCCATCGCGACCGCCAGGGCGATCCAGATCCCGCCCAGGCCCCCGGCTGTTCCGCCATCAGACAACAGGCCGCAAAGACCCAAGAGTCCGAAACGGCGGCCCGATCCACCCGACGATGGACGCCCCGCGACGCGATGATGAGCGGTGATGACCGGGGCTGGAACGGCGCGCCGGGTCGAGTCACACGACGTGCACCGGGTACCACCGGCCACCGCTGTGCAGTCCCCCGCGGCCGACGGAGGTGTCGGTCACCCTGCGGATCGCGCCGTGCTGACCGAGCCCTGGCGCATCGTGGCGCGGCCGCTCTCGGGTGAGCACCGGTGTTGGGTCGGCCGCTGCCAGCAGCATGTCGGTGACCCGGCGCTTTCCACGGCGCAGCGAGCGCATCTGCTCGCGGGCGATGATCTGGCCCTCGCGGTAGAGCACCGCCCAGAGGTGACCCTCACGATCCCGCTCCACCTGACCGACGAAGGCGGTGAATGCGCTCTGCTGTGTCATGCTGCGATCCCCGTCACTTGATACTCAGAACATTGGGAACCCCGGGAGGTCACCGCCACCAACGGCCTAACGTCCATTGTTCTTCGCGACTCAGAGCAATACCAGGTCTCCTTCGGCTATCGCTCGTCGGGGTTTGTCACTGGGCGTATGGGCTACGGACACGTTCGTGTGGCTACCCATCACAACAACCGTGACGCGACTCCGGCAACCGGCCATGTCCGACGGGCGAGTGCCTCCTTCGGCCATCGGCCCCGCTGTCTCCCCATGATTGTCCCCCTTTACCGTTTCGGTTGATACGCGAACGGGTGTCGCGATGCAGCCGCGATGCAGCCGGTCGTTTCGCCTGGCGAAGTTCCGTTTGGCGGGCGCGACCATGCGTTGCCGGAACAAGGAAAGGGACTACTGATGACCTTGAATTCCCTGCTACGCCGGCGGGTGCCTGCGGTTGCGGCGGCCGCGCTCGCGGCGCTGGTGGTTGGTGCCTGCTCCTCGTCGACGACCACGGCCGGCTCGACAACCCAGACAGCGAGTTCGGCGGCGACCAAGACTCGGCCGCTGGGTCGGCGGCGGGCTCGGCGGCTGGGTCGTCCGGGAGTCCGGGTTCGGGTGGAAGCTCGGTGTCGGTCGCGCAGATCACCGGCAGCGGGTCGGGAGAGATCGATCAGGCCACCTACGATTCGGTGATCGCGGGCGCTGCGGAGGCAGACGACGCCACCGTCCAGGCCAATGCCTGGGCGACCAAGATCAAGGACGCGGGGTGCTCAAGACCGGTGGATCCGAGACCGGCGCGCTGTTCTCGCTGCTGAACCCGGAGACCGGCAAGGTTGTCGGGTTCGACGCCGGGCTGTCACAGATGCTCGCGCAGTACATCCTCGGCGAGCCGAACACCAAGCTGACCGTGACCACGGTGGACACCCGCGAGACCCTCATCCAGAACGGCGACATCGACGCCGTGTTCGCGACGTACTCGATCACCCCCGCGCGGGCGGAGAAGGCGGGCGGAGAAGGTGGCCTTCGCTCGCCCGTACTTCGTTTCCGGCGCCTCGATCATGGTCAAGGGCGACAACGAGGACATCACGTCGGTCGACGACCTGGCCGGAAAGAACGTCACCACCCAGACGAACTCCACCGCACTGACGGCGCTGCGGGACAAGGTTCCGACGGCGCAGCTGCAGCCCTACACCGACGACGGGCAGTGCGTCGCCTCGCTCCAGCAGGGCCGCGCGGACGTGTGCGTCATCGACCAGTCGATCCTGATCAGTGACGCGATCAACAACCCGGCCGTCAGGGTCGTCGGCGAGCCGTTCACCGTCAATACCTACGGTATCGGCGTCACCAAGGACGACGCGTCGGCCAAGCAGTTCGTGGACGCTTGGCTGCAGGAGATCTACGACGACGGTTCCTGGGCCGAGCTCTGGAAGGCGACCATCGGCACCGTGATCGAGGGCGACGCGCCGGCGCCGCCGCAGATCGGTTCGGTGCCGGGTTCCTGAAGCGCTCGTGATCTTCGTGGCGGGCGACGCCGAGCCATGAGGGCCGAGTGAAGGAGGACCCGGCGTGGACATCGTGCTCTCGAACATCCCGGTATTTGCTCAGCGGGTTCGTGGTGACGATCGAGATATCGGTGCTCGCCTTTCTGGGCGCTCTGCTGATCGGTACGATCGTGGCGATCCTGCGGATCAGCCCGATCGCTTTGAGACGCGCTCCCAGATCAGGTGAGCAGTCTGCTGAATGCCACTGAGCAACAGCGGTCGCGTGCTCAACGTCAATCGGTTTCCCCTAAGATCGACCAGGCGTTCTTGGTCGCCGCCGATCCAATTGGGAAATAGGCTCATCTCCACATGGTGG
>JADGOY010000152.1 GCA_017882715.1 Nakamurella sp. | reverse complement strand
CCGGACCGTTGCGGATCGTCGTCACGATCGTGGTGGCGATGATGGTGGGGGCTGCCTGGGCGGGTGTCGCGGCGCTGCTCAAGGCGACCCGCGGGGTCAGCGAAGTGATCAGCACCATCATGCTCAACGCGATCGCCACCTACATCATCGCCTTCCTGCTCAAGCCCACGCGGCTGGGAGTGGCCGAGGGGAACAACATCTCGACAGCGAAGGTCGTGGGTGGCGGCTATTGCCGACCATCCCGCTCGGCCTGCAGGGTGCGCCACCGTTGTACTCGCTGGTGTTCCCGGCCCTGGTGGTGGGCGTCGTGTACGCATTGGTGTTGTCCCGCACGGTGTTCGGGTTCTCGTTGCGGGCCACTGGGTTGAGCGAGTCCGCGGCGCTGGTCAGCGGTATCTCGGTCAAGAAGATGATCGTGGAGGGAGTTGGTGACGATCATGCAGGGCGTCATCGTGCTGTCTGTTGTCGTGGCGTATGAATTCGTCCGGCGCTACAGGTTGGTCTTGGACGCAGGCGACCTCGCGGGAGCCCTTTCCGCCCGGCCCGGGAAGGCGGTGACGGCATGAGCGCGGATTCGGATGTTGCCGTTCCGATGCCGGTTTCCGGCCGCCCACGGCGAACCTTGACGCCGACGGCCTGGCTGGGCGTGGTGGTGCTCGGCATCGCGGTCGTGTCGCTGGTCAGGGTGCTGACCGGCGCGGACAACCTCGACTCGGCTGGAGCCATCGAGGCTGCGATCCTTGCCGCGACCCCCATTGCGTTGGCCGGTCTGTCCGGATTGTGGTCTGAACGATCGGGCGTCGTGAACATCGGTATCGAGGGCATGATGGTCCTGGGTACTTTCGGCGCCGGGTTCGCCGGATACCAATGGGGCCCATGGGCCGGGGTCTTCTTCGGTGCCTTCTGTGGCCTGCTCGGCGGCCTGTTGCACGCCTTGGTCACCGTCACCGTCGGCGTCGACCACATCATCTCGGGCGTTGCGATCAACATCCTCGCCCCGGGAATTGCCCTCTACCTGTCCAAGCTGCTGTTCAGTGACGCACCAGGTGGCGGCCAGAAGCAGTCGCCGCCGGTGCCGGACGTCGGACGGATCACCTTGCCCTGGTTGTCGGAGTGGCTCGGCACCATCGAGGACAAGGGGATCTTCTTCGTCTCCGACGTGGCCGGCATCATCCGTGGCTGCACGACCAACCTGTCGCTGCGGGATGGCGGCCGGTGCCGGGCTCTTCGGGTACACCGGCGACCACAGGCGCAGCCCGAACCGGGTGCGCCACAAGACATACCCCGAAGCCGCGATCAGCAACGCATCATCGCAGGGCGCCGGACCGGCGACGGCTGTCCGGGGCGCGCATGACGGCCGTGGGGCGGGTGGACTGGGAAGTGTTGCGGCGCCTGGCCGTCCAGGCGGCGGCCGCGGCGTACTGCCCTTACTCCGGACTACCGGTCGGTGCCGCCGCGCTCGTCGACGACGGTCGGGTGATCACCGGCTGCAACGTCGAGAACGCCTCGTACGGCCTGGGTTTGTGCGCGGAGTGCACGCTGGTGGGGCAGCTGCGGCTGACCGGCGGTGGCCGATTGGTCGCGCTGGCCTGCCGGTCCGGAGCCGGCGACCTGCTGATGCCGTGCGGCCGCTGCCGGCAGGTGATCTACGAGTTCGGTGGTTCGGAATTGCTGGTGGACACCCCGACCGGCCCCGAGACCATGACCTGGGTGCTGCCCGCCGCCTTCGGCCCCGAGCATCTGCCCCCGGGAAGGGCCGCGCCGTGAACGGCTTCGCCGCGGTCGAGGTCATCGCCGCGAAGCGGGATCGCGCTGAGCTGTCCGGCGACCAGATCGACTGGGTGATCGGCGCCTACACGCGCGGAGAGGTCGCCGAGGAGCAGATGTCGGCGCTGCTCATGGCGATCCTGCTGAACGGCATGACGAGCGCCGAGATCGCCCGCTGGACCACGGCGATGATCGATTCGGGGACCCGGCTCGATCTCACCGCGGTCGGCAGGCCGACGGTCGACAAGCATTCGACAGGTGGGGTGGGGGACAAGATCTCGCTGCCGCTGGCGCCGTTGGTCGCTGCCTGCGGTGCGGCTGTTCCGCAGCTGTCCGGCCGCGGTTTGGGACACACCGGCGGAACCCTGGACAAGATGGAGTCGATTCCCGGCTGGCGCGCGACGCTGAGCCCGGCGGAGATGATCGCGCAGCTGTCCTCGGTAGGCGCGGTCATCTGCGCCGCGTCCGCCGATCTGGCCCCCGCGGACCGGAAGCTCTACGCGCTGCGTGACGTCACCGCCACGGTGGAGTCCATCCCGATGATCGCGGCGTCCATCATGAGCAAGAAGATTGCCGAGGGCACGGCGGCATTGGTGCTCGACGTCAAGGTCGGGTCGGGCGCGTTCATGAAAGACCAGGAGCGTGCCGCGCAGCTGGCCAGGACCATGGTCGAACTGGGTGAACGCGCGGGTGTTCGCACCTCGGCACTGCTCACCGACATGTCCACCCCGCTCGGTTCCGCCGTCGGCAACGCGGTGGAGGTCGTCGAATCGGTCGAAGTGCTGGCCGGTGGCGGGCCGGCTGATGTGGTGGAGCTGACGGTGGCCTTGGCTCGGGAGATGGTGGCCCTGGCCGGGCTGGATGCCGACCCCGCCCAGGTGCTTGCGTCCGGGCGAGCCATGGATCGCTGGCGGGCGATGGTTGCCGCGCAGGGCGGCGATCCGGACGCCGCGTTGCCGCAACCGCGTTACCGGGAGCAGGTGGCGGCCGACGAGGCCGGGGTGGTGCAGCGGTTGGACGCGCGCGCGGTGGGAGTTGCCGCGTGGCGGCTCGGCGCCGGGCGGGAACGCCGCGAACACGACGTCCAGGCGGCGGCCGGGATTCTGTGCCTGGTCACACCCGGCGAGACGGTGACGGCGGGGCAGCAGCTGTTCGAGCTGCACACTGATACCCCCGACCGTTTCCCAGCCGCGCTGGCCGATCTCGCCGACGCGGTGGTACTGGCGAGCCCGGGCACGATCGTCGAAACGTCCCCGCTGATCATGGAGGTCATCCGGCACCCATGACCTGGCTGCGCACCTCGTAGCCTTGGGTGTCTGTGAACAAGCGGCGGGGGCAACCGTGGATCTGAGGTTCTGGTGAAGCGCGGCCAGCGGCGATGGCTGGTGATCCCGGTGACCGTGCTGGCCCTCGGATTGCTCGCCGCGACGGTCGCCGCGCGGCACCGGCCGAACCCCGCGGATGTGACGCCGGCCGATGGCGTATCCGTCACCGTTCCCGCAGACCTGTCCGATGCCGGTGTCCCTGCTCCGACGGTCACCACGACGGGTGACCGGCCTGACGTCGGCGGGACCGGCACGCCGTGGCCGTCGCCGCCTGCCGATCCGTCGGCGGCGGTGTTGCTGGCGATGGACGACGCCGAAGCGGCCGGCGTCCACGAAGCTGTGGTGATCATCGACCGGGTCAGCGGCGCAATCCTCACCCAGCAGAACGCCGACCAGCAGTTTCCCGCGCTGAGCCTGGTGAAGCTGATGATCGCCGCCGATGTGTTGACCGGCTCGGGTGAGGCTGCTCAGCCGGATGTGGCGACCCTCGTGCGGCTCCGGGAGATGATCGCGAGGTCCGATGACGAGATCGCGGCTGACATGTACGAACAGGCCGGCGGCGACGCGATGGTCGACCGGGTCGTGCAGCGTTACGGGCTGATCGGATCGGCACCGACGCCCGACGGCGAATACTGGGGGAACGTGCAGACCACGGCCGCGGATATGGCGTCGCTGCTGAGCCAATTGCTGGCCGGTCCCGCTACGGCGCCCGTCGTCAGGTCCGCGATGCTGTCCACCACGGTGTACGCGCAGGACGGGGTCGATCAGCGGATCGGCATGCGCGTGGTGCCGGGGGCCGGATCCAAGCAGGGCTGGGGATGCTGCCTGAGCGGGGTCGTCGGCATCCATTCGGTCGGGTTCACCCCTGAGCGGATCGTCGTGGTGCTGAGCGTCGCCGAGCCGGATGACGACGATCTCGCCAACGAGGACGGATTGGCGCTGCAGAGCGACCCGGGAGGCCAGGTGTCCATCGCCGCGGTCACCGCCACGGTCCGGGCGGCGCTGGGCGGGCCGAGTTCCTGACGCGATGTTCACCGGGGCCGGGTAACGTCCGCCGGGTGCCCGCACCGTTGTCTGCCGATGCCATCGTCACCGCACCGAAGGTTCTCCTGCACGACCACCTCGACGGGGGTCTTCGCCCGGCGACACTGATCGACCTCTCGGGACAGATCGGCTACCGGGCGCTCCCGAGCACCGACGTCGGCGAGTTGGCCAGATGGTTCGCCGGGTCCGCGTATTCCGGGTCTCTGGAGCGATACCTCGAGACGTTCACCCATACCACCGCCGTGATGCAGACGCGAGAGTCGTTGGTGCGGGTGGCTTCGGAGTGCGCCCAGGACCTCGCCGCGGACGGCGTCGTCTACGCCGAGGTGCGTTTCGCGCCCGAACTGCACACCGAGCAGAACCTGACGCTGGACCAGGTGGTGCAGGCCGTGCTCGACGGTTTCGCGGCGGGCACGGTGGCCGCGGCGGAGGCCGGCCACCAGATTCGGGTGCGCGCGCTGCTGACTGCCATGCGTCACGCCGCACGGTCGCGGGAGATCGCCGAGCTCTGCATCGAGTTCCGGGACCGTGCGGTGGCGGGGTTCGATATCGCCGGTGCGGAAGCAGGTTTCCCGCCCACCAGGCATCTGGACGCGTTCGAATACCTGCGGCGGGAGAACGCGCATTTCACCATTCACGCGGGGGAGGCGTTCGGATTGCCCTCGATCTGGGAGGCGTTGCAATGGTGCGGCGCCGATCGGCTCGGACACGGGGTGCGGATCGTCGACGACATCGAGGTGGGTCGGGATGGCCGGGCTCATCTCGGCCGGCTTGCCGAGTATGTGCGGGACAAGCGGATCCCGCTGGAAATGGCGCCGACGTCGAATGTTCAGACCGGAGCAGCGAATTCGATCGCCGAGCATCCCATCGGTCTGCTGACCGACCTGAAATTCCGGGTGACGGTCAACACCGACAATCGTTTGATGTCCGGATGCACGATGACCAGTGAGATGACCGCCCTGAGCGAGGCGTTCGGCTACGGCTGGGACATGTTGCAGTGGTTCACGGTCAACGCGATGAAATCGGCATTTCTGCCTTTCGACGAACGTTTGACGATCATCGAGCAGATGATCAAACCGGGGTACGACCGGCTGCGCCGGGCGGCGAATGTGGTGGCGCCGGTGGCCTGACCGTGGGCCTGCAAGCCGATCGGGCTTCGAGTGGGTCGCTGCGACGGCGTTGCGCTGATCAATGCACGTGGTGTGAGCTCCGCTGATCAGATGCCCGAGAAAGGGACATAACCGACACATTTCGGTGCTTTGATCAGCGCAACCTACGGAAGTCGCGCTGGTCAGGCGGTCAGTCGCTGGCACACTGAAAACCGGATCCGTCGTGAGCCCGCTGGAGCACCCGGTCGAGCGCGGACTTGATGATGCTCAGCTCATCCATCGTGAGGACGCCGGCGAAGTGCTCGCGGATGCCGCTCAGGTAGACGGGTGCGGCGCCGTTGAGTGCCGACCGGCCCTGCTCGGTGAGCACCGCATACGCCGAGCGTCGATCATCCGGATTGGCTTCCCGCCGCACCAGGTCCGCGTCGGCCATCTCGTCGACCAGTCGGCTCACCCGAGTCCGGCTCAGCACGACCCGTTCCCCGAGATCGCTCATGCGCAGGCGTCGACCCGGCGCGTGGTCGAGTTCGAGCAGTACGTCATACCAGGCAAGAGGGACTCGCAGGGCCGTCTGCAGGTCGCGGTCGAGCATCGGCACCACGGCAGCGTGGACGCGCAGCAGTGCCCCCCATGCGTCGGCGCCCAGGTGTGCGAGGTCCCTCTCGCCCGTCGGCGCATCCCAGAGGGCGCGTCCACCCTCGTCCGCGCCAGCACGTTCGCTGGCGCCAGCGCCCTCGTCGGGGCACGCACTCGCGCCGGCGCGATCACCATCGCCTGCCACCCCACGAGTCTAGGCACACTTGCGTGCGTGGGCACGCATCTGCTAGTGTGTGTGCACGCACATAACTCGGAGAGGGCCGCCGGGAATTGTGTTCTCTTTCGATCCGGAGCGCGGCTACACGGGTCTGCTCACGGGCCGGAAGGCGGCTGTGGTCCAACGTGGTCACCGGCGATCCGCGAAGATCGCTGGCGCGGTCGCTACCGGCGTTGGCCGTCCCAATCCAGCGTCGAGACGAACCGATCGACCACGATCGACCAGAAGTCGACCTCGTCATCGAACGGCGGTGAGGGCGCCATCCGCTCCGGGTCGGGCCTGATGATGGCACCGACGAGGTTACCCAGCGGGGTCGAGGAGCCCAATGCCTCGGCAGATTCCGCATCGCCCCTGGCTGCGGCGGCGTCGACCAGGAGTTCCACCCCAAGGGTCAGCTGATCGCGATCGACCGCCTCGGGTCCGGCCAACAAATCCTGCGCAAGGCCGTCGACCAGGTAGGTGTTCTCCGGGCCGGCCATCACGGCGGCCTCGCCTTCAGCGACGGAGGACCGGATGTCGGGCCAGACCGCCAGGGAGGCCAGGCTGTGGTCGGGGTCGGTCGAGATGAGGTAGTTCTCCAAGGCCTCTGGGGAGGAGAAGATCTGGATCCGATCGGACACCGCCAGGAATACCGGATCGTCGCCGAGATAGCACCGCAATGTCCAGCCGGTGCGACCGTCGATGGTGATCTCGAGACAGTCGACGCCCGTCTCGTCCCAGAAGGCAAGGTCCTCGTCGCGTTCAGGTTCGTCCTCGTCGTCCTCGTCGTTTTCGTCGACTTCGTCCTCGATGACCTTTTCGGCCACAGCGATGGCCGCAGCCTCGGCCTCGGCGGTTGCCAGGGCGTCAGCCGCGACGTCCGGCGTGGTCACGATGCCGTCGAGCGCGTCGACGACCTCGTCCCAGCGGTCGACGACGACCGCACCGAGTTCGTTCCAGAGCCGTTCACCAGGGCGCCCGGTAAAGGCCTGTTCGCCGGCGGACAACAGGGAGAATCCCGGCGCGGCGTCGAGAACGCTGTCGATGGCTTCCAGATCGCACACCTCGGCCAGCGAGCGCAGGATGGCCACCGTGTCGGTCAGAGTCGCCAGCGTCCAGATGTCGGGTGCCTCGGCAACCAGGTCGGGCACGCCCACGATGTCGAACCGGTGGTCGTCGTCGGGGGTGAGCTCGTCGACCAGGAGGCGGGCCGCGGTGCCCCATTCGGGATGGTCCAGGAGGTCGTGCTCGGTCGACGTGCGGATGAAGGCTGCCAGTTTCGCGGCTGTGGGAAACACATAAAGGTCTTCCTCGTGACCAAGGAAGGCTTCCCAGTCCTCGCCGTCCTCGTGCCAACGCGGAGCCCACAGGGTCAGGCCGTTACCCCTGGTCAGACCGAGTTCGATCGGGATGATGTCCGCAGTCACCGGGGTTCCTCTCCGCACCTGCCGTCAGGCGCCGGGCCAGCCTAGCGTTCGTACAGCCCACCTCGGTGTGGCGCCGGGCGGCATGCCAAGAACCCCCGCCGGATTCGACGAGGGTTCCTGGGGTGGCACGAGGTGAGTCCCACGGGTCAGCCTGGGGCGCGCGGGCCGATCTCAGCGGCAATCACCCAACTGGCCAGGATTCGCCGCTGCGCAATCAAACAGCCATGAATCGGACGCCGGTGTCGCGTCCTTCGGTCATCGGCTGGTTGTTGTCCTCCCACCGGTTGGTCCACAGACGAGTGATCTTCGACCTGGACGCGGAGTACACCCGGATGGCGTATTTGTTTCCGTTGCCCAAGTCGTACTGATTGCGCCCGAAGTAGTTGTTCTGCAGGGCGAACACGACGTTCGCATACTTGTCGTACTGGATGCATACTGTGTTCTGCCCGTTGTCCGGCCAGTTGTCGTCGACAACCAAGTTCGCGATCTTCGCAACGTTATGGTTGACGATCAGCGCCGAACCACCATGCGTTCCGTACTGGCCAAGTCGATCACCGGCGACGACAGATCCCACGATCCCACGATGGTGTTGCTTCGGATGGTGATGTTCTCGCCGCCCTGGACCTGGATGCCGTCGTTGTGCGTGCCGTCGCCGTGTGCGGGATCTTTTTCCAGTGGGTCAGATCGTGGATGAAGTTACCCTCGACCAACAGGTTGGCTTTCGTCGACCCGCCCGGGCGGTTGAAGATTCCGATGCCGTCATTGGATCGACTGATGTGATTTGCTCGAGCCGTGAATTCGTGGCCCACGATGCCGTCCCGATAGTAAGAAGGGTGATCGGGGATGATCGTGTTGTTGGCGACAAGCAGGTTGTAGACGTTGGCGCTGTTGGCATCGACGCATCCGCCGTTGCCCGAAGGGACCTGCGTGCCGCAGTGTAGGTAGGAGTTGCGGATGATCACGTTTTGGCCTGAATGCGCAGGTCACCGTGCACGCTTTGCGGTCGATCACCGTGCCGTCCACGGTGATCGTCAGGGGACCGGTGTACTTCGTCAGCGTTGTCCCGGCCGGGACGCCGGTGTTCGATGCGGCGGGCTTGGCGGTCGCGGCCTGTGCTGGGGAGCTGACAGCCAACAGTCCGGCGATCGGGGCCCGATGACCGACAGGGCGCCAATCCAGCGCAAGCGTCTCGGCGGGGCGTCCGACGATGGCGAACTCAACGAATTTACTCCTCTACAAATCAATGCGGACGAATGGACTTGGGGCTGACACGATGATGCTCGAACGACAATTCGCAATCGTCGGTGGGAAGCTCAGACCAGGCGATTCAAAATGTTGCGTTGCAGCGCAGGTTCACGATGCGGTGAAATTCACCGTTCGAAGGTCGGCCGCAAGGAACACGTTTCCTCACCGAGAGGAGCAATAAAGCGCTTGCAGATGCCCGTCTCCCGACAGGCGGGCAGCCGCCACAGGCGCGCCGGCTTTGTGAGCCGCGACATATTGACGCCCAGCAGCCCAGCAGGTTACCGGAACGTCCTTGAGATGTACTCTAGGAAGACGCTCGGGACCATTCGGCCGCATGAATCCGGGAATTTTGCGATCAATGTGGCCGAATGCAACCGAAACTCTGTGGCGAACGGGTGATCGAGGACGCGGTATCCCGTCGAGCCCGTCGACTCCGCGTGATCGATTTTCGTAGGGTAGTGACGGAGGTCACGTTATCAAGTTGTGATTGTTAGGTGATATCGACCATTGGTCCGTTTTGGGCATTTCGGATGCGGATGGGCCTGCCGGGGCCCGTATCGATGGGATCGGCGGCCCGTCGAGTGCTCGGGCTGACGCGCCTGACACGGCCCCACCCCTCGGTACTGCGCCCGCCGCACTCCTCGGGGCACGCCTGGCGCCGATGGTTCACGGCTCGGGCGTAGCAGCGTGCTGGGTGACGGCGTGAGTCGAGGCCCGTCAACCTGATCGGCAGCCGGGCCGGCGGGGCGCCCGACTGGGAGTGATGTTCGGGCTGGGCTGAGCTGGCCTCATGACCGTGCGCCGGACAGCAGCAGAGAGCCCAGGCGCCGTGGTGGCTTCCGGGGCTGCTGATCGTGCTGTGACGGTCTCTTAGCCCGAACTTACGTCGGCGTGTTGCATGAATCCATGCCTGACCTGGGGGGACGTTCGTCGAGACGGACTGGATGTGACAGAACGTTTCGCCTGGCTCATTCCCGAGGTACGTGTTCAGGAGATCAAATCTCCACCGGCCAGGCGCATTCGCCGTGCCGGTCCTCGTGCTGTAGACAGAACGCCGCCGCATCAACGTTGACATATCCCCAGGTCATCAGGCATTTCGGAAGTACCAAGATCACGTAAGTTCGGCTTAGCCGGCCCGCGGCCCGCTTGCCGATACAGGGGGTGGGGGGTTCGACATCACTCTGGCTGGACTCAACTCGCGGCTGCCACAGTAAATCGAGGTCTCCTCCTCCCTTGTGGGTCGATCGGGGGACACGGCCGTGGCGTGGATCGGGATGTCAGTCGTACCAGATGGTTTGCAGACCGCCGGGGCCCGTGGATGAGTTGAGGGCGTTGTCGCTGTTGCAGCTGGCGGCGATGGTGGTGTGGTGGTCGGTGGAGGTGGTCATGAAGGAGGAGTAGCCCGCCCAACCGCCGGTGTGGCCGAAGGCTCCGTCCGGGGTGATGTCGATCCCGGCGCCGTATCGCATGGGGTTCGGTTGAGCCTGGGTGCCCTCCGGGACGGGGTTG
>JADGOY010000342.1 GCA_017882715.1 Nakamurella sp. | reverse complement strand
ATCGACCACGTCCTGCCACACGAGCGAACAACACCCGCAGATCCCTAAACCGACCCACAATCATGCCGGGAGGCCCAAAAAAGGTGTTCATGAGCTGTGGCCGCGACGGCGGATTTCGACGCGCTGGGCGACGATGTCGAGCAGTTCAGGACTGGCCGTTTCGCGGAGCCGGGTTCAGCTCGCTGCGGGTGCCTTCCAGGCCAGCCGTCGACCGCTGCCTCCGGTCATCAGCGAGCCTTCCAACAGCCGGAGAGCGACCGGTTCGATGCGCAGGATTCCAAAGCGTGGCGCCAATGGCGTTTCCCAGCCGGGGATGATCTTCGGGTTGTACCCGACCGGCGCCGGAGCCTCGGCGAAGCGCTTCCATCCGGCCTCACGCTCAGCATCGGTCGATTCCCAGGCCGTCGTGCACGTCGCCGTGCAGGTGTCGTGGTTCGGGGTCCAGTACGTCACTGACACAGACGGCGTTGCAGCGAGGTGCTTGGCCTTGGGCGACAGCGGCGACGTCGCGATCCAGCCGGTCAGCGACG
Organism: Nakamurella sp.; assembly: GCA_017882715.1. Classification (GTDB taxonomy): domain Bacteria; phylum Actinomycetota; class Actinomycetes; order Mycobacteriales; family Nakamurellaceae; genus Nakamurella. The sequence goes on along the minus strand of JADGOY010000342.1, from coordinate 2,822 downwards.
ACCCATCCCACTCCCAAATCGGATGCAGGATCCTGGTCGACGGCAAGCCGGCGGTGTCGACAGTGGCCACGGTGGCCCAGACGATCCGGTGGGCCATCTCGACGAAGGCAGGGGCGACGATCTCGAGTGTGTCAGTCATGACCCCATTTTGGATTTTGGGCCTCCCGGTGTGAATGGTCGATTTATCTGGCACGCGAACACCCCCGCCGCGTCCCCCAAGCTCGGGGTGACCGGTGAGTTCCCATCCGAATCCACTATCCGAGCACCATCAATAAGGTCAACGCGAACGGGCTGGATGTCATCATCGGCGCCTGGACGGGCGCTCCGCGCGACGACCTCCCAGGATTTCCGGGTCATCGCCGTGGACGGCAAATCCCGACGTGGCTCCGCCACTGCAGGTGGCCGGTGTCGGCATTTACTGTCCGCGCTCACACACACGGTGCCGAACCCGCCCGGGCCCGGTGCCGCCGGTCTCCGATGGTTGGTTCAGGTACCGCAGGGCCGGGGTGGGCCCATTGACCGCGGGAGTGACCTCGTCGCGGCTATCGTCCCCTCTGTCGACGTCGAACCAGGGGGAACATATGGCTGACACCGAGCTCTCGATCTATTGCTCCAAATGTGCGGCAGAGGCCATTGGGCATAATGAGGTGACCGATGGCGGCGGCACTAAACGAGACGTCGAGTTCAGCCCGATCTCATCCAGAGCGACGTCGGCAGAGCCGCTTATCGGCACTCCGTGGAAGTGGAAAGTCCCCAGGGCGTGCGTGGTCTCGGGTGGCGAGAGTCTGTGCTTCAGGCATATGTTGGCCGCCGAGTAGAGACCTCCGCCCAGGTCACAACCAGGCAGCTGAGCCGAGACGATATCGACCTCGCGGCTACAAGGCCCGGTGATCTTGGGTAATGCCCCCGCCCACGCCACGCAGGTACAACTAGCAAACGCAGGCCGGTCAGGTCGCCATGACGAGGGCTCCGCGTACTTCTCTCGGCCGCAAATGACCCACAGATACGGGCAGGAGAGCCAGATGGTTGTGGCACGTGCTGCCAACCCAGCTCGCTTAATGCCCGGTTATCGGCGGTTACCGGCGTGTCTGTGCAGGTCAGGGCCATCGTCGACCTGAGCAGCCAAAGTGGGTCTGTGGCCCCGCTGATCGGCGGGGTGCGCGCGGTCCCGCGGGCCTTGACGTGTTTCGTCACACCTCCGTTGTTTCGTTACCGGCCCGAATGACGATTAACGCGCACGCTCGGTGGAGTAGTCCTGCTGTGCCTCGAGGCGGCGATCGCCGAGGTCGAAGCCTGGTGTGCGGATACCGCCTATCCGCAGAGTTGGACGCCGGGCGTCCTGGCGTGCGCCAGCCGGCAGGTCCCGCCCGGTGACCGTGCACCACTCCAGATAGCACGCCAGGTCACCTGCATAGGTGCGGGTAGTGCCCTCCGCCCGGTCGGCGCCCAACCGCAGATGACGCAGGAACGAATCCGCCAACGGGACCGGCCGCCACGTTCGTCGACCACCGTCCAGTAGGCCAGCGTCTCGGTCAACTCGACCCGCAATGCCTGCATCGCTACCACCACGTCGTGTCCGCCACTCACATCGGCGCACATCGCACGATAGGCAGGAGCACCGACAGCCAACGGATCTCGCCGCGGGTAACCGAACACATAAGGACAGGATCGGATCCCCAGAAAAGTGTCCGAGCCAGAGGGCGATGGTCGCGGCGTCGACGCCGTGGCGGCGAAGGGTCATGGCGCAGCTTGTGCCGCAGGGTGTGTGGGCTGACCGTCTTTCCGGACAGGGATGGGCAGGTGACGGCTGCTGTGGCGACGTGGCGCTCGACCAGGCGCCGGACGGCGTCGCGGCTGAGTGGTTGCCCGGTGGGGCCGGGGAACAGCGGAGCGGTTGGCGCCCCGGCCCGCTCGGTGAGCCAGGTGTGCAGCAGGGCCCGGGTCTGTCGGCGTAGTGGTGTGATCCGCTCTTTGCGGCCTTTGCCGTGGCAGCGGACGTGCGCGCCGGTGTCGAGGTGGACCGTGCCGCAGGTCAGCGCGGTGAGTTCGCTGACCCGCAATCCGGTTTCCAGGGCGAGTAGCAGGAGAGCGTGGTCACGTCGCCCGATCCTGGTCGCGCGGTCCGGCGCCGCTAGCAGGGCGTCGTGCATCTCCTCCTCGTTGAGGTAGGTCACCAGGGCCCGGTCGGTCCGCTTGGGCGGGATGCCGAGCACGCGTTGGATCACCGCGGCGTGCTCGGGATGGCGGTAGGCGGCGAAGCCGAACAGCGGCCGGATGGCGGTAGGCGGCGAAGCCGAACAGCGGCCGGATGGCGGTCAGCCGGGCGTTACGAGTCCGAACGCTGACCGCCCGGTCGGCTTCGAGGTGGTTCAGGAACGCCCCGATCGGCGGCGCATCGAGATCGTCGATGTCCAGCTGGTGCGGTGCCTTGCCGGTGCGCCGTTGCGCGAAGCGCAGCAGCAGGCGGATCGCGTCGCGGTAGGAGGCGACGGTGTGCGGGCTGGCGTCGCGGTGCCGATGTTGTCCGGGCTGGTCGTCCACGTCGGAGTGTGCGGGGTCAGTCGTGGCCGGTTTCGGTGACGGCGATGCGGGGGGAGGCCCTGCGCACATGCCGCCGCACCCAGCGGAAGTTAACGGGCGCGCGGAAACTGCGGACGTGGAGACAAGAATAGCGAGAAAATCAATACTGACTGTTCGCGTGACTCGAATACAGCGGCAAATCGGGCTCTTCTGACCGATCCGTGGGTGTGATTTGGGGCGGTTTTGGGCAACACGCCGTTCTCGCATAGGTTCTGGGCTGTCTAAGGTCCGGAACGGATGAA
>JADGOY010000341.1 GCA_017882715.1 Nakamurella sp. | reverse complement strand
CGGCCGGATCGCGCTGGACGTTTTGGTCTCCCAAGGCCTGACCACACTGATCGACCACAATGAAACCGCGGTGAAGATCCTCGTACACCCCTGAACGAACCCGGTTTCCCAGAAGCTGGGCAACAAGTGCGAACCCTCGTGGATCAACTCGACAGAATCGGGAAGACCCACCGGCGCTGGCGGTCGCACCGACGCCGCCGTGCCACGCGACCGGCGCTCTCTCTGCGCTGCCGGAACCTCTTTCCGGGCCCTGCGTGGTCTGCCGGACGGCCGGCGGGTCATGATCAGCCCACATCTGGGCGGTCCCGACCCGCCAACTGTGCGACCAGGTTGAGACCCCTGGGGGCGCGAGGCCAGCGTCATCGGTTCTGGGACAAGGGTTCTTCTGTGATCCACGTCTTCACCCACCGCTCCGCGATCAGGCTGTTGCGGACGAAAGGGTCATGGGCTACCAGTTCCTCGGCGGTGCGGAGGTCGGACGCTTCGAGGTAATCAGGCCGCCGGAGCGGTCTTCGAACGGACCACCGCGATACCCGGGCAGCCGCAGGTCCCGCCAGTAGACCGCGTGCTGTGGGGGTCATCAGGTAGAAGTAGGCGAGTCGCACATATCCTCCATCCCCGCTCCACCATCGGGCGGAGCCGTGTCCTACCCATTGACCCCATTGACAGGCAGAGAATCGCATGTTGAACGCTGGCCGCAGTCATCGGCAAACGGGCCTGTGCGGAGCCGTGGTCACCGCGCGTGCGCGTGGTGGCTGTGGCTCGAAGAGTAGAGCGGGATGCGGAACAGCATGACCGCGATCATGGCCACACACGCCAGGCCGCACACGCTTGGTACCAGTGCGCTCTCGGACACGATGCCGAGCCAGTAGCCCGCGATCAGCAGCGCGCCCGCCGCGATGGACGAACCCGCCATCTCCAGCGTGGGTCGCCATTCCATGCGCCGGAACCTCATCCACGTGACCATGGCGCCGGCCAGGAGGACCGCGATGACGAGGGCCGATAGCGCGGGAGCGTCCTGCCGCAAGTCGGAGAATCCGAGGAGGGCTGCGGCCCCGAAGAACAGGACGATCAGTAGTCCTCCACCGAGGCACATCACGGCGCACATCTCCAGGAAGTGGAGGCCGAAACGACCGGCCCCTTTTGCGGTGGCTGAGATCGACCGGTCACGGACCGGAGCCCTTTCGGGCGATCTCGCCGTATGTGGAAACCGCATGACAACCCCTCTCGGTTGCGACCCCGCAGCCATAGTGCTGCGGCCCGGCCACGCGCTCCCTACAGGCGAGCAACCGTCATCGGGGCGAACAGCTGGGCATGGGCCCTTCCAGCCACGATCCGCTCCGCCTCGAGCACCAAGCAGGGTCGAACGACTCCCATAGCCGTGACCATGGGCTCGTACTCGTGTCAACGGCCAGTTCGTGGTCCCCGCTGGTGGCCAACTGAAAGTCCCCACTCTTCGTGGTTGATCAGGTGGTCTTGAGTCGGGTTCCTCCGTTCGCTCGGGCTTGCTTCATCCCGTAGGAGTCGCCGTCGGTGACGCAGGGTGTGGCAGTGGTGCAGGAGCCGGTCGAGCACCGAACCACATCTACGGCCGGCGACTCGCGCCCACGGATGGTCATGTGCGATGCCGGCCATCGCCGTCAGCCCGGACGGCTGGCGCGTCTACGCCGGCACGGCGCAGGGCGGCACCTGGTTCTCCGGCGACGCCGGCGAGCACTGGCGGCCGTTGGACTTCCACGCGGACCACTCACACACTGGACGGGGTGCTCGGCGAGGCCAACGCCCTCCGTACTGACCGAGAATGGGGAACTGGTCATCCCGCGCCTGACCGCGGCGTCTGTCTGGCGAAGTCGGCCCGAGGCGCGTTGCGGTCTTTCGACCGGTCCGTTTCCTCGGGCCGCTTCCCGAACCAGGCCATCGTCGATATGGGTGATCAAGGTCTTTTCCTGCGACAGGCGAAGGGCCATCGTGGTCAGGACCCCGGCGATCTCTTCCCGCAGCTCAACGGCGTCCGCCTGGGTGCCATGAACGGTCAGGCACCAGTCGTCCGCGTACCGGACCAGCCGGTAGTTGGGCAGACCGTGACGCCGCCGCTTGGGCGCTGCGACCTTGCCGATCCCGGGACCCCCGGGAGCCCGGGCGATGTGTTCGTCCAGGACCGACAGGGCCACGTTGCTCAGCAAGGGTGAAAGGATCGACCCTTGCCGGGTACCGGTGTTGTTCTCCCGCAGCATGCGGTCCTCACCGAGGATGCCTGCCTTGAGGAACGCCTTCACCAGGGCCAGGACACGGTTGTCCCGACTCGTCGGCGCACCCGAGCCATGAGCGCCGGGTGCGAGATTTCGTCGAAGGAAGCCCCGACTTACTACTGGTATCGAGGACTTCCCGTCGTTGGTGACTGTTACGCGAGATCGACATCCGTTGCAGGGCTGTGAGTTGCCGGTGTTGGGGAGGATGCACCGGCATGGTGCGGTGGAGTTGTTGGTGGTGTTGCCGGACGGTAGCAAGACGTTGCTGCCGGCGGTCTTCACTGATGCCGTCGCGGCCGCGGAACCGGTGGTCGCGACCCTGGGGTCGATCGAGGACCTGGAGCACCTGGTGGTGGTGGTGGTGGTGGTGGTGGAGTCGTTGACGCCACCGGCGGTCGGGGCCGGCGCGGCGGAGGACGCTACGGGGATTCCGATCAAGGAGGATCCCGGTGCATCCGATGAGTCAGTTGGCGTTCGATCTCGACGACGCGGTGTCCGCGCTGCTGCCGGTGGCGGATCGACCTCCGGGCGACGTGCCGGATCGGGATCGGGAGGCGGCGGTGGCCAAGTTGGCGTCCCTGATCGCCAGTTACCACGCCGCGGAAGGGCCGGCCGATGACCATCAGTGAATTCGAGACTTCGTCGAAAGTGCTTGCCACGCACCGGTATCGGTCCGCGGTGGTGCATGTCCGTGAAGGACTATGGACGGGGTGAAGAACCTGAGATCGCAGCCGGTACACCTTCACCGGACACCGACGTCGACCAACACCCGATCAGCACATCTAGCCCCGCCCAATACGGACGAACCGGTCACTCGGTCGGCGGTCGTCACCGGTCGTGCCGGAAACGTAGCGTCACGTGCACTGGTACCAAACAGGCTGCCAACAATAGGCGGTTCACGTTTGGCGTCGATCTTCGCTGAGGGGAACTGGCATGCGACGAATTCCGATGGTTCTGTTGGCCGCGGCGACTGCGCTGAGTTCGGTGATCTGGTCGGTCACCCCTGCGACGGCCAATTCCGCCGACTCTGCGCCGAGTTACTACGTTGCGCTCGGCGACTCGCTGTCGCAGGGGGTGCAACCCACACCGCCCGACGGAACTAACCGG
>JADGOY010000340.1 GCA_017882715.1 Nakamurella sp. | reverse complement strand
CCCCGTACGTGCCGCCGATCACGACGAGCTCATTGCCGAGTACAGCAGCGAGGTGCTCCCCCATCGTCGTCATCGGCTCGTTCACGAACGGCGGCGCGTGGAACGGCGCGCGCTGCACATGCCCATTCGCCGCGGCGACGACGATGCGCGTCTCCCGCTCGAGGATCCACCGCACGTTCTCCGCCATCGCGAGGTCGCGGATATTCGCCGACGGATATCTGCGTGTGGGACCCGCGATCATCGCGGCGAGGAATGCGTCGGCATGACGTGCCGTGACCACGCATCGCACGGCGAACTCGACGGCGGCGGCGGCATCCGCGATCTCGAGGTAGTGCACCCGCCGTGCGAGCATGCGCTCGGCGAGTTCGTTGATCCGCGCGGTCAGCTCGAAGCGCGTCGTGGCGTCGAGCGCCAGATACGACTGGATCGCGGGCGCCGCCCAGGCGAGACCGCTCGTGTCACCCGGCAGGTGGTCGAACAGGGGCAGCAGCTGTTCGCGCACGACCGTGGCGTAGCCCGGATCGACCCGCTCGAGCACGGGGATGCACGCCTCGACGGCTGGCTTCGCGGTGGCCGCCGACGCCGGGATGTCCATGCCGTAGAAGCGCACCGGCCGCTCGGCGTGCGCGTTGTGCTCGCGCATCCAGGCGAGCTGCTCGAGCATCTCCTGGCACTTGCCCATGTGATAAGTCATGCCGCGGTTCAGCACGTCGCGCGGCCGGGCATCGCTCCGTCCGAGGATCCAGTCGTCGACCAGACGCCCCTCGGGCAGGCCAGACTCCATGACGAACGCCGTGAATCCGAGCTCGTGCACGAGGTGCCGGAGCATCCGATGCCTGGCGTCGTAGAACTCGTGGACGCGGTGCGCGCTCTCGCCGATCATCACGACCCGCGCGTCACCGACGATCGCGGCGAGCGCCTCGAGGCCAGCGTCCTCGGGCGCATCGGGATCGAGAGTGTCGAAGGGGGTCGCTGCTTCGTGCAGCCACGCGGCGAGGTCGTCGGTCATGGTTCCTCCGCGCCGACGCTAGCAACCGGCCGGAGGCCGCCGCAGCGCGTTTCGCTCGAGGCTGAGATCGCGTCGGGACGTGAGGATGAACGACCACTGCCGTGTCGGACGCATATCTGGCCTTCCCCATCCGGGCAGTTGATCCGTGCTTCGCCAACCACGAGGCCCCCAGTCAGATTAGATTCGTGAGAGATCGGCTGCTGTCAGGTCCGGTCGATGGAGCGGGAACGGGCCCGCCTGCAGGCAGAGATAGCTGATCACCGCGGACCGCAGGTTCTCCTTCGAGATGTGGCGGGACTGCCTGAGCAGCCGGGCCGCGTTGGTGTGGCGAGTGTGGTCCACCGTCCGACTCCCGGTGCTGCAGGTACTACCGGACGGGTCCTACCTGTCGGAGATCACCAACCAACCTGCCCGCAGCCGCACCCCGATACCGTTGGACAAGGTCACCGACACGCGACTGGCCACCCACCTCCCATCCGAGTCGTCGAATACCAGGTACAGACAGACCCTGCCGACGAAACGAAGGCGGAGACATCCCGGATCATCACCAACATCCTGAAACCCCGCCGAGCTCGACGCAGCAGAACTCGCGCAGGCCTACCACGAGCGCTGGGAATTGGAAACAGCATTCCGCGAAATCGCGACCTTCCTGCGACTCGGCAAGGAATATGCTCGAAATCGCCCGAAATGGTTCGCCAGGAACTCAACGGACTATTCCTCGCGCATTACGGGATCAGATCGTTCATGACCGAAGCTGCAGACATCGTCGACATCGACCCCCGACCGCATCATTCACCCGCCCTGCACATCGTGCGCCGCCGGATCACCGATCCGGCGGGACTTTCCCTCTCAGCCCGGCTCCGCTGGGGCGCACGGCTGGGGCGCACGCATAACCGAGGCTAGGGGCACGTCGTGACCACCGCATTTGCGAATGTGTGGGTTGGGTCGGAATCCTCGAACGCGGTGAATGTAAGGGAACCGCCACTTACGCAGGAAACACTGTGCGGCGACGTGAAGCCGCCGCTTGCATTGGTCGTCTCCGCGAACTGGAGCTGCTGCAATTGGGCGTCGGTAACTTTGATGACGACTAGCTTGTTGGGCGAGAACCCACTACCAGTCACGGTGAAGACCGAGGACGGTCCTGCGCCTTGCTTAGAAACGCTGATTTGTCGCCCTCCCGGCGTGGACATGAGCGCCGCTACTTGCTGCTCCAGTAGGTGAATCCGCTGCAGCAGCGACTGAAAACTGACCCCTTGGACATTGAGCTGTCCAGTCACATCGACGCCGCCTTGGAGACTGGCCGCCGTGCCACTGCCCGTTGCGACGGCGACGAGGCCGACGCCGTCCTTGGTGACGGCCTTCACCCCGATTCCGGCACCCTTGTGCTCGCCCCAAATACCGGCAGGGCCATTCTCAACCCCCGAGGTTTCCCCGTATACGCCTATCCAATTAGTGCTGATTCCTGCGACCCCAGTCCCACCAGATGTATTTGCACCAAAGACACCGAACCCGCCTGTCGTGCTCTGGCTGATACCTTCGACACCATTCCAGCTTGCGCCTTCCCCGCGGACTCCAACGGCGCCGTGACCTCGTATCCCTTGAAGGTCTCCCTCACCGAGTACTCCAAGCGAGTTCTGACCAGACGCGACACCGGTCACTGCGGTACTATTGTCGCCTTGGGCCGTGCCTGTTAGAGCGACCATTTCGAATTCTCCTCGATGAGCATCGTTGTCGACCAGGCCTGGGACTTTGCCAGGCTGAATTGCCGACCGGTAACGGATTGGGGGTTGGTGTTCGGATCTGACCGTTCTTTCGTGGTGTCTGCTCCGACACGATAGAGTGAGAGGAATGTCACCGCGATTTTGGTTCGTTGGAACTCGTCATGTACAGCCCTATCGATAGGGCTCCACATGTCCTGGCTCCATGCCAGCTTGTCCCTTCCTAGATTGCTTTTGACTCAGGTCATTCATCGGATGCCTCCTGGTATGAGTAGGGCCCATTGCTTGGGGCTGGGCACCGTTCTTGTGGTAGTTGTGTCCTCGGCTTCCACGTCGATGCGCGGCCTTATTGATCTCCGCGTTGACGATCCTTTTGCAGCTTATGGCTGCCGGAACGGTCGATGCCGAGCTCACCGGATAATCATGTGCGCACGCAATTGAGGAAACCTGGAGGATTTCTGGAAGGTCCCCAACCCCTGGGACGGGCTCCGCCACTCCGTGTGACACCGTTTGCCGCCCACGTTGGGTGGTGGGGGCGACCGACTTGTCGAGACACCTCCCAGGATGTCCGGCGGGCGGGTGAGGCTCCGATTGAACCGAGGAGCGCGGCGTTCGGTGTCGAACCGGTGGTGCCG
>JADGOY010000339.1 GCA_017882715.1 Nakamurella sp. | reverse complement strand
GCCCGACGGTGACCGGCTGATCTTCACCCGCGGCCGTGCCGTCTGGCAGCTACCCGACGGCCCGCTGGACTACCTGGGATTCCGCATGTCCACGGGAGCAGTCCGGTACAACCTCGCTCCCTCCGATATCGCGCTCGAACCCTGACCGGTCCCACCCGTGTCCCGGACTCGGTCGGGCCAGTGCACGGCCAGCGGATTGCGAGTCCCGCCGAGGTGAGAGCCGACCTGCTTGCCTCACTGGAAGGGTGTGTTGCCCGCCCACGCCCAGGCCGCCGAGTAGTGCGGGTCCATGATCGGGCACCCCATTGGTCCAACCCGCCGTTGCGCTCCGAGAGCTGCAGTTTGCCTCTCGTCGGTCAGCGGGATGCCGTTCTGCATGGTCAACTCGTTGAACGAACCGGTGATCGTGCCTTCCATGCTCGCGCCGTTGTCACCCCAGATCCACAGAACGAGTGTGTTGTCGAGTTCGGAACCTCGAGTTTGGTTTGACCGCGCATGGCAAACCTTTTGCCACAATTGTCGTTCGACTTGTCTTTTTCGTTGACCGGTTCGGAAGAGCGCGAACACCACTTGCGGCATCGCCGCCGGCAAGTCACTGCACGTCCGCAATTGAGGTCTGATCCGGGACGCCCCGACCGCCGCCTCGGTCCGCAGTCGGCGCGCAGGATGTTGCTGATGGCCTTTGGTCATCGACGCAGGCCGAGGCGCTCGGCGGCGGCGGTGTCCCCGGTCACCAGGTAGACGACGCGCCGCCCGATGGTGACGGCGTGGTCGGTGTACCGCTCGTAGCACCGCCCAAGCAAAGCCACGTCGACCCCCGCGGTCACCCCGTACCGCCACGACGGATCCGCGACTCGGGCGAACACCCGGTCGCGAAGCAGGTTCATCTCGTCGTCGCGGGTTTCCAGCGCGGCAGCGGCGGCCACCTCCCGGTCCCGCAACACAACCGCCGTCTGCCCGGCCAGATCGGCGCCCACCTGACCCATGCGCCCGAACACCGCGCGCAGGGCCACCGGCACCACCATCGCCGGATGGCGGCGGAGGGTCGCCTGCGCGACGTGGATGGCCAGCACCCCCATCCGGTGCAGATCGCCGACGATCCACAGCGCGGACACCACCCGGCGAAGATCGGAGGCGACCGGTGCGTACAGCGCCAACAGCTGCACCACGGCCTCTTCGGTGCCCGCGCGTTGCCGGGCCAGTTCGACGCCACCGGCGATCACCCGGTCCGCTGCCGACGCGTCGGCGACCAGCAAGGATCGGGTCGCCTGCTCCAACAGGTCCCGGGTCATCAAACACATCGACGCGCCGTGATCACCCAGCGCGTCCAGCCGCGCATGGAAGGCCTCACGCGTCACCGGGCAACCTCACGCCGGTCAGGTGGCAACTTCGCTCCGTTGATCGGTGCCTCGGCCAGGGAGGTATCGATGGCGTCGCGAACGGGATACCGACAGTGTGCAGGTTGCAGCGCGCACCGGGGCTCCAACCCCACCAGCGGGGACTGCCCTTTCGGCGCCCCCGCGTGCGAGGCCCCGACCTGGCGGAGATACCCCCGTCGCGAGCAACGCGCGGCGGATCGGCCACCGCTCGCAGGACGTCCGCCGGGTCGGGAACGACCGCCGCGGTACAGGCCACCAGTGGCGTAGTCGTCAGGGTGGTGGTACCGACTCACCGTGAAATCGACCGCAGTTGATGCGTCACGGACGGTGAACAGTGGGGTGGTCGATCTGCCGGTCGATCCCCGATCGCGGGGCGGCTGGACCCTGAAGGGGGACTGCGGCTTCACGACACAGGGGTGGAGTGGCTACCTGCTGTTCACCTTCGGGTGGTTGGCTCCCGGTGGACCTGCAGGTGGAACGTCCGCTGCCGTCCGTCCGGAGACAAACAACCACGTCGTGAGGTGAACGTCAGGTTGGCGCAGACCTACAGCCCCGAAGTGCCCCACAAGGCAGGCAATCGCCGGAGCGCGGCGTCCCCCGACGTGTGGCGGGGTGGCCGGTTGCGGTCCCCGGAGCGTCTGCTGGTGTTGTTGGCCTGCGGGCAGGCGGAGGTCGAGCGGTTGCAGCAGGCGTGGCTCGGGCAGGCTATCGACGTTCTGTACTGCGCCGATCTGGCGCTCGCTTTGGCGCGTATCGGGCAATCCAGGCCCGACATGGTCGTCGTCGGGGATGCGGGTGGGGTGCTCGGGCCGGTCGACTTCCTGGTTGCCCTGCGCCAGGTGGACACCTCTACTCCGGTGATCGTGGGCCTGGACGATGCCCGCCCGCAGTTGGGTGCGGAGGCGTTGGCGGCCGGGTCTACCGCGGTGGTCCGGCGCCCCTTTTCCCCTGAAGCGGTGCTGCGGTTGATGGACTCCAGCACCACCGGTGAGGGGGCCTTCCGGGTGCGACCGATGCCGATCGAATTGGGGCGGCTGCGGGTCGACGGCGCGGCGACCCGGATCTGGGTGGACGGGGCGGAAAGCCTGATCCCGGCGATGGAGTTCCTGTTGCTGCGGTATCTCGCGGAGCGGCACGGCGAGATCGTGACCCGCGAGGAACTGGTGAGCGCCGGGTGGGGTGCAGGGGCACGGGTGCCCAGCAACAGCTTGAACGTGCATCTGGCCCGGATCCGCCGACGATTCCCGGCCGATGCCGGGGAGGACTGGATCCGGCCCGTTCGCAGGATCGGGTATCAGCTCATTGTTCCCCCGAAGGTCGTCTTCGCCGAGCATGCAGCGACGGGATCCTGATGGCGCGCCCCGTTTCTCGCGGTTCCGGAGCGGTGGTTCACCGCTCGTTCAAGCAGCAGGGGTCTGATGTCCATGCGTTGCCCTACGGTTCCAATGTTGTCGACCGCCGCCGGTGGTCGACCCTTCCCCGCCAGGGGAATATCTCGTCCACTAGTTCGTGACAGTTGATGGAGGAACAACGTGAAGATCACGCGAATGAGCGCGTTGGTGGCCCTGTTGGCCGCAGGTGCTCTCACGGTGAGCGCCTGCGGGAGCAGCAACGATGCCGCGACCAGCACCACGGCCGCGGCCGTGAGTTCGGCGACGTCCAAGGCCGGTTCAGCGGTGGCCTCCGCGACCTCGGCCGCCGGCTCGGCGATGTCTTCGGCGGCGGGCTCGGCGGCCGCCGGCGGGAGCTTCCAGGACTCGGGTTTCTCCTGCCAGTCCGGAACCCTGCGCTCGTCTGGGTCGACCGCCCAGGGCATCGTGATGGAGCAGTGGATCGCGGCGTACAACAGCCTGTGCGGCGCCACCCTGAACCCGTACGGCGGCGGTGGATCCGGTAAGGGCATCCAGGACTTCCTGACCAATCAGGTCGATTTCGCCGGCTCGGACTCGGCGATGACCGCGGACCAGATGTCGCAGGCCAAGACC
>JADGOY010000023.1 GCA_017882715.1 Nakamurella sp. | reverse complement strand
CGTCGGCTACCAGGCGACGTTCGCGATCATCACCGTCGCGCTGATCAGCGGCGCCATCGCCGACCGGGCGCGTTTCGGGACCTGGCTGGTGTTCTCCGGCCTGTGGGTCACCCTGGTCCACGCGCCGATCGCGCACATGGTGTGGGGCGGCGGCGCGCTGAGCGGCGGCAAGATCGCCGAGTGGCTGTCCACCCCGATCGACTTCGCCGGCGGCACTGTGGTGCACATCAACCCCGGAATGGCCGGGTTCATGCTCGCGTTGATCATCGGCAAGCGGAAAGGGTTCGCCAAGGAGCCGATGAAGCCGCGCAACCTGCCGTTCGTGATCCTGGGGCGCTGCCCTGCTGTGGTTCGATTGGTCTGGGTTCAACGCCGGCTCCGAGCTGCGAACGGCACCGCCGGGCAGGCCTGGATCAACCCCTGACCGCCACCTGCATCGCGTCCCTGGGCTGGCTCGGGGTCGAGCGCGTCCGCGACCGCCATGCCACCAGCCTGGGTGCGGCCTCCGGCGTGGTCGCCGGGCTGGTCGCGGTCACCCCGGCGGCCGGTGCCGTCGACATCGTCGGCGCCGTGCTGATCGGCCTGTTCGCGAACGTGACCCGCGGCGCCGGCGGCGCCGTGACGTCGCACACGTGGGCGCCGGACGGTGCGTTGAACGGCCTGGTCTACGGCGGCGGCTTCACCCAGCTGGCCACCCACACCGTGGTCGCCGTCAGCGCCGTCGTGATCTCCGGGGTGATGACCGTCCGGGCCGCTCGCACCGGCAAGATCGGTGACGGCAAGGTCTGGTCCACGCCGGTGGAGACGCTCCTGTTCCACCCCGGGCACCCGGACCTCGACGAGTGGTCCGGGTGCGCACCGGCGAGCGCGGTCGGGAGCCCTGTAGGGTCATGCCGACCACGCCGGTTGGATCGGAGAGCTTGCTCAGGAGGCCTGTTGTAAGGCCCGCCGCATCAACTCCAACACGCGCCCACGGCGTTGCCGTGAACCGCGCCGGACCGGGTCACTCCACGGTTTCGTACTTGAACGAGACCTGCAGCTTGATGCGGTAGATGATCGCGCCGCCCTCGGTGATCTGGAAGTCCTGCTTGACGACCTCGGCGACCCTCAGGTCACGCAGGGTTTTCTTGGCCGTTTTCACCGCAGTGACCGCGGCATCCTCCCATGACTTCGTGCTCGTCCCGATCAGTTCGGTGACCCTGTACACACTCATGGCGTTCCCATCATTGGCTGAATTGCTGACCCCTCGGGCTGAGGTTCGGGTCGCTGCCCGCGCCTCCTGCCCCGGCGAACCCGGTGAGCCGGCCGGCGGGCCGCACCCCGATCGTCTCGGTAACCGCGTCACACCACAAGACCGAGACTCGGCGGAGCCAGCGCACCACGCAGCGGGCGCCACAATTTTCTGCGGGTTACCGATTGCCGATCGGGGCCACTCGTCGAGCTCACGACCCACGACGCTCAACTGTGCGGGGTATCCACCGTGCGCCGATCTTTCAGGGTCCGCGTGCGGGAGTTGAGGACATGCTGGCGCATGCGCACGGCGGCGAGATCCGGATCACCACCGGCGAGGGCGTCGTAGATTCCCCTGTGTTCGGCAGCGGCATACTGCGCGTCCCACGCGCCCAGTTCGGCAAAGAGCCGGAACCGCTGAAGGTGACCACCCAGGGCCGCATAGGCGGTAGCGAGGAATGTATTGCCGGACTGCTGCGCGATCAGCACGTGGAAGCGCTCGTCGGCGGACCAGTATTTCGGAAACGAACGTGCAATTGACGGTGACTGTGATGCTTTGTCCAGAGCGACGATCGTGTCGAGCAGCTCCTGCAAGAAGTCCGGTGTCACCCTCTTGCCGGCTTCCGTGGTGAGAGCCGGCTCGAGGAGCACGCGCGCGTCCATCAGCTGGATGAGCTCGGCCTCGGTCAACAGGGGCGCCACGCGATAACCCTTCAGCGGTTCACGGCGGACCAGACCCGTGTGCTCCAGCCGGGCCAGCGCTTCACGGATCGGGGTCTGACTCACCTCGAGCTCGTCGGACAGCACGGCGATGTTGAGGGGTTCACCGGCTGCCCGCGTTCCATCCAAGAACTGATCGAAAAGGGTCTGGTAGACGCTGTCCGCGAGTGGCACGCGGCTGGAGCGCTCCCGAGCCATGGTGTCCTCCTCGGCTGCCGCGTGTCGACCCTTCAGGCTCGTTCGCGAACCCGACCGGGATGTGGGACTCATACCCAGCCATCCGTACCGTATGGCAGGCGATCGTCTTGTCAGCTGCTGGCCGCGCGGCAGCGCTGGCCCGCCGAGGCACTCTCGACCGCTGGCTGATCGATGATCAGGCCGTTTCCGGAGTAGCCTTCACAGCATCGTCTTCGACGGTGCTGTCATCCCAGATCCTCACTGCCCAGATCCTCACTGCGCCGGACAGGCCTGAGCAGCTTGTCAGTTTGATCCTGGTGCGGGTGCATACGGCGGGAGGGTGATGTCAGTGGGAACATTCCGCAGGGTGATTCCTCGGCCTCACGACCTATTCCGGGTCAGCGGGTGACGACACCGATTGCACTGCTTGACAACTGGGCGAGTCCTCGGGACCGACGCCGAACCTCCATATTCCGGTTCACACCAGGATCGTAGGTCGCGAATGACAACTACCCGAGCGGCTTCGAAGATCGGATCCCGCGCTTCGTGACAGGCGGAGGTGATCTGCTCACGACGGCCTGCGTCATGGAGATCATCAGCTTCCAACAGGGCGAGGATCCCATTTTGCATTTCCACAGTGCTCGGATCAGCTGCTGGCAAGATGGATGCAAAGGGCGAACGACACCATCTGCGCCCACCGTCAAGACAAACGAATGTGCCCCAGCGCTCCATGACCCTGCTGGATCTCGCACAACAGACAGTCGGCACCAATCTCGCGGGATTGATGTCCGAACGCCGGATCCGTCGCATCCGCGAGGTGGCCGAGCAGGAAGGGCTACTGGCAGTGAGCGGGTCACCAACCCGGTCGGTGCGAGGACCTATACGGGTCATCGGCCGAGGGGCGCGCAGCTGGCCTGCGCCAGCGTGATGGTCGCCCGATTCAGAGAACTGGCCGGCGTCCCTGCCGGATTGACATCGGCGGTCACCCATCCGCCGAGCTACAGGGTAGAGCTGTGGACGTTGCCAGGGCCCCGACTGCTGACGTCGCGCCGATTTCCGCAGCAAGGCCCGGAAGTGGCAGTGTCGAGGTCGATGGACATCAAACAGCGACCCGCTCACCCGCGCACTGGGGCCGCGCAACCCGCCGCCATGACCACGGCCGCCCGTGCAGGAGCGGCTGAACGGTGAGGTTGTGTCCTACCGCCGTCGCCCTTGCGGTGGCCATCTCCGCAGGGCTGCTGACTGCGGCACCCGCGGCGGCCTCCAGCGCCGAACAGCAGGCAGTGGACCACTCCGTGGCCACGGCCGCAGCTGACGGCATCCAGCAGAGTGTGGCGGTGGTCGACCGCGACACCGGCACCTTGGTGGCCGGCAGCGGCGGAGACGAGCAGTACATCTCCGAATCGATCGTGAAGCTGTTCACGGTGGCGTACTACGAGGTCAAGGCCGGTGGCCAGCCCGAAGAGTCCATGGCTCAGACGCTGCGCACCATGATCATCCACTCGGACGATCAGATCGAGTCGTCGCTGTGGAACACCGACATCGTCCCGACCGTTGCCGAGCGGTATGGGCTCAGCAGCACCAGCAACGGCCCGAAGACCGGCCCGCATGACTGGGGCTGGGAACTGATCACTGCCGATGACGAGGCGGAGTTCCTCTACAAGATGTCGAACGACCCGGCTGTGGCGCCGCTGCTGATGGATGCGATGGCCGACGCCGCGCCGACGGCTTCGGACGGCTTCGACCAGGATTTCGGGATGAACGCGTTGACCGGTGACCACGGGTCGAAGCAGGGCTGGACCGATGTCGGCTCCGCCGACCAGGTGCAGGTCCACTCGGTGGGCTGGACCGATCAGTACTTCGTGGCGATCCTGCAGACATCGACCGAATCGGACTACGAGACCATGCGGGCGGACTCCACCCAGGCCGCTCGGGCGGTGCTCGCCGCGGAGGGTGCCGGGTCGGAGCCCGAAAGCCCGCTCTCCGATCCGACCGGCACCGACGGACAGACCGGGGCCCAGGTGACCGCCCTGCTCGCCGACGTGTTCGCGCAGCTGTTCCGTGAGATCGGAGCATTCATCGAGAGTTTCACCGGTGTGCCAGACGAGCGTTGACGAACCTCTGAGCATCGTTGTCGGGGAGGGTGCTGACCGGCGGGCGCGGTGGGTCCTGGTCGATTGCCGGCGGGCCGGGGTGATTGCAGGTGTGGGACTTGGCCAGGTACAGCAATTGCGCACCGTGCAGCACGCCCAGGTGGGCGGTCGCCGCAGTCGCCGCGCTCAGTCGGGCGATCACCGGCCGGCCGATCTGCTCCAGCGGCTCACCACGCAGGTGCGCGCTGCCGATCTCGAACGCCGCCAGCCCGAGTCCCCACCGGGCCGCTGCCTCGCGGGGTGGACGGCTGGTCGCCGGCCTGATCCGACAGCAGGGTTAACGTCATCTGTCCGGTATACCGGACAGAAATCGGCGATGGCCCCTCGCGCCGGCGGGCCGGACGGCATCCAATGGACGGGTGACCACCGCTGAGCCCGGGACACCGATCACACCGATCACACCGATCACACCGACGGCGCCGACGACGCCGACTGCACCGCCCACACCGGGTGCGCCGCTGACGCCCACCAGCACACCCGGTCGGACCGCCGGTCCGACCGCGGTCGTGCTGGGGGTCGGCCCGGTGACCTTCGAAGAGGTGGCGGCCGTCGCCCGGCATGGTGCTCCGGTGACAATCGGGAGCGATGCGCGGCAGGCCATGGCGGCCTCGCGGGCGATCGTCGAAGCGCTGGCCGACGATACGAGCCCGCACTACGGCATCTCGACGGGATTCGGCGCGTTGGCCACCACATCCATCGCACCACCGCGCCGCGCCGCCCTGCAGGCGTCGCTGATCCGGTCGCACGCCGCCGGGACCGGGACGCCGGTGGAATCCGAAGTGGTCCGGGCGATGATGCTGCTGCGGCTGTCGACCCTGGCGACCGGGCACACCGGTATCCGCCCGGCCACTGCGGAGGCGTACGCCGGAATGCTCAGCGCGGGCATCACCCCGATCGTCGGTGAGTACGGGTCCCTCGGCTGCTCCGGCGATCTCGCGCCGCTGGCCACCGTCGCGCTGGCGCTGATCGGCGAGGGCGAGGTGATCGATCCGCGTGGCCGTCGCCGACCCGCCGCGGATGCGCTCGCCGAATCCGGGCTGACGCCGGTGGTGCTCGCCGAGAAGGAGGGGCTGGCGCTGATCAACGGCACGGACGGTATGCTCGGTATGCTCGTGCTCGCCCTCAAGGATCTCGAGATGCTCCTGGCAGCAGCAGATCTCGCCGCGGCCATGGCGGTGGAGGCCTTGCTGGGCACCGACCGGGTGTTCGCCCCGGACCTGCAGGCGCTGCGCCCGCAAACCGGTCAGGCCGTCAGTGCGGACCGGGTGTTCGCCGCACTGGCCGGATCGGCCATCGTCGCGTCGCATGCTGGACCATCCGACCTGCGGGTGCAGGACGCCTATTCGCTCCGCTGCTCACCTGCCGTGCATGGCGCGGCCCGCGACACCGCGGCCCACGCAGCGACCGTCGCGAGCCGAGAGTTGGCCAGCGCCATCGACAATCCGGTGGTGCTCGCCGACGGGCGGGTGGAATCCAACGGCAATTTCCACGGCGCACCGGTCGCCGCCGTCCTTGATTTCCTGGCGATCTCGGTGGCCGACGTCGCCGGCATCGCCGAACGCCGCACCGACCGGATGCTCGATGTGTCCCGCTCGCACGGGCTTCCGCCGTTCCTCGCGCACGAGGTCGGGGTGGACTCAGGTCTGATGATCGCGCAGTACACGCAGGCGGGCATCGTTTCCGACCTCAAGCGCCTGGCGGTTCCGGCGTCGGTCGACTCCATCCCGTCGTCGGCCATGCAGGAGGATCACGTCTCGATGGGTTGGCACGCCGCCCGCAAGCTCCGCCGAGCCGTCGACGGTCTGCGCCGAGTGCTCGCGATCGAAATGCTCACCGCCGCAAGGGCGCTCGACCTGCGCGCCCCGCTGGCCCCGTCGCCCGTCACGGCCGCGATCCGCGAGGTGATCCGCTCGCGGGTGCCAGGCCCTGGGTCGGACCGTCACGTCGCCGCCGAAATCGATTCCGTGGTAGAACTTCTCGCCGCAGGGTCGATCACCACTGCCGCCGACGGGCAACTGCGCCCCCATCAACGGCTCAGCTCCGACGAAGCGCTCGAAGTGGCAGCCCAATCACCCGACTCATCCGACTTCCCCACCGACAGCGCCAAGGAGAACTGATGACCACCGCCGCGACCAGCCAGTCGTCCGGCCCTCGCCCCGTCCGCGCCGCGACCGGAACATCATTGACCGCGCGGAGCTGGGCAACCGAGGCGCCGCTGCGGATGCTCTGCAACAACCTCGATCCCGATGTCGCCGAGGACCCGGACAATCTGGTTGTCTACGGCGGCACCGGCAAGGCGGCCCGGGACTGGCGCAGCTTCGACGCGATCTGCCGCTCGCTGACCGACCTCGAGCAGGACGAGACCCTGCTGGTGCAGTCCGGGCGGCCGGTCGGGGTGCTGCGGACCCACGAATGGGCGCCGCGAGTGCTGATCGCGAACTCGAACCTGGTGGGGGATTGGGCGAACTGGCCGGAGTTCCGCCGACTGGAGGCGCTCGGGTTGACCATGTACGGCCAGATGACAGCCGGATCCTGGATCTACATCGGGTCTCAGGGCATCGTCCAGGGCACCTACGAGACGTTCGCTGCGGTCGCTGAGAAACTCGCCGCCGCGCGCCCGGCCGGGACCATGGGACCGGGACTGGCCGGAACGCTGACGATCACCGCCGGGCTGGGCGGGATGGGCGGCGCGCAGCCCCTGGCGGTGACGATGAATGGCGGCGCGGTGCTGTGCGTCGAATGCGACCGGGCCCGGGCGCAGCGTCGGGTGGCCACCCGCTACCTCGACGTGCTGGCCGACAACCTCGACCAGGCCATCGATCTCGTGCTGACCGCGAAGCGCGAGAAGAAGGCGCTGTCCGTCGCGGTGATCGGCAACGCCGCCGAGGTGCTGCCGGAGTTGTTGCGCCGCGGGATGCCGGCGGACGTGGTCACCGACCAGACCAGCGCGCACGACCCGCTGGCCTACCTGCCCATCGGCGTCAGCGTCCAGGACTGGCACGAGTACGCAGCAACCAAACCCGAGGAGTTCACCGACCGGGCGAGAGCGTCGATGGCCGCGCATGTGCAGGCCATGGTGGGCTTCGCGGACGCCGGGGCGGAAGTCTTCGATTACGGCAATTCGATCCGCGGCGAGGCGCTGCTCGGCGGTTGTTCCCGGGCCTTCGACTTCCCCGGTTTCGTCCCCGCGTACATCAGGCCGTTGTTCTGCGAGGGTAAGGGCCCGTTCCGCTGGGTCGCGCTGTCCGCAGACCCGGCCGACATCTACGCCACCGACCGGGCGGTGCGAGACCTCTTCCCCGACAACGACAACCTGCAGCGGTGGATGCGGCTGGCGCCGCAGCGCATTGCCTTCCAAGGACTTCCGGCGCGGATCTGCTGGCTCGGAGCCGGCGAGCGGCATCTTGCCGGGTTGCGGTTCAACGAGATGGTCGCCGCCGGCGAACTCCGCGCGCCGGTGGTGATCGGCCGTGATCACCTGGATGCCGGATCGGTGGCCTCGCCGTACCGGGAGACCGAGTCGATGGCCGACGGCAGCGACGCCATCGCGGACTGGCCGTTGCTCAACGCCCTGGTCAACACGGCATCCGGGGCCAGCTGGGTGTCGATCCATCACGGCGGCGGGGTCGGGATGGGCCGGTCCATCCACGCTGGCCAGGTGTCGGTCGCCGACGGCAGCGAATTGGCGGCTGCCAAACTGGAACGCGTGCTGACCAACGACCCGGCCATGGGGGTGCTTCGGCATGTCGACGCCGGCTACCCGCAGGCGCGGTCGGCGGCCGACCGCCTGCGTCTGGACATCCCGATGGCCGTTCCGATCCCCCATGGGAGCAGCTCATGAAATTCGGTCTACCGCCCGCCGACGGCACCCGGTTCCGCTCCGCCTGGGCGGACCTGGCCGGGGTGGGCCGCGACCACCGGTGGGGTGGCTACTCCCGTCACGGATTCGACGACGCGGACGTGCAGCTCCGGCAGTGGTTCACCGAACAGGCCACCCGGCGCGGTCTGGACGTGGAGAACGACCGCAACGGCAACGTCTGGGCGTGGTGGGGCGAGCCCGGCCCGGATTCGGTGGTGACGGGTTCGCACCTGGACTCGGTGCCCGGCGGGGGAGCGTTCGACGGCCCGCTCGGCGTGATCTCCGGGCTGCTGGCCATCGACGAGCTGAAGTTGCGCGGCGTCACCCCCGCACGGCCGGTGGCGGTGGCCTGTTTCCTGGAGGAGGAGGGCGGGCGATTCGGCCTGCCCTGCCTGGGTTCTCGGCTGATGACCGGCACCGTGGACCCGGACCACGCCCGCCGGCTGCACGACCCGGATGGCGTGTCGCTGGCCGACGCGGCCAAGCGAAGCGGTCTGGACCCGTCGGGGATGGGTCCGGATCCGGCCCGGCTGGCCTCCGTCGGCACGTTCGTCGAGCTGCACATCGAGCAGGGCCGGTTGCTGACCGCGGCCGACCCGGCCGCAGTGGTCGGGATCGGCTCGGAGATCGTCGCCCACGGCCGCTGGCGGATCACCGTGACCGGCCAGGGCAACCATGCCGGCACCACCCGGTGGACCGACCGTCACGACCCGATGATTCCCGCGGCGGCCGGCGTGCTGGCGGCCCGCCGGGAGATCGCCAACTTCCCGGGCGCGGTGGCCACCGTCGGGCGGATCCACCCCATCCCGGGAGGCACCAACGTCATCGCCTCGTCCGTGCAGTTCTGGCTCGACGCCCGGCACGAGTCGGCTGTCGTCACCGCGACGCTGGTCGACGCGATCGTGTCGGCCGTCCGGCAGGAGGCCGCGGCCGAGGGCTGCGCCGTGGTGGTGCAACGGGAGTCGATGTCCGATCGGGTGGTGCTGGACGCCGGACTCGGGCTGCAACTGTCGGCGTTGCTGGACGTTCCGGTGATTCCGACCGGTGCCGGACATGACGCCGGGATCCTGGCTCCGCACGTACCGACCGCAATGCTGTTCGTGCGCAACAACTCCGGCATCTCGCACGCGCCGGAGGAACACGCGGACGTGGCCGACTGCGTGATCGGCGTCGACGCGCTGGCCGACGTGCTGGAAGAACTGGTGAAGTGAGGCCGAACCGACCTGGCGCGGTGTTCCGGTGCGAGGCGGCACGGATCGACGGTGCGGTTCGCCGGGACGTGGAGATCCGCTCGGCCGGCGGGATGATCGTGTCGGTGTCCGACGCCGGCGCCCCGACTGTGCCGGGTGACACCGTCGAGGACCTGCCCGGCCTGGTTGTCCCGGGCTTCGCCGACGCCCATTCGCACGTGTTTCACCGGGGGTTGCGCGGCCGCACCCACGACGGTGGTGGCACGTTCTGGACCTGGCGCGACCTGATGTACCGGCTGGCCGACCGGTTGGATCCGGAGACGTTGCGGGAGTTGGCGTTTGCCACTTACCTCGAGCTGCTGTGCGCCGGCTACACCGCAGCCGGGGAATTCCATTACCTGCACCACCAGCCGGGCGGCGGCCGCTATGCAGACCCGAACGCGATGGGTCTGGCGCTGGCCGACGCCGCGCAGGAAGCCGGGATCGCGCTGACACTGCTGGACGTGGCCTACCTCGCGGGCGGCTTCGCCACACCGTTGTCAGCTGTCCAACAACGGTTCTCGGACGGCTCGGTGCAGGCGTGGCGGGAAAGGGTGGACCAACTGCGTGACGTGGCGCGGCCCGGCCTGCGGGTCGGGGTGGCCGCGCATTCGGTGCGGGCAGTCCCGGTGCGCGATCTCCCGATGGTGGCCGCCGCCGCGAACGGCGGGCCGCTGCACGTGCACCTGTCCGAACAACCCGCCGAGAACGACGCCGCGCTGGCCGCGACCGGCCTGACACCGACCCAATTGCTCGCCGACGCAGGCATGCTCGGCCCTTCGACGGCATTGGTGCATGCCATCCACCTGACCCTCGCCGACATCGAGATCATCGGCCGGCACGAGTGCTTCGTTGTCATCTGCCCGACGACGGAGGCCGACCTCGCCGACGGCCTACCGCCGGCCGCCGCACTGGCCACCGCCGGCGCCCGGCTCGCCCTGGGCGGTGACCAGCATGTCGTCATCGACCCACTGGCGCAGGCGCGCGGGCTGGAGTACGGCGAACGGGTGGCCGTCGGGCAGCGCGGGGTGTTCAGCCCGGCGAGGCTGTGGGGCGCAGCGACGCGCGAGTCGCATGCGGCGATCGGCTCGCCTGGCGGTCGGCTGGAGGTGGGCGCACCCGCGGATTTCGTGGCGATCCGCGCAGACAGCGCCCGGACGGCTGGGGCGCAGCCGGAACAGCTGGTGATGTGCGCATCGGCGGCGGACGTGCGGACCGTGATCGTCGGCGGTGTGGTGCGGGTCCGTTCGGGGAACCATCTGACGTACGGCGATCCGGGTCCCCTGCTGGGCGCGGCGATCGAGCGGGCTTGGCGGTGACGCCGGGCGAGTCCAGCGAGCAGCACGAGGGAGGGGGCGGTATGTCCGAACCAATGGTCCACCCGAAGTCCATTCTGGTGCAGGGGATTTCGGGATTGGTGACGAACGACCCGGCCGCCGGTCCGGGCCTGACGGGTCGGCTGCGCGATGCGGCGGTGGTGGTGGAGGACGGCCGTATCGCCTGGATCGGCGCCGCGCAGTCAGCGCCCGCCGCCGATGCCGCGGTCGACGTGGACGGCCGCACTGTGCTGCCGGGTTGGGTGGATTCGCACTCGCACATGGTCTTCGCCGGTGATCGGGCCGCGGAGTTCTCCGCAAGGATGTCCGGGACGCCGTACAGCGCAGGCGGAATTGTTTCGACGGTGTCGGCCACCCGGGCGGCGGACGACCCGGAGTTGCTGGCCATCGCCCGACGCCACCGCGCCGAGATGATCGCCGGCGGAACCACCTGCATGGAGACCAAGACCGGATACGGGCTGACCGTGCCCGACGAGGTCCGGTCCGCCAGGACCGCTCAGGCCGCCGGATTCGACGAGATCACCTTCCTGGGCGCGCATGTCGTTCCACCGGAGTACGCGCGGGATCCCGATGGCTACGTGGATCTGGTGTGTGGGCCGATGCTGGATGCGGTGGCCCCGCTGGTGAGTTGGATCGACGTGTTCTGCGAGGAGGGCGCTTTCGACGGCGCCCAATCGCGCCGGGTGCTCGCCGCCGGGCAGCGCAAGGGGCTCGGGCTGCGGCTGCACGGCAACCAGCTCGGGCCGGGCCTTGGTGTGCGGATCGCCGTGGACGCCGGA
This sequence comes from Nakamurella sp., assembly GCA_017882715.1. Classification (GTDB taxonomy): domain Bacteria; phylum Actinomycetota; class Actinomycetes; order Mycobacteriales; family Nakamurellaceae; genus Nakamurella. The sequence continues at coordinate 21,762 of JADGOY010000023.1, read as the reverse complement.
GCGGCGTCGGTGGATCACTGCACACACCTGACCCGCGAGGACGTCGATGCGCTGGTCGGGTCGGACACGGTGGCCACCTTGCTCCCTGCCTGCGACCTGTCCACCCGTCAGCCCGCCGCACCTGGTCGGCTGCTGGCCGACGCGCGAGCCAAGATCGCACTGGCGTCGAACTGCAACCCCGGCTCGTCCTACACCTCGTCGATGAATCTGGTGGTCGCGCTCGGCGTGCTGCTGTGCGGGCTGACCCCGGATGAGGCGGTGTACGCGGCGACGGCGGGCGGCGCCCGCGCGCTGCGTCGGCACGACGTCGGGGTGCTCACGGTGGGGGCGCGGGGGGATCTGCACGTGTTGGACGCGCCGAGCCACGACTACCTGGCCTACCGGCCAGGGGTGCCGCTGACGTACGCGGTGTTCCGGCGCGGCGTGCGGGTGGTGTAGCCGGGACGTCCTACCCGGCAGGCCGGCGGTGAAACCTGTAGCCGGGACGCGGCACAATCCACCTGCTGCCCGCCACCGGCGGCGACTGCCCGACGACAGGAGTCACCGTGCCGACCTTGGATCGCGGCGAGCCGGATCTGCCCACGAAACGGTCGGAGACGACCGCGCCGGTCGAGAGCGGAACCTCCAGGGTGCAGGCACCCGTCTTCGACCCCCGTCCGGACATCCGGCTGATCGCTGCTGACCTGGACGGCACGCTGCTGGACGACGAGCACGAGTTGCACGACCATTTCTGGCCGTTGGTGCACGAGCTGAACCGAAGGGGTGTCCTTTTCTGCCCGGCCAGTGGGCGCCAGTACTACAACCTGCTGGAACGCTTCGACGACATCGCCGACGAGATCGTCTTCATCGCCGAGAACGGGACCTACGTCGTTCGGCAGGGTAGAGAGGTGAGCTCGGACTGCCTGGAACTGGCGGACGCGCGCCGGCTGGTCATCGCCATGCGGGAAACCGTGGCGGCGGGGGGCGACTCAGGTGTCGTCGTCTGCGGGAAGCGTTCGGCGTACATCGAGCGCGCTGACCCGCTGTTCCGCGCCGAGGTCGATCAGTACTACGCCCGGCTCCAGGTGGTCGACGACCTCCTGCAGGTGTCTGACGACGATGTGCTGAAGGTCTCGGTGTTCGATTTCGGATCCGCCGAGCACACCACCGCGCCAGGTCTTTCCGGGTTCCATGAGACGCACATGGTGGCGGTCTCGGGCGCGCATTGGGTGGATGTCACCAGCCGGACCGCGAACAAGGGGCGGGCCATTCGGCACCTGCAGGACGCCTTTGACATCACGCCCGCGCAGACAATGGTGTTCGGCGATTTCCTCAACGATATGGAAATGATGGACGCCGCCGATTACTCGTTCGCCATGGACAACGCCCACCCGCTGCTGCGCGAGCGCGCGCGGTATGTCGCGCCGCCCAATAGTGAGAACGGCGTGGTCCGGACTATTTCGTCGGTACTGGGATTGCCGTGGCTGGACTGAGCACGCAGCGCTACCAGAATCGGGTCCGGGGTAGGTCCGGGGTGTACCGCGCGACTCCGGTCATGTCCGGCTGGCTGGGGGTCTTTGGGCATAGCCGCTGATGCCGCTGATGCCGGTGGTGTCGGTGGCCTCTCGTCGACGCGGACGATGCGGACCGGCCTCCGCTGCGGATCTTCATCGGCGGCGGGCCCCCGGCAGTGGCGACCAGGGACTACGAGTACCGACCCGCCACCTGGCGCGAATGGGAGCCGGTGTCGATCGCAGCCCAGGGGACGGGAGGTACTGACCGCGCCGGACAGCGAGACGCCCGGGCGGTGGAAGCTGACGGCCGTGATGACCGTGGGCGGTGTGGGTGCCGGTCCGGGTGCGGAAACAGCGGGGGCGGCTGGTCCGAGGTAGGCAGTCTCCGTGATCGCTAGCGGCCCAACATGTTTCGCGCACCCAGCGGGCGGTGAAGGCGGGGTTTGGCGTGACCGAGGGCGGTTGCCGGGGGACCGTCCCGCGGCGAGCGCTGGGCGCTGATCGCGGAAATCAATCCCCAGCGGTCGATCGGCGGTAGCAGGAGAAGTTGGCCGGTGCTGTCGGAAGCCGGATATGTTCCCTCACACAGGTGCGGCGAGTTGGCGGATAGCGGTGCGCCGCGGGCGATCACGGCGTCGATGACACAACGATCCGGGTACACGGCGGTCATGTTCAACACGTGCAGCCACCGGGCGAGGGCACAGGGGGCGCAAATCAAAGCGTCGCCGGAAGCCGCGAGTGTGATCACGCCGGTGGGTGCTGTGATGGTGGCCACCCCCTCCCCGATCATTACGTCCGCCGCCGTCAATCGCGCAATGACTTCCTCCGGCAGACCGGCCATGTGCGCGAGCACGAGCACGGCGCGATCGCGGCGGCCGATCCAGCCGGCGGACGGCAGTGCGCGAAGCGCCTCTTGAACTCGAATCTGCTCGAGCGTCATCAGACCCGTCCTTTCCGTAGCAACACGACATCGCGCCAGGGTGGTCAACTGGCGCTTGCCAGTGGGCGTTCGATCACCTCTCGGGCGACCGTGTCCATCGACGTCCGGCGGTCCATCGCGGTCCGCTGCAGCCATCGAAAGGCCTGGTCCTCGGTCATACTCGCCTGGGTCATCAGCATTCCCTTGGCTCGGTCGATGACCTTGCGGGCCTGCAGGCGCTCGTTCGCATCGGCGATCTCCGCGCGCAGCGAGCAGGCTTCCGCGTACCGGGCGGCCGCCAACTCGATCGCGGGCAGCAACGTCTCCTTGGAGAACGGTTTCGCCAGGTAGGTCATGGCACCTGCATCGAGCGCCCGGCGGATCAGGTCCCGGTCGGAATACGCGGTCAGGATGATCACCGGCGCAATCTGCTGGTCCGCGATCTCGGCTGCCACCTGGATGCCGTCCTTGCCGGGCATCTTGACATCCAGGATCACCAGATCCGGTCGGAGCTCGACGGCCAGGGACGCGGCCCGCTCGCCGTCGCCGGACTGCCCCACAACCTCGAACCCCTCCTCGACGAGCATCTCTGCGAGATCCATCCTGATCAGGGCGTCATCGTCCGCGATCAGCACCCGGCGCTTGGTCACCTCGGATCGCAACTTCTCTGCGGCGCTCATGGTTCCCCTCACCTCGTGTGCGAGGCGCGTCCGGCGACCGCAGGTACGATCGCCACGCTTGTTAGCAGATTAGCAGGTTTGATAGCTAAACAGTTAGCACCCGTCCGGGTGTCTTGACCATCACCCGGCCTGCCGACGCAGGGGTCACAACCCCAGGGTGTGCAGCCGTTCGGTGTACTCCTCGGTGCCCAGCTCGCCGCGGGCGTAGCGCTCGTCCAGGATCTGCCTGGTACGGACGCGACCGCCGGCATCGGCCGCCAGCCCGGCGTCCGTACCGGACGGTCCGCGGTGAGCGCGGTTGGTGACGGTGACGACCGCCCACACCACCACCACGATCAGCACCAGCACGCCAAACATCATCAGGCCGCCGAATGCCCACATCCAGCCCCCGCCATTGCCGTAGCCCATCATCAACGCCTCTGTTCCGCACCCCTGGAGCCGGTCGACGTGGTCGGAGGATCCGACCCCTCGCGCCCGCTCCCTCGATGGTGCCGACGCGAGGGTTGTCGCGTCAGGGTCGAACGTCCCCACCCGGAGCTGTCGGGGTGCTGGGATCACGCCTTCTCCGGGACGACGCAGGCATCGTCGTCGCACGACGCGCCCGCGGACCCGACGGTGATCAGTCGGTGCGCATCCGACGAGGACCGGGCGAGGACCTCGGTGAAGACGGCCGGCTCTTGGGCGCCGGCGATGCCATATGTGCGGTCGAAGACAAAGAACGGAACAGCGGTGACACCGAACTGTCGGGCCAGCCAGTCCGTGGTCCGCGGCGTGGTGAATCAGCCGGTGAGCGCGAAAGGTGTTGGCGGGCCGGGTGATGTCGAGCCGGAAATCGAGGCCGACGCTCGCCATGACGTCGCTCACCCGGGGGTTCATCGCCCGGGCCTGCTCGATGGGACGATCGGTTGGTGACCGTCATCTCGTCGGCGTGGTCGAGATGCGAGAATGCCTGCTCGAGGCGACGTTTGTCGATGTAGCGCCACGGGCACACCACATCGGAGAAACCTCGATCTGCACTGTCGTTCCTTTCCGATTCCTTTCCGATTCCTTTTCGCTTGGCGCGTTCGCCGGCGACGACGAGTGTCAACCTGTGTCAACCTGCCACGGGCCTGGCAATTCCCGTCAGATCTGGCCGAAGAGGTCCTGCTTGCGCGCCTGGAACTCGGCGTCGCGGATGAGACCCGCGTCGTGCAGCGCCCGCAACTCGGCCAGCTGCTCCAACGGGTCGCGATGCGCGGCCGGTCCATCCGGCGGCGGCGACATCGCCTGCCGCGTGCTGTTCGTGATCGACTCCGCCTGGTTGCCCAGGATCTTGTCGACGACGAACCGGCCCGACCCGGTGGTCACGTCGACGACGCCCAGACCGCGGTGGATGCGCCAGTCCAGGGACAGCACGTCGGACAGATCGACCGTGGACACCTCGTGTCGACTCGTCTCCGCAGGCAGGAACACCAGCCGGCGGGAGGTGAGTACCAGCAATCCGTAGGAACTGTGCTGGCGACCTTCGACCAGCTGGATGACGCCTTCGGATTCGGTCAGCACCTCGTCCAGCGCTGGCAGCGCCCGATCGGTCTGACTGCCGAACGCCGTCCGCTCCGCGGCCTGGATGACGTCCTCCCGCACACCCTGGGCGCGCAACCGTTCGGCCAGGCTCGGGATCCTGAGCCATTTGCCCCAGGAACCGGTCATCGTGTCCCACCCAGTGCCGTCGATGGCGCCGACGGTCGGCAGCCGGCAGGGCCAGTATCGCACCGGTACCCGGGTCGCCTCGCTGCGCCGAACGCTCGGCGGCTTCGGCGACCCGGTGCACCCGCACTCTCGCCGGGAACGCACAGTGACCTTGCCACCATCGGCGTTCTGTCGACGGGCCGGCCGCGGGCAGGCACGATGGGCACGTGACCGACGACGGTTACCTGCTGAACAACGCGCAGGCCGAGGCGGGAGCCCGGTTCCAGGCCTTGGCCGAGCTGTTCGACCCGTGGACGCAACGGCACGTGCTGGCGACCGGGTTGCAGGCCGGCTGGCACTGCTGGGAGATCGGCGCAGGCGGTCCTGGCATCCCCGCGTGGCTCGCGGAGCGGGTTGGGTCGCGCGGCCGGGTCGTCGCGACCGACATCGACACCGGTTGGTTGTCCGATGCTGATGGCTGCGAGGTCCTGCGCCACGATGTCGCCGCGGACGAGCCTCCCGGCACGTTTGATCTCATCCATGCGCGGCTGGTCCTCACCCATGTGCCGGAGCGGGACGCAGCGCTCAGCGGGATGATCCGTGCGCTGCGCCCGGGCGGATGGCTGGTGCTCGAGGATGCCGACCCCGCGCTGCAGCCGCTGCTCTGTCCGGAGGAATCCGGCCCGGCCGAGGTGCTCGGCAATCGACTGCGGCGAGGGTTCCGGTCGCTGCTGGCGGCCCGCGGCGCGGATCTCGGGTTCGGCCGGACGCTCCCGCGCCGGTTGCGGGATGCCGGACTGCTCGATGTCGTGGCGGATGCCTACTTCCCGATGACCGGGCCGGCGTGCGCGGTGCTCGAACGTGCCACGGTGTTGCAGGTCCGTGACCGGCTGCTCGCCGCGAACCTGGCCACCGAGGACGAGATCGAGCAGCACCTGGAGAATGTCGCGACACGGCCGATGGACCTGGCCACGGCACCACTGATCACCGCGTGGGGACGGCGCGCCGGCGTCGACGCATCGGCCAGCTCGATATCAGCGATCCCGAGGGAAGCGTCATCGGCAGCGGACATCGCTGCCGCCAGGAAGAGACTCAGCTGACCAGCTGGTCGACCGCCGGTGTGGCTCCGACCAGGAAGCCGGCGAGCCGTTCGCCCGGATCGACGTCCGAGGTAGGCGCCTGTCCTGCGGCGCCGTGCGGCATCGTCAGTGCGCGAAGGCCGCCGTGATGACCGCGGCCTGCTCCACCTCGTGCACCCGCGCCGACCCGGCCGAGGGCGCGGCCATCGCGCGCCGGGACACCCGCTTGATCCCGTGCAGCCGCGGCAGCATCTCCGGCAACGCCAGGGCCAGGAAGGTCCAGGCGCCCTGGTTCGCCGGCTCCTCCTGCACCCAGCGGATATCGGTGACATCCGGGTACGCCTCGAGGACGTGGGAGAGCTTGCGGCGCGGCACCGGGTAGATCTGCTCGAGCCGCACGATCGCGGTGTCGGTGATGTTGTGCGCCTTCCGGTAGGCGTCCAGTTCGTAGTAGAGCTTGCCGCTGGTGAGCAGCACGGTCCGGACTCCGGCGGTCTCCACGGTGTGGTCGGCGATCACGGATTCGAACTTGCCGGCGGTGAAGTCGGCCACCGACGACACCGCGGCTTTGTTGCGCAGCATCGACTTCGGCGTGAAGACGACCATCGGGCGGTGCACACCGTCCAGCACGTGGCGGCGCAGCAGATGGAAGTAGTTCGCCGGGGTGGACGGCACGGCCACCGTCATCGACCCCTCCGCGCACAGCGTCAGGAACCGCTCGATCCGGCCGGACGTGTGATCCGGTCCCTGGCCCTCGTGCGCGTGCGGGAGCAGCAGCACGACGCCGGACTGCTGGCCCCACTTGGCCTCACCGGAGGACAGGTACTCGTCGATCACCGATTGGGCGCCGTTGACGAAGTCGCCGAACTGCGCCTCCCACAGCACCAGCGCCTCGCGGTTGGACACCGAGTAGCCGTACTCGAACCCGAGCGCCGCGTACTCGCTCAGCGCCGAGTCGTAGATCAGCACCCGCGCCTGATCCTCCGACAGGTGTTGCAGCGGAAGGAATTCCGCCCCGGTCTTGTGATCGATCAGGACAGAGTGGCGCTGCACGAAGGTGCCGCGCCTGGTGTCCTGACCGGACAGCCGGACCAACCGGCCCTCCATCGCGATCGATCCCAGCGCGATCAACTCGCCGAAGGCCCAGTCGATCCCGCCGTGACGGGACATCTCGACCCGCCGTTCCAGCACGGTCTTGACCCGTGGGTGCGGGGTGAACCCGGGCGGGAACTGCACGGCAGTGTCGGCGATCCGGTGCAGCACCGCCTCGCTGATCTTGGTTTCCACCTTCGGCGGGATCGGCTGCTCGGCCTCGACCGACGGGGAAGGCGCCGGGGGAGCCTTCTCCAGGTCACGGACCTCGTTGAAGACCCTCTCCAGTTGGGTGTGGTAGTCCCGTAACGCCTCTTCGGCGTCCTCACCCGACAGGTCGCCGCGGCCGATCAGGGCCTCGGTGTAGATCCGGCGCACGGACCGCTTGCCGTCGATGATCTGGTACATCAACGGGTTCGTCATGGACGGGTCGTCGCCCTCGTTGTGACCGCGGCGCCGGTAGCAGACCATGTCGATGACCACGTCACGGCCGAAGGTCTGCCGGTACTCGACGGCCAGCCGGGCCACCCAGACGGCCGCCTCGGGATCGTCACCGTTCACGTGGAAGATCGGGGCCTGGATCATCTTGGCCACGTCGGTGCAGTACTCGCTGGACCGCGAGGCCTCCGGGGCGGTGGTGAACCCGACCTGGTTGTTGATGATCACGTGCATGGTGCCGCCGGTGCGGTAGCCGCGTAGCAGCGACAGGTTCAACGTCTCGGCGACCACGCCCTGACCGGCGAACGCGGCGTCGCCGTGCAGCGCGATCGGCATCACGGTGTAGCCCTGCTCGCCGAGATTCAGCATGTCCTGCTTGGCGCGGGCCACGCCCTCCAGTACCGGGTCGACGACCTCGAGGTGCGACGGGTTCGCCACCAGCGTCACGTCGACCTGGCCGTCACCGAAGGGAGGGACGTACTTGCCCTCGGCGCCCAGGTGGTACTTGACATCACCCGAGCCGTGGGCCTGACTCGGGTCCATGTTGCCCTCGAACTCGCGGAAGATCTGCGAGTAAGGCTTGCCCACGATGTTGGCCAGCACGTTGAGCCGACCGCGGTGCGCCATGCCAAGCACGACCTCGTCCATGCCGTACTCGGCGGCCTTGTTCAAGGCCGCGTCCAGCAGCGCGATCACGGTCTCGCCGCCCTCCAGCGAGAACCGCTTCTGGCCGATGTACTTGGTCTGTAGAAAGGTCTCGAACGCCTCGGCGCTGTTCAGCCGGCCCAGGATGTACTTCTGCTCCTCCACCGGCGGCTTTTCGTGCTTGACCTCGACGCGTTGCTGGATCCAGCGCCGCTGCGCCGGATCCATGATGTGCATGTACTCCACGCCCACGGTGCGGCAGTACGAGTCGCGCAGCACGCCGAGAACGTCGCGCAGCTTCATGAACTGCTGGTCGTTGAAGCCGCCGACCGGGAATTCCCGGTCCAGGTCCCACAGCGTCAGCCCGTGCGAGAGCACGTCCAGGTCGGGGTGGCGACGCTGCCGGTAGTTCAACGGGTCGGTGTCGGCCATCAGATGCCCGCGGGTGCGGTAGGCGTCGATGATCTCCAGCACGCGAGCTGTGCGGTCCACCGCGCCGTGTCGTCCGACATCGAGGTCCTGGACCCATCGCACCGGTTCGTACGGCAGTCGGAGCGAGGTGAAGACGTCGTCGTAGAAGCCCTCCTCACCGATCAGCAGGTGGTGGATGCGCCGCAGGAACTCACCGGACTCGGCACCCTGGATGACTCGGTGGTCGTAGGTCGACGTCAACGTGATGATCTTCGAGACGCCCAGGTCGGACAGGGTCTGGCTGCTGGCACCCTGGAACGCGGCGGGGTACTCCAGCGCACCGACGCCGATGATCGCGCTCTGCCCGGACATCAACCGGGGTACCGAGTGGTTGGTGCCGATTCCACCGGGGTTGGTCAGCGAGATCGTCGTTCCCGCATAGTCCTCGGCGATCAGCGACCCGGCCCTGGCCTTGCGCACGATCTGCTCGTACGCGCTCCAGAACTGGGTGAAGCTCATGGTCTCGGCGCCCTTGATGGGCACCACCACGAGGTTCCGGCCGCCACCCTTGGCGGGCAGGTCGATCGCCAGGCCGAGGTTGACGTGCGCCGGCGTGACGACCGACGGTTTGCCGTCGACGAGTGCGAAGTGGCGGTTCATGCTGGGGTAGTCGGAGATCGCCCGGACGATGGCGTACCCGATCAGGTGGGTGAAGGAGATCTTCCCGCCGCGGTTCCGCTTGAGGAAGTTGTTGATCACGATCCGGTTGTCGGCCATCAACTTCGCCGGCACAGCGCGCACCGAGGTGGCGGTCGGCACCTCCAGCGAGGACGTCATGTTCTTGACGACGGTCGCGGCCGCGCCGCGCAGCGGCGCGCTGGTCTCGCCGGTGCCTTCGGCGTCCTGGGCGGCCCGGGCGACCTTCGCCGCTTTGGCGGCCACCATGTCGTCGGGGGTTGCGGTGGTCGCCGGGCGGGTCGGGCGTGTCGTCGCCTGCGGGGCATCGACGGTTTCCTTACCGCCCGCCCTGGCGGGCGGCGGAGGTGGCGAAGTCGCGGCCCTGGCCGCCGGCTGCGGCGGGGCCTGCCTGGCCGTCGGGGTTCCGTTCTCCGCGGCGCCGCTGGTGTCGGCGGCGGTCGAGCCGGGTGCTGGAGCCGTGGCGTTCGTCGAGGATCGGCTGGGCGGCGGCGGAGGCGGCGGCACCGCACGCGATCCAGCGGGGGGTGCTGAGGCCGATCTGGATGCCACAGGAGACGCGTCCTTGTTCGAATCGGCCGCCACAGCAGTCCCGGCTGGACCCTGGGTGCGATCGCTCCCGGTTGCAGCGCCTTGACCAATGCCCGCGTCGGCGGAGGGTTGGCCGTTGCCGGTGGCCGTTTCGGTGGCCGCGCGACCGGATCCGCTGTCCGAAAAGAAGTCGCGCCAGATCGGGTCCACGCTCTCGGGATCAGCGAGGAATTGCTGGTACTTCTCCTCCACGAACCAGTCGTTGGGACCGAATTCCGGCACGGTGGCTGACGACACGGTCGTTCTCCGCCTGTTCTGAGCTTTGAGGGTGATGTGAAACCAGGCTAACGCTCCGCACCAAACGCGCGCCGTGATGGGCGTCGGGCAGGGTCCCGTCGAGGACCACGAATGGTCGATCCGCAACGTTCAACGGCGAACGGTCATTCGGCGTGACACCCCGGAGCGGGGCGATCCTCAGGTCAGTGCGCGCGCGGGCTCACCCGCATCTCATCCGAGTCGAAGCCTCCTCGAGGAGGTGTTTGGCGTCGGGTCAGGCGCTGTGCGACGCCGCGGTAGACGACGCCGCGGTCGACGCAGACGCCTTCTCCGACACGGTGGTGGACGCTGTCTTCGACGCCGTGGCATGCGGGGTGATCGGTGAAGTGCCGGCCGCCGAGCTGAACTCGGCGTAGAGCCGCCGGTACGCGCCGTCATGGGCGAGCAGTTCGTCGTGCCGACCGATTTCGGCGATCCGGCCGTGTTCCATCACCACGATCCGATCGGCGCGCGCAGCCGTGGTGAGCCGGTGGGCCACGACCATGGTGGTGCGTCCTCGCGACAACCTGTCTGTAGCCGCCAGCACCGTCGCCTCCGCGGCCGGGTCGAGCGCAGCGGTCGCCTCGTCCAGCAAGAGGATGTCGGGATTGACCAGCTCGGCGCGAGCCAGGGAGATCAGCTGGCGCTGTCCGGCGGACAGATTACGGCCGCGTTCGGTGACGGGGTGCCGGAAGCGCCTCGAGAGCCCGGCGATCGCCGCGGTCGCACCGACCGCCCTGGCGGCGGCCTCCACCTCGGCGTCTGATGCGTCCGGCCGTCCATAAGCAATGTTGTCCCGCACCGTCCCGCTGAACAGGTGTGGCTCCTGCGGGACAACGCCGAGCCGCCGACGGTAGGCACCCAAATCGAACTCTCGCACGTCCGTCCCGTCGACCATCAGGGAGCCGGAGGTGACGTCGTAGAACCGGGCGATCAGCTTGACCAAGGTCGACTTGCCCGCCCCGGTGGCACCGACCACCGCGACTGTCTGGCCGGCGGCGATCCGGAGATCGACGCCGTCGAGCGCGGGTGTCTGCAGGGCGGGGGCAGCGAGGGCGGGGGCAGCGAGGGCGGGGGCAGCGAGGGCTGGGTCCCCGGCATCAATGACGGCCACCGCGGGCGGCCCTGAGGTCGGGTAGCGGAAAGTGACGTCTCTGGCCCAGATGTCCCCGGCCAACGTGTCGACCGGGACCGGGTTCGCCGCCGGCGGAGTGGACGTCGGGGTGTCGAGCAGTTCCCCGATCCGTTGCAGCCCGACCTGGGCCTGCTGGTAGGAGTCGAACACCTGCGACAACTGCTGGATGGGGGTGAAGAACGAGTCCAGGTACAGCACGAATGCCATCAGCGTGCCGACCGTCAGGGTGCCGGCGACCACCCGCTGCACACCGGATCCCAGCACCGCCGCAGCGGCGAGTTCGGACAACAGCGCGACGAACGGAAAGTAGATCGAGATCGCGGTCTGCGCCCGCATCCGCGAACGGCGGTAGGCGTCGCTGCGGGCGGCGAAACCGTCGGCGTTGGTCTGCTGACGGCCCATCGCCTGGGCCACCCGCAGGCCTGCGACGTTCTCCTGCAGATCGGCGTTGACGATGCCGACCTTCTCCCGCGCATCGTGGTAGGCGCGCGAGGAGTACCGCCGGAACACCACGGTCGCGGCCACGACGAACGGCAGGGCGAGGAACGCGATCACCGCCAGCCCTGGGTCCATGACGGCCAGCACCACGGCGATGCCGACGAAGGTGACCAGCGACACCACCGAGGTGACGAGCCCGGTTTGCAGGAACGCGGACAGCGCATCCACGTCGGTGGTCATCCGGGTCATGATCCGGCCAGCCATCTCCCGCTCGTAGAAGTCGAGCCCGAGGCGCTGCAGATGGGTGAATTCGCGAAGCCGCAGGTCGTACAGCACTGTCTCGCCGGCACGGCCTGCCACCTGCAGCTGCCATCGCTGGATCAGATAGTTCACGCCGACCACGGCCAAGCAGACGACTGCAGTGCCCCACACCACCTCGATGGAGCCCGCGGATACCCCGTTGTCGACGCCGTAGCGGATGAGCACCGGGAGCATCAGCCCGGCGAGCGCATCCGCCGAGACCAAGATCAGCGCCACGATCAGCAGTCCGCGAACCGGGCGCAGCGTGCGGGCCAACGAGAACGATCGCCTGTCCTGCGGCGTCTCCTTCGGCTGCTCGACCGCCGGCGGCAGCGCCGCGACCCTGGCCATCAGTTCCGGAGTGGCCGGCGCGGCGCCGAGGAAACCGCCGATACCGCCACCCATGCCGCCGCCGCGACCCATCCCGGGTCCGGCGCGGTCGGCGGCGGCCGCTACCCGTCCCGAGCGGTCCACCTCGACGCCGACCGCGTCCGGCTGGCCGTCGGGCCAGAGCTCGGGCGTCGTGCCGTCGGGTCCGGGATCCGACAGCGTCGGGCCGAAGGCCGGCTCGGCCGTGTGGGTCTGATCGCGGCCCGGATCCTGGCCGACGTCCAACTCACCCTCGGCAACTTCTTCGATCGGGTTCCTCAGGTCGGCGCCCAGCAGCGCGCGGTAGGCACCGCATCGGGCCGCCAGTTCCTCGTCCGTGCCGACGTCCACCACCGCGCCGGCCGCCACCACCGCGATCGTGTCGGCCAGCGAGAGGGTCGACCGGCGGTGCGCGATCAGGATCGTTGTCCGGTTGGCGGTGACCCTGCGCAACGTGGCGTGGATCGCCGCCTCGGTGACCGGATCCACCGCGCTGGTGGCGTCGTCCAGGACCAGCACCCGGGGGTCGGTGATCAACGCCCTGGCCAGTGCCAGCCGCTGCCGCTGGCCGCCGGACAGGGTCAAGCCACGCTCGCCGATCACGGTGGCGAAGCCGTCGGGCAGCGCCTCGATGAAGTCCGTCGCCTCCGCGGCGCGGGCGGCCCCGCGGATGTCCGCATCAGTGGCATCGGGCCGGCCGTACGCGATGTTCGCCGCGATGGTGTCGGAGAACAGAAACGCTTCTTCGAACACCACACCCACGCTGCCGCGCAGGTCGGCCATGCCCGCCTCGCGGACGTCGACCCCGCCGACCCGCACCGCGCCTGTCTGCGGGTCGTAGAAACGCGGCAGCAGCAGCGAGACGGTCGACTTGCCGGAACCGGACGCCCCGACCAGTGCGACCGTGGAGCCCGGCTCGACGCGCAGGTCGAACGAGCGCAGCACCGGATCGTCCGTCGAATAGCCGAAGCGCACGCCATCGAACTCGACCGCCAGCGGCCCGGACGGCAGCGGCCGCGGATCGGCCGGTTCGCTGATCTGCGGTAGCGAATCGATGATCTCCAGCACCCGCTCGACCGACGCCCTGGCCTGCTGCGCGGTGACCAGCAGCATCGTCAGCATCCGGGTCGGCGCGACCAGTTGGGCCAGGTACAGGGTGAAGGCCAGGAAGGTGCCGAGGGTGATGACCCCGTTCAACGCCAGATAACCGCCGAGCGCGAGCACACCGACCTGCCCGAGAGCGGTGAGCGCCTGCATCGTCGGAGCGATCCGCGCGGTCATCCGCACCGCTCGCATCCGGTTCGCATACAACCGCGCCGCACCCCAGCGCAGCCGCTGCACCTCGCGATCCTCCTGTCCGAAGCCCTTCACCACCCGGACCCCGGTGACGTCCTCCTCGACGATCTCGGCGACCTCGGCAGCGGACTGCTGCGCGGCCCAGGTAGCCGGGAACAGCACGACGCGGGTCGCCCTGGTGACCACGGCCACCGCCGGCACCACCAGCAGCGCGGTGAGGGTGAGCAGCGGGGAAAGCATGATCATGATCACCAGCGACGCCACGAACAGCACCACCTGGCCCGCCGTCAGCGGCACCATCGCCAACAGGGACTGCACCATCTGCAGGTCGGTCGACGCCCGGGAGACAACCTGCCCGGTCCGAAGTCGATCCTGTCCGGAACCGTCCAGCCGTTGCAGGGACCCGAACATGTCCTGACGCATGTCGTGCTGCACGTCCAGCGACAGCCGGCCGCCCGCCCAACGGCGCAGGAAGGACGATCCGAACCGGACGAGCGCCAATACGACGAGGCCGGCGATGATCCAACCCAGCCCGGCCGTGCTGCCGCTGGTGGCGTCGTCGACCGCGACCTGCGTCAGCAGCGGGGTCAGCGCACCCAGTCCGACGCCGCCGACCGCCGCAAGAGCGGCCAGCAGGGTGACCATTGGATGACGCCAGCAGTAGCCCCACAACCGCCGCAGCCACTTACTGCCGGCCGCTTCCCCCGGCCCCGCCGAGGCCGCGCCGGCGCCCCGCCGGGCACCCGTGATCGGGTCGGCGGCGGTGGTTGTCGGGGGCACGAACGTCACGGTAGACGTCGGCACCGACGGTCGATCTTTTTCGCGTCGCAGAGGCATTCCTGCGGTTCAGATTGCCCGCCTCCCGTGGGGATGTCACAGCGGACTTCGTCGCAAACCGCCCGATCATGAGAATCTGGCGAGGTGCACGAGGAGGTGACGACCCGGCCCTGGTGGCAGCGGAGCAGCACGTGGGTTCGCATCGCGCGGGACGTCGGCTCGCTGACCGTCGCCGTCGCGCTGCTCATCTGGGGCCTGCCCAGGGTGGCCGGAGTCGGCTGGGCAGAGATCGTCGCCCCCATGAGACAGCTCCATCCAGGCCTGCTGGTCTTGCTCGCCGTCCTGCAGCTGTCCGCGCTGGCCGCCTTCACCTTCACGATCACCGGGGCCTTGCCGGGCATCTCGCACCGTCGTGCGCTCACGGTCAACCTGGCCGGCTCGCTGGTGGCCAACACGCTGCCGTTCGGCGGTGCGCTGGCCATCGGCGCGACCTATGCCATTTGCCGGTCGTGGGGTTTTTCCCGCGCGGCGACCGGGATATCGATCGTGCTGGGCGGCGTCTTCGCGACTGCGGGCAAGGTGCTGGTGCCGATGATCGGGTTGGCGGCCCTGCTCGTCGAGGGTGGCACCGTCAGTCCGGGCCTGCGCAACACCGCGCTCGTCGGCGTGCTCACCCTGCTCGGCATCCTGGCCGTCTTCATCACGGTGCTGGTCAGTCCCGGTGCCGCGCGCAGGGTCGGGGGGTGGATCGAGGGCGTCGCCGAATGGTTCCTGCGGCTGATCCGCCGGCCCCGCACCCTTGGTTGGGACGTGGCCGTCACTCATCTGCGGGATCAGACCCGCAGCGTGGTGCGGACCGGTTGGCTTTCGATGACCCTTGGCACCGTCGGCTACTTCACGGTCTATTTCGTCATGTTCTGGCTGTGCCTGGCCAGCTGTGGCCTGGTGACCGGCGTCGGATCCATGCTGGCCGCTTTCGCATTGGGCCGGCTGCTGACGTCCATCCCGGTGACGCCGGGCGGTCTGGGGCTGGTCGAAGCCGGGTCGGTTGCCCTGCTGGTCGCGTTGGGTGCCGACCCCGCCCAGGCGGCCAGCGGCGTGCTGCTCTTCTCGATCTTCACCCACGTCATCGAGATCCCGTTCGGGATCATCGCCTGGCTGGTCTGGCTGTGGGGCCGCCGCGGAAGGCCGGTTCCGCCCATCGAAGGCACTGGAGACACCGCCGACACGTCAGCCGCCGACACGTCCGCTGTCGGTATGCCCACCGCAGGCACGCCCGCCGACCACACGCCGGGCCAGCTCGCCGCCGAACAGTGACAACGCTCAGAGCGTTGCGAAAATGCTGGTGTAGCGACGGTCGGCGGGCGGCGCGTCCGGTTGCCGATACCATTCGCGACCGAACAGCCAGCCGAACACCGGTGACGGGATCCGGGTGAAGACGCCCAGCGTGCGTGGCCCGCTGTCCGCGGTGGCCTGGCTGGCGTGCGAACGCATGGAGTCGCGCCGCGCACGGGCTTGCCGGCGTACGTCGATGCAGTGGGTGACCTGTGCCGACGCGGAGTAGGACTGCGCCCAGGGGTCGAGATCCACCCTGTGCGATGTCGGGAGAATGCGGTTCACCGCCCGTGCCGCTGCGAGCAGTCGATCACGGGGCACTGTCGCCTCCAGGACCACGGGTGTGCCCGCCAACTCCGCGGCCAGCGCGCCGATCCGGTGCACGGCCACGTGGTCAGGATGGCCGTAGCCGCCGTTCGCGTCGTAGGTGGTCAGCACCGACGCCTGCTCCTCCGCGAGGATCTCCGCGACCCACCCCGCCGCATCGGGGACATCTGCGTCGACCAGGCGCGGGAGGTGGCCCAGCGAGGGCGGTGACGTCGGCGCCTGCGCGAGCCCGGAGTCCGCGTAGCCGAGCAGCTCGAGTCGGGACACCCCCAGCGCGGTGGCCGACGCTCGCAGTTCCGCGGTCCGGGTGTCACCCAGCCGGCCACCCGAGCGCAGCCGATCGGCGGCCAGGCCGCTCTCGCCGGCTGTCGCGACCAGCAGCACCACCCGGTGTCCGAGGCCCGCGATCTTGGCCATCGTCCCTGACGTGAGCAGCGCCTCGTCGTCCGGATGGGCGTGGAAGAAGACCACCGTGTGCGCCACAGGGTTAGCATGTCGCAGAATTGAGCTGAGCCGGGAAGCGGGTGGACTGTGCGTATCGCGCACGTCTCTGACTGCTTCGTACCCCGACTCGGGGGCATCGAGATGCAGGTCAACGACCTCACCCGGCGTCAGCTGGAGGTCGGTCTGCAACCGGAGGTGATCACGGCGACCCCCCTGCCGCGGCGGCTCCGGTCGATGTCGTTCCCGGTCCCAGTACACCGTTTCGGTCTGCCCATCCCCGCGGAGGTGGCGAACAACCCGCTGCCCTCGCGACCGATCGCCAAGGCCTTGCGGCGCGGGAACTTCGACGTCGTCCACGTCCATGCCGGGGTGGGCTCGCCGTTCGCCGCGGCGGGCGTCCGGGTCGGCCTGGAACTCGGCCTTCCCGTGGTGGTGACGGTGCACTGCCTGCGCCCGGCATTCCGGCTGCCCACCATCCTGACGCCCTGGACGTCGCCCGACATCGCCCGGCATCTGGCGCTGACCGCCGTCAGCGAGGCGGCTGCCGCGCCATTGCGCGAACGCACCGGCGTGCCGGTCGCGGTGCTGCCCAACGGGTTGGATCCGCAGGACTGGACCGTGCCGGCGATCGAACACGACCCGACAGCGGTGCGCGCCGTGGCCACCATGCGGTTGTCCGTGCGGAAGCGGCCGCTCCAGCTGCTGGCCATGGTGCTGGCCGCGCAACGCCGACTCGGACCGGAGGTGACGCTGAAGTTGACGGTGTTCGGGGACGGCAAGCTGACGCCCCGGATGCGCAGATTCATCCGCAAGCACGCCATGGCGGAGTCGGTGACGCTGGCCGGGCGGGTGGATCGGTCGTCGTTGAAGGAGATCTACTCCCGTTCCGACCTGTTCATCGCGCCGGCCTTCCTGGAGTCGTTCGGTATCGCCGCGCTCGAGGCACGGTGCGCGGGATTGCCGGTACTGGCCATGCTCGGCACCGGGATCACCGAGTTCGTCGACGATCACCGCGAGGGCCTGCTCGCCGATGGCGACCAGCGGATGATCGATGCGCTGGTGGAGATATCCCGGGACGCCGGGTTGCGGCGGCGGATCGCCGAACACAATCGGACCACCCAGCCGCCGACCGCCTGGCCGGCCGTGCTGGACCGGTTGGACGACGAGTACGACAGGGCGATGGCGATCAGCGCCGCTCGATAGGCGGTGCATCCGCTTCCCTGCGGCAGCTGTGAATAGATCTGCTGCAAGAGTGACGTTTGTGCCACGGTTGCGCTATGGATGATGCCACGGTGGCGTTGGGCAAGCAGGGCCGATTGGTCATCCCTGCCGACCTGCGGACTGCGCTCGGGCTCAAGCCCGGGGATCATTTGCACGCCCGGCTCGATGGGAACCAGATCGTGCTGGGGCGGCCGGAGAACGCGGTGGCGGCTTTGCGGCGACTGGGAGACTCCGTGCCGCGAACTCGGTCCTTGGTCGACGAACTGCTTGCCGAGCGTCGGGCGGCGGCGGCCAATGAATGACGCCGCAGTGGCTACGCCGCAGTTGATTGATCAATTCGATATTGGCAAAGGCCCGCGGCTGAACGACACGCCGTGACGGTTCTCGATGCCTCCGCAGTTCTCGCCTTGATTCACGACGAGCCTGGCGCCGACGTGGTGGCGAGTCCCTTGTCCGGGTCGTCGATCGGCACCCCGAACCAACCCCGAACCTCGCAGAGGTTGTCGGCAAACTGCTCGACTCGGATATCCATCCCGGTCGGCTCCGTCAGCTGCTGACCTCCGCTGGAGTCACCGTTGAGCCTTTGCTGGCCGATGATGCAGAACTGACCGGCGCCGTGCGCTCCGTGCCAGGCGGCCGGGCCCTGTCGCCGGGGGGACCGATGCTGCCTGGCCCTGACGATCCGCAGCGTTCCTCCGGGTTCTCACCGCCGATCGGGCCGGGCGGCGCTGGATCTTCCGATCAAGGTCTGGCCGCTCCGGTAGGACCGTCGGCAACGGCGCAGAATGAGGCCCGACCGAGGTCCCACGACGAGGTGGCGGCCGGACAGGAGTGATCGCCGGTGAATCAGGCAGATGTAGTGGTGGTCGGCGGTGGGCACAACGGTCTGGTCGCTGCGATCCTTGCTGCCCAGGCAGGGCGGCGGGTGACGGTGCTGGAGCGGGCGGACCACCTCGGCGGGGCCACCGTCGGCCAGGTGCTGTTTCCCCCGCACCCGGCCAGGCTCAGCCGATACTCGTACCTGATCGCGCTGATGCCCGACGAGCTGATCCGCCGGTTGGGCATCGACCTCACCCTCACCTCCCGTCCGGTGTCCTCGTACACCCCGGTCAAGCGCGACGGCCGCGCCACGGGCCTGCTGGTGGAGCGCCAACCGGGCGCGGCAACGGAGGCATCGTTCGCGGAGGTCACCGGATCCGGTGACGACTTCCGCGCCTGGCAGCAGTTCTACGGCGAGGTGGCGGACCTGGCCCAGGCGGTAGCGCCGGCGTTGTCCGGTCCGCTCCGCCGCCGGCAACATGTCATGGACGGGGTCATTGCTGATGCGGGAGAACAGATCTGGACCGATCTGATCGAGGAGCCGATCGGCGATGCGATCGTCCGACGATTCCGCGACGACGCCGTCCGCGGCATCGTCGCCACCGACGCGTTGATCGGCACCCACACGTCGTTGTTCGACCCGAGCCTGTTGGCCAACCGCTGTTTCCTCTACCACCTGATCGGCCGTGGGACCGGGGAATGGCTGGTTCCGGTCGGCGGAATGGGGGCGCTGACAGAACAGCTGGCCGACCATGCTCGTCAGGTGGGTGTCGATATCCGTTGTGGCGTCGATGTTGTCGCTGTCGCAGAGGATGCGGAGGCGGTGACGATCACCGCTCGGAACTCTGACGGCATCGACAATAGTTGGGCTACAGAGCATCTGCTGGCGGCAGTTGCCCCAGCTGTGGTCGACAGGTGGTTCGGCCGCGAGGCGGTCGTGCCGACCGGTGCCCAGATCAAGGTCAACCTGCTGCTGAATCGGTTGCCCCGCTTGGCCTCCGGTGCGGATCCCGCGACGGCGTTCGCCGGCACGGTGCACCTGGAGGAGGGGTTGTGGGATCTCCAGGCGGCGCATTCGATCACCGCCGGGGGCTCGCTCCCGGCCGTGCTGCCCAGCGAGGTGTACTGCCATTCGCTCACCGATCCGTCGATCCTGGGCGGGTTCGACGGTGCGACGCTGACGCTGTTCGGCTTGCACACGCCGGACACGTTGTTCCGTGCGAATCCGCAGGCCAGCCGGCTGCGCGCGGCCGAGGCGGCGCTCGGTGCGCTGCAGATGCATCTTGCTGAGCCGTTGCTCGATTGCCTCGCGCGCGACGCGAATGACCAGCCATGCGTTGACATCTCGTCACCGCTGGACATCGAGGTGTCGGTGGGAATGCCGGGCGGCAACATCTTTCACGGCGACCTGAGCTGGCCGTGGCTTGCCGATGACGAAGCCGCCGACACCCCGGCGCAGCGCTACGGTGTCGAGATCGCAGGTAGTGAAAGAGTTCTCCTGGCCGGTGCCGGTACCCGGCGCGGTGGCGGCGTGTCCGGGCTGGGCGGTGCGGCCGCGGTCGACGCGCTGCTGGAGATGACTTCCAGGACGGCTTGAAGCGCACCGTCGTGCCGACCACGGTGCCCGGCGCACCGCGGGCATCATTGCGCATGGCAGCGTTGGCAGGCACCGGCACGAGGGAGCCCTGAAAGCCAATCGGGTGTCATCGTTGACCGGGCTCCCGCGCGCCGCCGGCGGATTCCTTGTCAATGAAGGGACTTTCGCCACCACCCGACAGGCCCGAGCCGCGATGAGCTGATAGAGGCGCTTGGTCAGATCGGGGACCGACTGGCAGCTCGGACGGTGACTCCTTGCCAACGGCGCCGAGGCCGCCGCATCGAGAATCGATCGGGTGACGCGTGGAACGTCGGTCGCTGCGGGACGTCATTCAGGTGGAGGCGAAAAAGATGAACACAACCGCTCGTACCTCGCTGGTGGCCTTCCTCGCAATCATTCCCATGGCCGTGATGACCGGGTGCAGCAACTCCACGCCGGGCGTGGCCAACCCGGCAGTCACGACCTCGTCGTCCACGGCCGCATCACCGTCGCCGACCCCGCCGACCCCGCCGAGCTCGGTCACGACGGTGCCCACTCCGTCTATCTCCTCGGCCCAGCCCACACCGGCCGCGCCCAACTCAGCTCAGCCCAGCTCTCCCGAGCCGAGTTCCGAGGAGCCGACGCCTCGCGGACCCACCGCGTTGCCGACCGATCTCAGTGGCGAGGTCCACGGCTTCATCCGCGCGGTCGACGTCCAGCAATCACAGATCACCCTTGACAAGATTGATTGGTTCACCGGCGCCGCAGCCGAGCAGGCATGCGCCGAGGACGGCGTGCCGGAAGAAGCACACCTCGACGGCTGGTGCACTGTGTACTACTTCCGCAACGTGAACCCCGCCCTGCGGGTGGTCACCGTCAGCCCCGAGGCGGCCATCACGACATTCGAGGGAAACAACCCAGTCAGCAGCGACTTCTCGACCCTGGCCGATCGGGCGGCGATGCAGATGGGAAACTACCGGCCCTATCGCATGGTGGTGACGGACGGCGCGATCGTCGAGCTCAGTGAGATATTCCAGCCCTGAATCGAGATGCCCGTCAGTCGCCGCGCTGAACACAGGGATGCGTTGCACCATGTTGTTCGCCATGCCCTGGCGGTTCCACGGCTGCAAGACCGGCTGGACCTGACCTAGCTGATCCGTTGCCCTGCAAAGCAATTCGGGCTGGCCTTCGGTCGTCGGGTCCCAATCGAACGTCCATTTCACCCAGCGGCCGCCCGGGTCCGGGGGCGCGGGATCGAGCGTGGCGTCGCGCCAGCCGGCTCCGCTGCCGGTGCTGACCTCGACGCGGCTGATCGGCGCCCAGCCGGACCAGGCGCGGCCGGGCCCGGTGTGCCAGCCCCGGTCGACGATGCGGAACGGGTCGGTCCAGCACGGTGATCCGCTGCAGCCACTTCACCTGCGACCGTTGCGTCGAGCATCGACCGGGTGACTTGTGGAACGTCGGTCGCCGCGGGACGTCAATCCAGTGCCGCGGGACGTCAATCCAGTGGAGGCGGAACGATGAACACAACCGTTCGTACCTCGCTGGTGGCCTTCCTCGCAATCATTCCGGTGGCCGTGATGACCGGGTGCAGCAATTCCACGCCGGGTGTGGCCGACCCGACTGTCACGACCTCGTCGTCCACGGCCGCGTCACCGTCGCCCGCTACGCCGAGCTCGGTCACGACGGTGCCCACTCCGCCCATCTCCTCGGCCCAGCCCACCCCGGCGCCCACCCCGGCCGCGCCCAACTCAGCCC
>JADGOY010000338.1 GCA_017882715.1 Nakamurella sp. | reverse complement strand
AGCCAGCGCTGACGTGGTGTCTTCCACGGCGCAGACGACCGCGCTGGGAGGAGGGCTCCGCGCCGCTGGTGGCTCGAGCGCGGCCGGGACGTACCTAAGGGGTTGCGCAATATTTAGGTGGGTTTACCTTGGGCGTGTCGCGGGTGAATCGTGTAATTCCAGTCGCCGTGGAACGAGTGGCGGTTCAGGATCCCGGTGGCTTCCAGGGCCTTCATGTCCTTGTCGGTGATTTTGATGCCGCGAGGATAGATGCCCTCGTCAAGTTCGGCGTGCACGGTCAGTCCGGTGGTGGTGGTGACCGCCCTGATCGTCTCGATGACGACCTCATGGGATTGAAGGGGCCGTCCGCGCCAGTTCCGGCTGATCGCCGAAAACAGGCGATGTTCTATCTTGTTCCATTTCGACGTGCCCGGTGGTAGGTGGATGACCGTGATGTCCAGTCCCGTCTCGTCGGCCAGTTTGGCGAGTTCGGTCTTCCATAACCGCAGCCTCGCGCCGTTGGACCCGCCGGCATCGGCAGTGATCAGCAAACGAGTAGATCCGGGATAAGTGGTGGCGCCCAAAGTGTGCCACCATCGGCGGATCGATTCCACGGCGAACTGTCCGGTGTCGGCATCTGTGCCGACGTTCACCCAGCCGGTGTTCGCGGCGATATCGTAGACCCCGTACGGGGCGACCTTACCCAGTTCCTTGTCGGGGAAGTCATGCACATCAACCTTTCTCGGCTGCTTCACCGGTTCGTACTCCCGGCCCGCGGCCGCGTAGTTCCCGACCAGTTCCTTCTTTTTCGTGTCGACCGAGATCACCGGATCACCCGCCGCCTGGAACACGGTGGCCTGCTCATTGAGATATCGGAACTGCGCATCCCGGTCCTGGTGTTGTTTACCCTCAACGGTTTTCGAGTTCCCCTGCAGGCTGTACCCCAGCTCCTTCAGCAGCTTCGCGACCGTCCGCGCCGACACCGCATGACCCTGCCCGGTCAACTCCGCGGCCAGATTCACCGTCGACTTCGTCGTCCACCGAAGCGGCGACTCCGGATCCCCCCGCGATTCCGGATCCACCAGAGCGTCCAACGCCACGACCAGCCCGGGATCGCTTTCCGCCAAAGCGGACCGCCCCGCACCAGGCCGCCGGATCCGACCCGGGATCGGCTCCGGATAATCCAACTCCCGCACACCCTGAGCCACCGTATCCGGATGCGCCCCAGTCGCCCGAGAGACCACGGTGATCCCACCCCGGCCGAGCACCTTGGCCTCCGCACCCAACAACAAGCGCCACGCCCGCTGATCCAGATGCTCCTTGATCAGCGACAACCGCGCCGACATCGCTTCGACGTCCACCTCGGGCAGGCTCATACCACAACTCTACCCAAAATTACCGGACATACCTAGCCAAACAATGCGCGAATCCTAAGTTCAAGCCGGTCATCGACAGGCGGTATCCGTTGGACCAGATCGTCGAGGCTCACCGATATGTCGAGACCGGCCAGAAGGTCGGCAACGTCGTGATCACGGTCGCGAGTTCGAGATCGCCGCAGCGATGAAGCGAGTCGGTGAACGACTGGGAGTAAACCCTTGAGTAGACCCATGACGATCGCCGACGACTTGGCCACCTGCGACACGCCCACGGGCTTGTTCGTCGACGGCACCGCTACAGCCGGGCGAGCAGTTCGGTCTTCTTGGCGGTGAACTCCTCGTCGGTGAGGAAGCCCTTGTCCCGCAGCGCCGCAAGGGTTTCGATGGCGGCGGCGATCTCGGTCGCGGTCGTCGCGGCGCCGGACGACGCCGGGGTTCTTGGCGTTGGGACGTGCGCGAGCGGGGGGAGCCGGGGCTCGGGTGCGGCTGCGGGCGGCTGCGGGGCGGCTGGCGGAGTCGAAGTGGAAACCGGTTGTGCCGCCGGGGGCGTCGGCGGCGTCGTGGTCGATGCCGCCGGAGTGGGCGGCGACGGTGGCGCCGGTCGCGGGGCCGGTCCGGGTCCCTCACCCCCGACCACCGGCAGCGTGTCCACGGTGAAGGAGCCGAATTGGCTGGAGAACTCCAGCGAACCACGGGTGCCCTGCTGCTGCTGCACGCCCGAAATGGCGTGATCGCCGGTGTCGTACAAGGTGATCGTTCCGGCGCGCCGGATGGCGAGCCGTCGGGGTCCGGGAAAGTACGCGTAGGCGGCGTCGTTCTGCCCGCCGGACGAGCTCGGCCTGCCCAGATCCTCCGGCCACCAGTCGCCCCCGAAGTTCCCGAAGGCGCCCGCGGAGCGCGCCGCGGGCGTCACCAGCGCACTTCCCGACGCGAGCAGCGAGGACAGTTCCGAGCAGATTCCGCTGACGGTGGACTGCAATCCCGGGTTGAACATGTCGCCGACCATGGTCATGCCGCCGCGCATCCATTGGCCACTGCCGCCGAGTTCGGGCTGGGAGAACTGGGCCATCGCGCCGCCCCCGTGAATGACCGCGTCCAGCAGCGTCCGCACCGCGCCGTCACTGACGCGATAGCGCTGGGCCAGGTCGGCAACAGCGGCCTCACCGGCCGGGGTGAGTGGTCCAGACATCAACAATCCTCCAGGTCGGGAGCGCCCCAAGGGTACCGTCGCGACCCGCGCAGCTCAGCCGGGATCACCCTGCCGGCGCGCGCGACGCGGGTCGCAGCTGGATTGTCAGCCGTCGGCCAGGCGCCTCCACCGCTCCATCCGCACGAACATCGACACGGACGAGACTACTTTTCCGGAAAGGTAGGTCGACATTCTCGAACCCGACGTACCGACCAGACTCGCGAACTCGCCGACCGTCAACCCCGATGCCGCCCGCAGAGCCCGGATCCTGGTGGCCACCTCCTCGACTTCCGACCGAGCGGCCTGCTGGCGAGGGGCGGCGATCGCACGCTCCATCGAGCCGGCCATACCGTAGGGCCGCGAGTAGGTCAGGATCTCCTCGACCGCACGGGCCACCGGGCCCCAGGGGGGAACGGCGGATCTCTGCCGCGATGCGTCGCCAGTGCGAGGCTTGAACTGCCCGGATTCGATCAGCGCCTTGAAATGCCTCACCATCTCCTGGGTGTGCCTCGGAATGGGGAACATCACCTTCTTGCCGCCAAACAGCGGAGTGATGAGCGCCAGCACCGGATTCTGGGAAAGGGAACCCAACTCCGACGAGAGGTAGATACCGCGCATTTTCAGCAGTCGCTTGCAGGCGCCGAAGGAGCTCTTACCGACCGAATCGAGGACCACGCCGTAGGTGTGCTCGTCCCTGGTGAAGTCCTGTGCCGGGTGGTCGATGACTCTGTCGGCGCCCAAGCCCCTGACCAGCTCCAGGTGCTCGGTGTCGCAGACCGCGGTCACCTCGGCACCGAGACTCTTCAACAGCTGGACCGCCGCCG
>JADGOY010000337.1 GCA_017882715.1 Nakamurella sp. | reverse complement strand
AACCGGACGATGTTCTCGGTGCCCCAGGTCGGCCAGTGGTGAGACGCGAAGGCCACATCTGCGTCCGGGGAGAACGACTCGATGGCCTCGTTGAGATAGTGCGACCAGATCCGCGGATCGCGCACCAGTGCGCCGCGCAGCGTCAGCAGGTTGTGCAGGTTGTGCGTCGCGTTCTCGGCCAGGCACAGCGCCCGGTGGTCCGGGAACAGGAAGTTCATCTCCGCGGGCGCCTCGGTCCCGGGGGTGATCTGGAAGACGATCCGGATGCCGTCGACGGTCTCTTCCTGCCCGGTGCGGGTGATGTCGACGGTCGGTGCGATCAACCCGATCGCACCGGCGGAGGTGGCGATGCCCAGCCCGGTGCTGACCTGCCCGGTGGGGCTCTTGTCCAGCACGGCGCCGTACATGTAGGCGGCCCTGCGGTTCATCGCGACACCTGCGTACACGTTCTCCGACACCGCGTGCTCGAGGAAGCCTTCCGGGGCGAGGATGGGCGCGTCCCCGGCGCCCTCGGGCAGGATCCCTTTGGAGCCGCCGAAGTGGTCACCGTGCGAATGCGTGTAGATCATCCCGGTCACCGGGCGGTCTCCACGGTTCTTGCGGTACAACGCCAACGCGGCCGCCGCGGTTTCGGCCGAGATCAGCGGATCGATGACGATCACGCCGGTGTCGCCTTCGACGATGGTCATGTTGGACAGGTCCAGACCCCGCACCTGGTAGATGCCGGCCGTCACCTCGAACAGGCCCTGCTTCGCGCACAGCTGGGCCTGCCGCCACAGGCTGGGATTCACCGTTTCCGGGCAGTCGGCGTCCAGATAGGAGTAGGCCTGCAGGTCCCAGACCACCCGGCCGTCGGCGTCGGCGACGATGCACGGGTCGAGTGCTTCGACCAAGCCGCGTTCGGCGTTCTCGAAGTCGGTGCGGTCATCGAACGAAGGGCCACTGCCGGTCATTGCTGCTCCTTGCTGGTCGACTGATGCGTGATTGCCGGGTGCTACGGGTGGGCGTGATATCCCCGAGTTTCCAGGTTGCCTGCGATTCCCCGCCGGAGCGAGCTGATCAATTCAGCCCGCCGCGCGGACAAGCCCTGGGATGCGGTACTTCTCGTCCAGGACGGGCTTCTGGGGGTTGTCCATCCGCGGGATGGGCCGGAAGGGCGCTTTCGGAGCGGGTAACAGTTGGCTCGCGCCGCGGGATCGGTCGGTTCGGAATGCTGCACGTGGATCGTCAGCGACCCGTCGTCACCGTCGACCAGTCCAGGGTTCCGATCTCCGATCGAATAACGGTCGACGGGATTGGCGAGAATGTAAAGCCGCGGAATGTCGTACATCGTCAAGGGACCAGAAGGCATCAACCGGGTGGCGGTTGGTCGAAATGGATCGCGTAGCTGATGTCGCAGTGCAGGCGTTGACCCGTCAATGTCGTCGAAAACCTGGCTGTAGGGGGCCTCGTAGCCGTGGTTGCCCGGCGGCCGACGTGGGTGAAGTTGTTTGTCCAGGCGTCGATGAAATGCACGACGTAATAGGTGCCGCCGGTGTCCGGGGCGTGCAGCAGGACCGGCCCACCGGACAGGTCGATGTTCCCGGTCGAGGAGAGGGTGTCGTTGGTGATGGTGACGAAGGTGTCAGCAGGACCGGCGAGCGTCGTGGCGAGCGAGAACTTATTGAAGTCGGCCTGCGGTTGGGCGCCAAGGCCGGTGGTGGTGAATCGGGCCACTTCGTGCAGGCCTGCAACCAACGGATAGCCGTAGACGTAGGCGTCCCTGATCGGCGCAGACGGGTCCGGCACGGCGAGCATCCCTCACGATGGGTGCCGAACCCACACGGATCGACCTCTTCGTGCACCCTAATCCAACTGCCGCGCCAATTGTGCGTGGTCAGGCCTACCGGCGCCGGCGCCGGACGCGCCGTCGTGTCCAGGAGATGCTGGTTCGGATCGCCCGGTCGTCCGTTCCGCGCGACACTGTGATGTATCGGCCCGATATATTGATAAGGTGTAGCGAGATGATCGTTTCACGCACTACCCGCGTTCGCGACCCACACACCCGGAGGTGACACCGTGGGCAAGGAGACCTCGAACGTCTTCGAACTGGCGGTGCTCGGCCTGCTGGCCGAATCCGCGATGCACGGCTACGAGCTGCGCAAACGCCTCAACTCGACCCTCGGATCGTTCCGCGCCTTCAGCTTCGGTTCGCTCTACCCCACGCTGCGGCGGTTGCAGACGGCCGGCTTCATCGCCTCCGAGGAGCCCGTGGTGGACGTCGACGCCGTTCCCCTATCCTCCCGCCGATCGCGGGTGGTCTACCGGATCACCGCCGAGGGAAAGGAACGGCTGGCCGGGTTGCTCGGCGACGCCGGTCCGCAATCCTGGTCCGACGACGGCTTCGGCGTGCACCTCGCTTTCTTCTCCCGCACGAACTCCGAGGCGCGGATGCGCATCCTCGAGGGCCGCCGCCGCCGGGTCGAAGAACGGCGGGAGGGCCTGCGCTCCGCCGTCACCCGCGCCGCGGAGCGTCTGGACCAGTACACCGCCGAACTGCACCAACTGGGTCTGGAGGCATCCGACCGCGAGGTGCGGTGGCTCAACGAGCTGATCGACCATGAACGCACATCCGGGGGAACCTCGGCCGGCCCGGGTTCCGGGCCGTCGCCGCCCGCCGACCCGCCCCCACCACCTCGACGGAGCCGATCCCGTCCGACCAACCCGCCCTGACCCGTCGCTCCCACGTAGTTACCGTTCCACCCCAGCCGACCAACAGACCAGCACTTCCAGGAGGAACCATCATGGGTATCGGTACCCACCCCATTCGCGTCGCGATCGTCGGCGTCGGAAATTGCGCCTCGTCTCTCATCCAGGGCGTCGAGTACTACAAGAACGCCGAGCCCGGCACCCGTGTCCCCGGCCTCATGCACGTGCAATTCGGCGACTACCACGTGTCGGATCTGACATTCGTCGCCGCGTTCGACGTCGATGCCAAGAAGGTGGGGTTCGACCTGTCCGACGCGATCGGTGCGAGCGAGAACAACACGATCAAGTTCGCCGATGTCCCGCCGACCGGCATCATCGTGCAACGCGGCGCCACGCTGGACGGGCTCGGCAAGTACTACCAGCAGACGATCACCGAGTCGCCGGCCGAGCCGGTCGACGTCGTCGCGGCCCTGCTCGCGGCTCGCGCCGATGTGGTGGTGTGCTACCTGCCCGTCGGCTCCGAGGACGCGGCCAAGTTCTACGCGCAGTGCGCGATCGACGCCGGCTGCGCGTTCGTCAACGCCCTTCCGGTGTTCATCGCCGGAACCCCGGAGTGGGCCGATAAGTTCCGCTCCGCAGGGCTTCCCATCGTCGGTGACGACATCAAGTCGCAGGTCGGCGC
>JADGOY010000336.1 GCA_017882715.1 Nakamurella sp. | reverse complement strand
TCCGCCACGGCGCGGTCGAAGGCGAGCTGGTTCGCGGCCGACGGCTTGGTCGTTCCGCTCACCTTGCGCACGTACTGCAGCGCGGCGGCGTGCACTTCGTCGTCGGTCGCCGGAGGGTCGAAGTTGTGCAGGACCCGGATATTTCGGCACATCCAACAAGGGTGGCACAACCCGGCCCAGGATTCACCGTCCGGCAACCGTGGAGTGTGGCTAACCTCGCAAAGGCGGGCGCGGGTCCCGCAAGGAGGCGGACATGAAGATCGGGCTGCACATCGCGGACTTCACCTTTCCGGACGGCCCCGCCGGGCTCCGCGACGACCTTTCCCGGATCGTCACCACGGCCGAGGAGGCCGGGTTCGGCAGGGTCAGCGTGATGGACCACCTGTGGCAGATCGGTCCTCTCGGACCGCCGGAGCACGAAATGCTGGAGGCCTACACGACGCTCGGCTACCTGGCCGCCCTGACATCTGAGGTGGAGCTGGTCTCGTGGGTCACCGCGGTCGTCTACCGCGAGCCAGGGATGCTCGCCAAGTTGGTCAGCACCCTTGACGTGCTGTCCGGCGGCAGGGCGTGGCTCGGCATCGGTGCCGCCTGGAACGAGGCGGAGGCGCGCGGGCTCGGCCTGCCGTTCCCACCGACCGCCGAAAGGTTCGAACGGCTCGAGGAAACGCTGCAGATCTGCCTGCAGATGTGGAGCGAGAACGACGGCCCCTTCGAGGGAACGCACTACCGACTGGACCGCACTCTGAACTCGCCACAGCCTGTGCGCCGCCCACATCCACCGATCCTGATCGGCGGCAGTGGCGAGAAGAAGACGCTGCGACTGGTCGCCAAGTATGCCCAGGCCTGCAACCTGTTCCCCACTCCGGAGCTGGAACGCAAACTGGACGTACTGCGTGGTCATTGCGAGCGCGAGGGCCGGGATTACGACGACATCGAGAAGACGGTGATGATGGGCTTCGACCCTGGCGAACAGGGCCAGAACATCGATGCGATTCTCGATAAGTTGCGGAGATATGCACGGTTGGGCATCGCCCAGGCACACGGCATCGTTCCCGGCGTCTGGAAGCTCACCCCACTGACGATGCTCGGCAAGGAGGTCGTGCCGGCCATCGCCGATCTGTGACGGATGGGATGCGCGCGCCGGACCGGCACCGTGCTGCAACTGCGCCATCGCAGCGGCCAGTCATCACGGACAGGCCCCACCGGTGATGCCGACCACAGTCGAGTCCGGTTCAATAGCCACCATGGATCCACGCGCAGGACAGCCTGCTCAGGCCAGTGATCTCATCGATGTCGACGCCGTCCTGGCGGCGTACGAGGACCTGCACCCCGACGTGTCGAATCCCGACCAGCGGGTCGCCTTCGGCACGTCGGGTCACCGCGGCTCGAGCCTGGACACCGCATTCAACCGGGACCACATCCTGGCGATCACCCAGGCCATCTGCGAATACCGCGCCGAGCAGGGCACCGACGGCCCGCTGTTCCTCGGAGCCGACACCCACGCCCTCGCCGCGCCGGCCACCGCCACCGCGCTGGAGGTGCTGGCCGCGAACGGCGTCACCGTCATGCTCGATTCCAGTGACGGCTACACGCCGACCCCCGCTGTGTCACACGCTATTTTGAAGGCGAACCGGAAACGCAGCAGCCGGCTGGCCGATGGCATCGTCGTCACCCCCAGCCACAACCCTCCCCGCGATGGCGGCTTCAAGTACAACCCACCGAATGGCGGTCCGGCCGACAGCGACGCCACCTCTGTGATCGCCGCCAGGGCCAACGACATCTTGGCCGGCGGTCTGTCCGACGTGAAACGGATCGACTACCAGGCGGCGAAGAACGCGGACACCACCGGCTACTACGACTTCGTTTCCGGATACGTCGGCGATCTGGAGAACGTGCTGGACATCGACGCCATCCGCGACGCGGGCGTTCACATCGGCGCCGATCCGCTGGGCGGCGCTTCGGTGGCGTACTGGACGGCCATCTCCGAGCGGCTCCGGCTGGATCTGACGGTGCTCAACACGACGGTCGACCCGGCATGGCCCTTCATGACGCTCGACTGGGACGGCAAGATCCGGATGGACTGTTCGTCGCCATACGTCATGGCCTCCGTGGTGGCCAAGGCCGGGAACTACGACATCGCCACCGGTAACGACGCGG
The DNA here is from genome assembly GCA_017882715.1 of Nakamurella sp. Lineage (GTDB taxonomy): Bacteria > Actinomycetota > Actinomycetes > Mycobacteriales > Nakamurellaceae > Nakamurella. The sequence continues at coordinate 1,223 of JADGOY010000336.1, read as the reverse complement.
ACGCGGACCGGCACGGCATCGTGACCCCGGACGCGGGCCTGATGAACCCGAACCACTACCTGGCCGTCGCCATCGACTACCTGTACAGCCACCGCAAGGAGTGGGGCGCCGACATGGGCGTCGGCAAGACACTGGTGTCGTCGTCGATGATCGATCGGGTGGTCGAGCAACTGGGTCGCAAGCTGGTCGAGGTGCCGGTCGGGTTCAAGTGGTTCGTGCCCGGACTGATCGACGGTTCGATCGGTTTCGGCGGTGAGGAGTCCGCGGGCGCGTCCTTCCTGCGTAAGCGCGGCACCGTATGGACGACCGACAAGGACGGCATCCTGCTCGCCCTGCTGGCATCGGAAATCAAGGCGGTGACCGGGAAGTCGCCCAGCGAGCGGTACCGGGAACTGACCGCGCAGTTCGGCGATCCCGCGTACGCCCGGGTGGATGCGCCGGCGACCAAGGACGAGAAGGCCAAGCTGGCCAAGTTGTCGCCCGAGGACGTCAAGGCCGACGTCCTGGCCGGGGAGAAGATCACCGCCCGGCTGGTCACGGCTCCGGGCAACGGCGCCGCGATCGGCGGGTTGAAGGTGACCACCGAAAACGCCTGGTTCGCGGCCCGGCCGTCCGGCACCGAGGACGTCTACAAGATCTACGCCGAGTCGTTCCGGGGACCGGATCACCTCGAGCAGGTCCAGGAAGAGGCCCGCGAGGTGGTGTCCGCGGCGCTGGCGGGGTAACCGGGAGCGTCGTTTCCGGGAGGCGATGCCGAGAAGCCGCGTCGCCGTTGTGCATCATGATGCGCGACATTGATGTCATGATGCGGCATTGCGGACGACCGTGAACATCGACGAGCGTCTGCTGGCGGAGGCAAAGGTCAGGGCGGCTCGGAGTCACCGGTCGCTGGGGGACATCATCGACGAGGCGCTCAGGCGGCGATTCGCGGTCCTTGATCGCCCCGGCCGAGCGCCGTCCCCTTCCGACTTTCGGCCTGCCCGGCGATCGTTTGATGGTGGGTCTTGATGGTGGATCTCGAGGTCATCGGCCGATTCTCACCGGATTGTGCGCCAAGACGCCGGCTCGTGGAAGCCGCGCAGGCCAGCGCCGGTGACGTCGTCATGCGATCTGTGCCTGCGAGCGCAAAGCCGTCCGCGGAACCGGTGGCCTGGTCAGCCCGCGATGCGCTCCAGCGCGGCCGAGGCGTGCGGCGCCAGTTCGATGTCGGAGTGGGCCCGTTC